>JBMOFP010000254.1:0-7502 GCA_049318805.1 Bradymonadia bacterium
CGGATGCAGGAAGGTGCGTGCCCGGCTCGACGCGTGCCTGTTTTTCAGCAGCCTGCTAAAGGTCTACCCATGCTCCACGTCCTTGCCGCGCGCGTCTCCCCCGCGCGGGCCGCGCGGCTGCGAAGCGCGTCCCTCCACACGCCAGCCCAACGCGCCCCATGACCTCCACCGACCGCACGATCGTTCCGCGATGGGCACACGCGCTCGCCGCGCTCCGGGCCACCGCGCTGCTGCTCGGGGGAGGGACGATGGCGGCGGCGGCGTTCGCGGGCGCCTCAGGCGGCCAGGAGTCCGCTGGGCCCGCCCTCGTCGTGGGGTTCATCGCCGCGACGCTTTTGTGGAAGGGGCTGCCCCTCGGGCTCGACCTCCTCGGTGGTCCGATCGCGTACGAGGGAGTCGTGCTTGCCGTTCGGCCCGAGAGCTCGCTGCGCCCCCGGCGTCTCGTAGCGGAGGTCTCGGTCGCGGCGATCGGCAGCGCCGTGCGCAGGAACGCGACGCTCCCGCCCGCCGCGGTGACGCGGGTCGCCGTCGGCACCCGGCTCCTCGTTCGCGCGCTGCCGCGCTCGGGTACGGTCCTCTCGCTGGAGCTGCTCGACCCGTAGTCCACGTGGGCGGTCGGCGCCTGACAGGCGCTGAACGCTTCCGAAGGATGGTTTATGCACCTGCGAAGCTGAGGGTCCCCGCTCCCTCGAAGCTCTGGATACACATGCTCGTCCTGCTCTGCTCCCTCGCCTTCGCCGACACCACCGTCAGCTTCAATTTCGTCCCCGCCATCACCCCTGCCACGATCGCCGAGGCCGCGACCCCCATTGAGGTCGGGAGCTTCACTTTTCAGAAGATCGAAGGCAAGGTGAAGTGCAAGGCGGGACCCGCCTGCACGGTGATCTGGAACGGCAAGACCTCGAGGCTCGCGTCGGTCGCGAACGACCCGAGCAAGGCTCATGTCGAGCTCGGCGGGCAGAAGCTCACGCTGCTCGCGGCGGTGGGCGCGTCGATGTCGTTCGACTCGCTGGTCTACAACGAGAATCTCAAGGATTGAGGAGTCCAAGCGGGCGGTGACCCACCCGCGTCGCGTCCTCGGCGGTCGTACCCCATCGATTGCTTGCTCCCGTTCTCCTCGCGCTTCGAATCCCTGGTCGGCCAGGGTCACCATGACGCACGGCAGGCCCGCGGACCCGCGGACCGCAAAGGAGAGCCCGCCTTGGACTTCGCCCTCGCCCCTTGCGACAAACGGGACTTCGAAGAAGCGTGTCTTCCGCCCTTCGACTGGTCTCGCCTACGCGGGGACGAGGTCCTGCGCGGCTGGCGGACGCTCGACGACTCCCCGCTCGTCCTGCACCTGATGCACGGCACCGGCGCGGTGGCCGTCTTCACCCGGGCGGGCGACCGCGTCACCGCGGTCGCGCTCCTCGAAGGGGCGCAGGCCGAGGCCGTGGTGCGCCGTCTCGGCTTTCCGGCGCCCAAGGAGCTGCAGCGTCGCGTACGGGAGGCGTTTCGCCTCGGGCGACCCGTCGACGAGGCCGCAGCGGCGGCCTTTCGCCAGCCGGTCGCCCAGCTGCCGCCGCGCGACGGACTTCGGTGGTACCGGAGCCCCGAAGGCGCGCTCGTCGAGGTTCAGGAGGAGAACGGACGCGTGCGTGGCGTGCAGCTGCGCACCGGGGGCGCCGCCCTCGACCTGCTGCGGGCCGCCGCGACCGCCGCGACCTGGGCCGTCCCCGAGCTGCCGGGTCCCGTCCTTTCGGCGCGCACCCTCGCCGAGGTCCGCCTGTTCGTCGCCGTCGCCCGCGGGACCTGGGTGGACGCGCGTAGGGAGGACGGCCTGTGGGTCGTGCTCGCCCACCTGTCCGAGGGACGACGCCGCATCCGCTGCTCGGTGGCCGATCCCGTCGACGGCCCGGACACGGTGTTCGGGCCCGGGACCAGCCGCATCCTCGACCCGGCCGAGCTGCTCCTCTACGGCGAGCGAGTCGGGCGCGAGGCGCCGGCCGCCGCCGCCGCCCTCGGCGCAGGCCCCGTCCGGGGTCAGCTGCGGCTCGCCGCCGCCGCCGTGCGCGAGGCGGCGCGCTTTTGCGGCCCGAGCGGCCTCCCCCCGACCGAGTGTTTCCTCACCCCCGCGGCGCGCAGCTTCTTCGCTCGCCAGCCGGAGCGCTTCACCCCCGATGCGCTCCACGCGCGGGCCGCAACGCTCGACGCGCAGGCCGACGCGCTGCGGGACGCCGCCGGTGCCGGGACTCCCCGTCAGAGCTAGCGCCGGTGTTCAGAACCCACGAACCACCGCCACGGCACGCAGGATCACGTCGATGTCGGTCGGCCACCCCGTGACGACCAGACCGGTCGGTCGGCCCTCCGAAAACGCCAACCGCACGGGCATCGGGAGCCGTGCCGCGTGGACCGCCGCCACGCGCTCGTCCTGCCGCGGAATGGGCAGCGCGACATCCACCGGCGTCAGCGAACCGTCGACGCCGAACAGGATCATCGGCTGCGTCTCGAGGCGCGGCGCGGCCCCTCTCCCGAACCACGTGATGGCCTCCGCGGGCTTGCCGTGTCGGGGTCGCCATCCCGCCTGGATCCAGACCCCGTCCTCCGTCTCCCAGCCGGCGTCGCGGGCGCCCCCTCCCAGCGACGCACCTGCGCCCGCGATCCGCCGCTCCGCCAGCGCGAGGGCGGGATTCGGTACGAACAACGCCCGCAGGACCATCCCGACGATCCCCACGCCGCCCACCACCACCAGGACGGCAACCAGCCCCTGCGCGAGGAGTTGCGGCGTCACGGCGCGCCCGACGGTAGCTTCGTGGCGCAGACCCGCTCCCGAGGCGCGGCGTGCTGCGCCTCGGGCATCGGAACTACGGCCGCATTCGTACGCATGTGCGTATCAACGACGGATAGGGGGTAGTTAACATAAGCGGGATTGTGCGGCGTTCCCCCGCCTACTGCAACCGGCAAAATAACGCTCAGGTGGTAGAGCGGCGACGGCAGAGGGCGGATTCTGTGCGACGGCTCGGTCAACGCGGCCGTGAGGGCGTCCAGAATAGCGGACACCGCCGCCGGTGTGAGGATGCTGCAGTGGCGCGAGTGGACGATCGCGGAGGGTGTAAAACATGGGCAGGCGGCATCCCATGGCTCACACCGATACGAGATCTCGACAGCGATGTCGACGTCGACACCCTGCGTGCCGTCGAGATCCGTGGCCGCACTGGGGCCGCCTTACTCCGCCCGCAGCGCGGCTTCGAGTGTGATCGGCACCGCTGACAGCGCCTGCGACACGGGACATCCCACCTTCGCCGCGTTCGCCTTCTCACGGAAGGTCGCGTCGTCGATCCCCGGCACCACGGCATCGAGCGTGAGCACGATGCCGGTCATCGACCAGTCGAAGCCCTGCTGCGCCATGGTGATCACCGACTCTACGTGCAGCGCGGTCGGCGGAAAGCCGGCGCCGGTGAGCTGAAACGACAGCGCCATGGCAAAACATCCGGCATGCGCTGCCGCGATCAGCTCCTCGGGGTTGGTGCCGCTTCGCCCCTCGGCATCGGCAAACCGCATCTTCGTGGAGTACGGCTGCTCCGCCAACACTCCGCTGGGGGTGGTGAGGCTGCCCGACCCTTCCAATCCGGTGCCGTGCCAGACGGCCTTTCCGCTACGACGCATCGACTACTCCTGTTGATGAACGCTGTTGAGGGGGTAGTTAACTTAAGCGGGATTGTGCGGCGTTCCCCCGCCTACTGCAACCGGTTCACCACCGCGATCCGGTCACCGGGCTCGCCGTGGTCGTCCGCAGCGATACGGGCCTGCTCCCCGGCGAGGGCCATGTGCGCCTGGCAGGGCTCGTCGCGCTGTCCATCGCCGACAAGTTCGGGGGGATCGTGGTCGACCTCATGGCGCGGCGCGCGTACACCGCAGATGGTTGGCACGCAGTCCTCGCGTCGTCCACGCTCGGGGCGGAGCAGGTGCGTTTGGTCTCGCGCAAGCAGCCCGACGGCACGGTTGTGCTCCACAGCCGAGGGCTACCCAAATTCGGGCTGCCCGACATCGAGTGGGCGGGTCTCGGTGAGTCGCAGGCCGCTCAGATGCGGGGGCGTTTCATCGACGCGATCACGCAGCTGCGCCGCGGCGGGCCGAACTCGATGGAGCTCGGCGCCTGCACGGCGCAGGGTCTTCAGTGGGACGCGGGCTGCGCGTCGCTGGCGCGCTGACTCACGCGCCGAGCAACCCTGTCTTCTCGAGCCGCGGACCGACCTCGGCCCAGAACGGGAAGAAGCCACGCGTCGCGTAGGGCGCGAGCGCGCTGTCCCACGCCCTCGTGAGGGCGACCACCTGAACGTCACGCTCAGCGGCCTGGGCGTATAGACCTTGCAGCGTGTCTCGAAGAGGCCCGACCGCGGGCGCCATCATTGCGAGCGAGTCGGCCTCGGCCGTGCCGCAGACGTTGAGCACGGCGTCGAGCGAGTCGCAGCGGTGAATCGAACACCCGAAGTGGGCGGCGGCGCGCGCGGCGGCGTCGGCGCGCGCCCGCTCGAGCCACGCCGCGCGGGGGGCGGGCGTGTCTGACGCCGCCAGAGGCGCGAGGTGGGCGACCGCGCGGGGTCGCGCGCCTGAGAGCGGGCTAAGCTCGAGGCACAGGTCCTCGTCGTGCAGCACGACGACCGACCGCGCGCTGAGACGCGCCGCGGTGCGAGGCACCTGGGCCGTCGGACCGGGCGTGCGCGGCGCGGGCGACTCGGGCTCGACCTGGGGGCGTGCGATGGTCGCGCCATTCAGGCCGATGTGACCCGCCTGCGCGAGCAGCTCGGGCGCGCAGTACCGTCGCAAGTTCTCGGCTGTGACCATGTAGGTCTTGCCGGGCGTCTGCAGCCCCGCGACCCAGCGCCAGCTCAGCGTATTGCTCGCCGCGTCGAAGTCGAGCAGGTGCCGCGAAAAGTGCTGCGCGCCGAGCGCCCACGGGAGCCGCAGGTGGTGCACCCAGAAAGACGCCCACCACATGCGCGCGTGGTTGTGCAGGTAGCCCGTGTCGAGCAGCTCGCGCGCGAAGAGGTCCATGAGCGGCTCCCCCGACCGGCCCTCGAGCGCGGCCTGCGCGCTGCGCCGCGCGTCGGGCGAGAGCGTGGCCTCGAGGTGAGCGGCCTCTTCGACCGCGCGGTCCCACACGTGCGGTCGACGCTCGAGCCAGCCACGCCAGTAACCGCGCCACAGGACCTCTTGCAGGTACTTCTCGACAACCCGGAAGGGGTGCCTGCGGAGCGTCGCCTCGACGACCTCTTGCTCCGTCAGCAGCCGATGACGCAGCGCCGCCGAGAGCCGCGAGACATACGGGTGCCCTGGCACCACGTCGTTCCGTCGCGCCGCATAACGGGGCGCGTCGGCGAGGAAGGCGTCGAGCCGCGCGAGGGCGGCCGCGCGCGTCGAAGGGTAAAGCTCCAAGGGCGCTCCGACCGTGCAGAGGTCACCCCAGTCGGACGCGCGTCAACCCCTCCGCGTCGCGCGGTCAGCGCGTCGTCGTCGCGAAGCGCACCACGCGGAACGGGGTCGTGCCGTTGGTCGCAGGGTCCATGTCGAACAGGTCGCCGAACTGGGCCTCGACCACCCACAGGTTGCCGAAGTTGTCGACGCTGACCGCGGTCGGGTAGTTGACCTCGCCCGGGGCCGCGACGGCCTCGCTCGTCCAAGCGCCGTCGCCCTCGACGAGGCGGTAGACGCCGCCGTTGCGGACCGCGTACAGGTGACCGCGCCAGGCGGCGAGGCCGTCGATGCTGCCGGGGGCGCCGTCGACCATCTCGACGCTCGCCTCACCCGCCGCGCCCTCGGCCGTGATGGCCACGCGCACGATGTCGCCCGAGTCGGTGCGACCCAGGAGCAGGTGCGCGCCGTCCGCCGAAAGGGCCAGGCCGTTCAGGCTGAAGCCCGCGCTGTCGGGGAGCGGGGTGTAGCCGCTCGCCCACGGCTCGAGCGCGTCGCCGCCGGCCGGCAGCTTGAAGACCGAGCCCTGGAAGCTCTCGGTGACGTACACGTTGCCCTGAGCGTCCGGGACCAGGTCGTTGCAGAAGCCGCCGCCCGGGAGGGTGTAGCGCGCCTGCTCGACGCCCGTGGCAGGGTCGAGCTTGACGACCGCGGCCGCGTTCGGGTTCATGAAGTCGCTGACGCAGGCCCAGAGCGAGCCGCCCGCGAGCTTCATGCCCACGACCAGCCCACCGATGGTCGAGGGCTCGACGACCGTCTCGGTCACGCCGCCCGCGGACAAGCGCGTGATGGCGCCGGTGCCGAAGGAGCCGACGTAGGCGGGCAGGTAAGACTGCACCGCCACGCCCTCGGGAAAGTATCCTGCGACGTCGATGTTGAGCGCGTCCGGCACGCGGTTGACGGCGTAGCCGTTCGGGCGCGGCGCGCGCGTGGTGCACAGGTCGACCGAACGCTCGCCAAAGTAGAGGGCGTCCCCGTCGAGCCGCAGCAGGTCGAGCTCACCGCCGGCGCAGTCGGCCTCGGCCTTGGCCACGCCGATGCACCCCGTCGCCAGCACCGACTGTGGCACGCCGACCGTCCACGGCTCGGCGCCGCAGCCCGACATCGAGAAGGTGTCCGCGAGCCCCTGAGCGTGGGCGACCCAGTCGTTCCGCGTGATGCGGAAGGTCGCCTCGGCCGCGCCCGCGTGGTCCGCGCTCGCGCCCGTGATCTCATACGGACCGTCGATGCTGAAGCTGAACAGCGGGAAGCCGCAGGTCGGGTCGCCATAGATGGTGCCATAGAGCGACCAGGTGTTCGCCGACAGCTTGAACTGGCGGTCCAGGTAGTTCATGCCGCCGTTGCCGTCCGGGTAGGCCTCGCAGCCGGGGCTCGCCCAGGTGCCCACGAGGTCCTCGCCCGTGAGGGGGGCGGGCGGTGGCTCCGCGCCGCCGACGGGCGCACCACCGACCGGCGCGCCGCCGACGGGCTCACCGCCGATGGGCGCACCACCGACCGGCGCGCCGCCGACGGGCGCGCCGCCGACGGGGTCACCGCCGACGGGCTCACCGCCGACGGGCTCACCGCCGACGGGCGCAGCATCCGGCGCGGCGCCGCCGCCGACGGGCGTGCTGTTGTCGTTCCCGCCGTCGTCGCACGCGGCGAGCGCAGCGGCGGCTGCTGCCAAGATCCAAAGGCGCTTCATCATCTCTTTCCTCCGTCTGTCGGGCGAAGTGCGCGCGGGGCTTGCCCGGCACAGTAGGGTCGTGAATCGTGGGGTCGATGGACATTACTAAGCTGCCGCTGCTGGCGACGCTCGAGGTCTTGCTGCGCGAGCGCAGTGTGCGCGAGACGGCGCGGCTCCTCGGGGTCTCGCCCTCGACGGTGAGCCGTCACTTGGCGCAGCTCCGTGAGCTCGTGGGCGAGGGGGTAGTTAACATAAGCGGGATTGTGCGGCGTTCCCCTGTAGTACCCAAGTAGAAATGTCCGCTTTGTCCAAAGTAGAGATGTCCGCTTTCGGGCCTCATAGGACATCCGTGGGTGACGACAGTCGAGGCCGGGTGGGCAGGTTG
>JBMOFP010000255.1:0-7496 GCA_049318805.1 Bradymonadia bacterium
GGCCGGGCCGCGCACGGCCTTGACGACCGCGGGGAGCGCCTCACCCATGAGGGTGTCTCGCGCCGACCCGCTGTACGCCTCCCGATCCATCGGATCGTCGAGCTCAGCGTCGTCGTCCAGGGCCTCGGCGGACTCGACGATCGGGGACGGTCGCGCAGGCCGCGACGCCTCCCGCATGGCGGTGGGCACCCGCACGACGGGGGTCGGGCGACCGATGGAAACCGGAGGCTCGGCGGCGCCCGCGAGACGGAAGCCGTCGCTGGGCGGCGCCCCCAGCCCACCGAAACCGAAGCCGCTGTCGCCGACCGCAGCCGACGTCGACTCGACGACGGGTCCGACGGGTCGGGCCGCAGCGCGCTTCGACGCACGCGCGATCTGGGGCGAGGCCGCTTCGGGCTTCGTTGTCTTGCGCAGCCGCTCGCGGAGACGTGCCGAGGCCGAGGCCAGCCGCTCGCGGAGCCGAGCCAGGGCGCTGGGCCCGACGGGGGCGTCGACGGCCTTCTCGGCCTTCTCGGCCTTCTCGGCCTTCTCGGCCTTCTCGGCCTTGACGCGTTCGACGGGCGGAGCCACAGACGCCCGTGTGGAAACGAAGCGAGCGCGCATTCCACCCGCGGCGCGGCCCGTCGCGCCCACGAGGCTGATTTGTGTGGTGAGCACGAACGTCAAGGCCAACACGGCGTAGATCAAGATGTACGCGCCCGTATGGCCGAAGAGGCTGCGGAAGACCTCGGCCCCCGTCGCGCCGATGGCGCCGCCGGCGGCGTGACCGAAGACCAGCGCGCCGCTCATCCAGAGGTGCGCCAGCATCGCGCCGCAGAGGACGAGCACCGGGTAGCCCACGGCATCGACGGGCCGGACCTGCACGCGGCGGCCGGCGAGGAAGCAGAACCCCGGCACACCGAGCGTCACCGGGAGCAGGAACGCAGCCAGGCCGAAGATTGAAAAGAGGATGTCGGCGATGGACGCACCCACGGGCCCGATGAGGTTCGCGGTCGCGCCCGTATCGGCGCTCACGCCCTGCGGGGTGAGGTCCGCGGGGTCGAAGGAGACCAGCGCGAGCGCGAGGCAGAGGCAGCCCGCCATGGTCGCGATGCCGAAGACCTCACGACGGAGCGCATCGGCCTGACGGTCATCGGCGCGTCGTCGGGGCGCGAGACTCTCTTTGCGCGGCGGCTTGGCCTCGACGGACTCGGGGGCGGTCGAAGCGTTTTCGGCGTGCATGGGGGCCCTCCTGCGACAGGAAGGCCATTGTAAGCGTATGTAGTCGAAGGTCAAGCGGTGTCGCGGCGCGTGGGCAATCATCTCCCTTGTATCCGTGCCTCGAAGCCCCTAGCGTCCGGGGTATGCCGCTGGACAAGTACCTGCTCGACCTGCTCGTCTGCCCCGACACCAAAGAGAAGCTCGCGCTGGCCGATACGGCGCAGCTCGGCCGACTCAACCAGGCCATCGAAGAGGGCGCGCTGAAAAACAAGGCGGGTCAGCCCGTTCGCCAGGTGCTCACCGCCGCGCTCGTGCGGGTGGATGGTCGGGTCGCCTACCCCGTGCTCGACGACATCCCCGTGCTCCTCCCGGACGAGGCGATCCCCCTCGACCCGGCCTAGGTTTTCTTGCGTATCGCACATTTCGCGACACCATGAGGGCTCAAGCGAGGGAGTCCTTCATGGAACGACGACGACGACGAAGCGCCGAGCCCGCGACCGCGCTCCGCTACTATCTCGAGGGCCTCGTGGCCCGGCAGTCCTGGACGGCGGCGGCCCTTGCGGACGACGATGGCCTCCTGCTCGGGGGCGCGACGACGCAGGTGGACCTCGAGGCCATGGCGGCGGTCGCCCCGCTGCTCGCCCGCGAGCCCGAGCCGCCGCGACCGGACGGTTTCCTCGGGCTGGTCACCCGCGGACATCCGCTGCGTGTGTGGGGGGTGTGTGTGGACGGCGACCGGTTCCACCTCGTCACGGCCGGCGCCGAACGTGCGCCCCCGGCGGACGCCGAAGCCGCGCTCGAGCGCATTCTCACGGCCTCCCACGGGGTTTGCTGAGAGAACGGGTCGCGCTCAGCCCTTCAGCGCAAAGAAGACCCCGGCGGCAATCACCAGCACGAGCACCCCGAGGAGCACGAAGAAGCCGATGGGGCTCTTCGCCGCGGGGGGCGCCGCGATCTCCAGCTCCGGAGGTGCGTGCAGCTCCGGCATCTCCATCGGTCGTGTCGTGGGCGCCGGCTTCGAGCGCACGAGCGGCTCGGGCGCGGGCTCGGGCTCCAGCCCGATGGGCGTGAACTCCTGAACTTCGCTCTCGATCTCGGGGAGCTCGATGGGCTCACCCGTGTCGATGGCGCTCAGCGTCGCAACCACGACGGGCACGGGGCTCGTCGGCGCGTCGGTCTCATCGAGCACCAGCGGTTTCTCTTCGAGGCCGTCGGTGACCTCGACCGCGCCGCGCCCTCGCCGACCCGCGAAGATGTTGGCGATGGGCGCAGCCTGGGCGTCGTCGAGGTCGAGCTCGGCGAGGGCCGCGGCCGCCGGGGAGCGGGGCAAGGGGGGGAGCGCCGAGGGCTCGACCAAACGCGCCGGCGGGGCGGCGAGCGGCTCGCCGTCGGCCAGGGCCTTCTGCTGGCGCGCCAGGGCACCGACCAGCGCACCGACCCCGGCGCCCTCGAGGTTCGCCTCGACCAGACGGCTGAAGCGTCTCTCCTGGGCCTGGCCCTCGACCCACGCGGGCGCGGTCACCAGCCGCGCCGCGTCCCCGCCCTCGGATTGAAAGACCCGCAGGGCATCGGCGAGTCCCGAGACCACCCGGTCGCTGCCCATCGAGGCTCGAGCGCGCGTCAGGAAATCGACCGCGGCTTCGAGCTCACCGGCCTCGAGGAAGGCCCGTGCCCTTCGAACGACGACTCGGTGGCCGCGGCGCTCGAGGTCGAGGCGGGCGTCGTTGAACTGCTGCGCGAGTTGGGTGGCTTCCATGTGCGTTCGATCCTAGTCGCAGAACACGCTCAACTGAAAAAGAATCTCGTGACGCTGAGCCCGTAGGTGCCCGACGGCAGAGTGCGCTCGATGGTCCGGATCCACTTGCTCCCCCCGAGGTGCGTCTCGTTGAGGTCGACGATGGGGCCGGCGCTGCCCAGGGCGCGCCCGACCTTGTCGATGAGCAGCTTCACCTGCGGCCGGTGAAAGTGGATCGGGTTGCTGGGCAGGTTGACCACGAGGCCGATCTCGCCCGAGTCGAGCTCGACCAGCGTGCCCACCGGGTACGCCCCGAGACAGTTGGCGAAGAGCTTGCCGAGGAAGGGGTCGAAGGTGCGCCCCCCGTCGTCGAGGATTCGGCGCATGGCCATGTCGGGCGTGAGCGCCGGGCGGTCGGCGCGCGGCGTGGTGTGCTCGTCGTAGAAGCTCGCCATACGCACGACGTGGGTCATGAAACTCGCGGGGCCGTCGTCGTAGTACAGCCCGACGGCCGGCGCGTCCTCGGGGATCTGGCACTCGAACGCCACGATCATGCGCTGGATCACCGACTCGTTGAAACCGCCGATGCGCACGAGCGCCTGGGCGACCTTCACCCGCAGCGCGTCCATCTCCTCGGGGGTGCACCGGGGTGTGTAGAGCGCGTTCTCGAGGTCGATGGCGACGACCCGGCTCGCGTCGTCCTCGTCGATGTCGACGAGAGCGCGGCCGAGGTCGTGGTGGAACGCCGCCATGCCGAGATCGACGAGCTGGGCCCGTGTGAGGCCAAGGCGCTTGCCGAAGACGATGGAGAGCGCCGCCGTGTTCAGCATGTGTGAGAAGAGGTTGCCCTTGTACGTCTCGAGGTGGAGGAGCGCCAAAAGCAGGTTGTGAAAGCGCGCCTCGACGTCGATGAGGTCGAGGCAGAGGCGCTTCACCTTCGCGTGGCGCGGGGACTTGCCACGACGCAGGTCGTTCACGAAGACCCGCAACATGAGCAGGCCCGTGGCGTAGGTGTTCACGACGTGCTGCCGGGGCTCTGCCTCTTCGTCGCCGATGGCCGAGGCCTGCGCCTTCACCTGACGAAGGCGCACGCCCTGGAGCGGTCGATCGACGATCTTGCCGGAGTGGTCGCGCGCGACCCGCAAAAAGGCCTGGAGGAACTCGTGCAGCCCCTGGCCGTCGATGTCCTGAGAGAACGCGACCTCGTTGATCTCGAGGAACTCCAGGATGCGTCGGAGGTAGTGGCAGTTCTGGTAGGTGCCGAAGTCGAGCTTCAGCAGGCGTCGGTTGATGAAGAACGTGCCGTCCAGGAGCTGGATCGCGACGTCCTCGCGGAACGTCTTCCTGAAGGACTGCAGAGCATCGACCATGAACTGCGTGGGCCGGATGAGGGCGTCGTTCGCGAGGTCGTGCATCGTCGCCGACCGCAGGAGCACAAAGAGCGCGTTCACGACGGCGCGCCCCATCGTGTTGAACTGCTGCTCGCGGCCCTCGTCGAGGTCACTGAGGAAGCCGAGCTCGCTCCCGGTGGACTGGGGCTGGTTCATGGGCGCTCCGTCGACGCCGCGGCGGAGAGGACGCCCCGGAAGAGGAGGTCGTAGAGCTGTCGGGTCCGCTCCTCCCGGCCTTGTCGCACGTGCTGCAGGGCCCACTCACACGCCTCGCGCACGACGTCGCTCTGATAGGACCGCTTCGACTCCTTCTCGAAGACCGGCAGGGCGGGGGCGTGAACGCGCAGGGCCAGCCCCATGGCCGCACAGGCGCGCAGCTCTTCGTCCGCCTTGCGCTGGAGCAGGCTGCGGTCCTCCAGGACCTCCATGAACCACGCGACCGGGTTCCCCGTGAGCGCCGCCGCGACAAAAAAGCGCCGCTTCTCGTCGAGCTCGACGAGGCCGAAGTCCTTGTCGCGAATGCGCTGCATCAGGTGGGAGTGCACGGCCGGGGTCGGTATGCGCGCGAGCAGGTGCAGCGCCTTGCTCCGAACGACCTTCGACCGGTCCTTCAGCGCGTGGAGGATCGAGTTCAGGTAGACCGGCAGCTTCTCGGGCGGCAAGGCGCCCAGCGCCTCGAGGCGAACGGCCGCGTCGGGGTTGTTCAACGCCGCGTTCACGGCCGTGTTCACGTCCGGATGGTCCACGCTGCGCAGCACCCGCATGAGGTCATGGGCGAGCGGGCCGTCGCAGGACTGCAGGATGCGTCCGATCTCCTTGAGGTGCGGGGCGATGATGTCCGGCAGGAGATCGAAGAGCGCGGCCCTGCGCTCCGTCTGCGGGACCGCGCCGATGGAGCGCGCGAGGCTCGGGGCGATGGAGGGATTGAAGTAGCGCAGCGTCCGGGTGATGAGCTCGACCGAGGGCAGCGCCGGATCGGCGGCCGCGGCGACGATCCGCTGGACACGATCGGGGGTGCCGAGGCGCTCGAAGACCCGGTCGATCTCACCGACGTTCTCGAAGAGGAGCTCACCCTCCGGGCCCACCAGACTGCGGACGCGCGCGAAGATCCGGACCAGCTCTTCGAGCCGACCCGACTCGAGCAAGGTGTCGGTGATGCGCTCGAAGGTCTGCATGACCCGCTCGTGCAGCGTCTCTTTCGACACGAGGCCGACCTTGAAGAGGATCTCGATGAACTTCTCGAGCGTGCCGAGGTTCGCGTTGAGCACGATCCCGCGGAGGATCTCGAACTCGTGCTCGTCCATCGCGAAGGGGGACTCGACGAAGCGGGCGAGGTCTTCGTCCGAGAGCAGGCTGTCTCGGAGGTCGACACGGGTCGGGCCTCCACCGAGTCGCGTCGACGCGCCCCCGGTGTCCTGGCCGGGACCCAGGCCTCGACCGCCGTCCGCGCCGCCGGACGCGCCCCCGCGTGGCCCGACGCTCGGGGCGTTCGCGGAGACGATGCGGTCGACGTGCGCGGGAGGAGTCCCGCCCTGCTTCACACGCTCGACCACCGCCTCGACCGTGTGCTCGCTGCCCTCGACGCCCTCCTCTTCGAAGGTCTCGATGACGCGATAGCGAAGGTGTTGGAAGTCCTTCGCCCACATCAGCGTGACCGTGTCGTCCTCGAAGAGGGCCGGATCGTCCCAGTTCATCAGCAGGATCGAGATGAAGTCGTCGAGCTCCTGCTCGGTCACGCCCGCCTCGAAGATCAGGCGGCGAACGCCGTCCTGGAAGAACTTGTAGACGAAGTTCTTCTCCGGGTTCGTGTTTTGGTAGATCGACTGCTCGACGACGGTGAACTCGTAGGGTCCGACAGTGATCGTCACGCCCTCGGGGCGCGCCGACACGAAGCTGCGCATGGCGTCGCGGAAGAGACCCTTGAACCGCTGCGTGCCTTGATGGTCCGCCCCGTAGAGCGCGATGCTCTTCAGGAGCTTCTCGAGCTCCTTGAAGACCGTGCGCCCGGCGTCCACGAGGGCACGTTCGGCGGCCCCGAGAGTCTCCTCTGCGGGCGCCTCGAACATCTTCATCAGGTCGACGGGCGGTGCGTTCGCGGACCCGGTCGGTTTCTGAGGCTCGTCCATCGCGCGAGATGAAACCTCATTCACACGTGGATTGGAATGGACTGGAAGGGTGCCGCGCCCCTGCGGCGCGCGATCAGGGCGCGCAGGTCGCCGGGATGTCGAAGGACTGCTCGCCCTCGCCGCCGTCGGCGACCAACGGATCGCCCGCCGGGTGGCAGCGAGTGCCGTCGGCGTCGGCGCAGATGCGCACCTCGTAGGACTCGGCCTCGGTGCCGCCCGCGAGCTCGTTGACGACGAGCGTGCAGCCCTTCAGGCCGCCCTCGCGCGTGACCTTGAGGGCCAGCTTCCCGCCCACGCCGATGGCCACGTACTGGCTCTGGTTCTCGACGGGCGCGATGCCGCACATGGCCTCGGACGCGCCGATGGCCGCGGACTCGTCGTCGCGGTCCGCGGAGCAGGACTCGGTGCCGCCTTCGTTGGTCGGCACGGTCATGCCGGCCTTGCAGAAGTTGCCGGACCCAGGCGTGAGCGTCGCCTCGCTCGCGTTGAGCTCGGTGCCGTCGCACTCGACCGTGATGCCGCAGATGTCGACGCCCGGAGAGCCCTTGTCGTTGACCATGTTCGCGGCCGTCGCGTCCTGGATGATCACGAAGTTCAGGTCGTCGTCGATGGTACAGGGCTCACCGCCGCCCGCCCCACCGCCGACCCCGCCGCCGCCGCCGACACCGCCGCCCTCGCCGCCCTCGCCGCCTTCGCCGCCGCCGCCGTCGGCCTCGCCGCCGACACCGCCGTCCTCAGTCTCTTCTTCGACATCGCAGCCGGTCGCGAAGGCCGAGAGGGTCAGGCACAAGATGGTCAGGATCTGGGCGCGCATCGTGGATCTCCGTTGCCAGGTTGAAGGGTACTGGCGAGAGAGACGCACATGTGGGGAAAGGAATTCAACGCCCCGAAAACAAAAAAGCCCGGACGGGAACCGTCCGGGCTTCTTCAGGGGCGAGGCGAGGGGCTCATCGCCCGCCCGCAGCTCGGATCACTGACCGGGCGCGCCACCGGCGGGGGCCTCGGGGGCCGCCTCGGGCTCCGCGGCGGAGCAGCGCAGCGGGG
>JBMOFP010000256.1:0-7492 GCA_049318805.1 Bradymonadia bacterium
GTCGACGACGCGTGCGTCGGCGATCGGGGCGACCGTCGCATCCACCTCGGCACCGCCCTCGCTCGCGGCGCCACAGGCGCTCAGCAACAGCGCGGCTGTCCAATGAATCGGGCGCATCACCGGAGGATAGCGCCGCTTTCGGTCAGTAGACACGGCCGAAGAGCGCGTAGGTGGCGTTGACCGTGTCGAGCAGGTCGAGGTGGCTCGTCAGCTCGAACTGGGCGCGGAAGTAGGCGGAGGCCAGCCGGTTGTCGAGCTCCGCGTCCGGCCCCGAGTAGCTGTACCAGGCGTCCAGCGCCGCCTCGTAGCGGTCGCTCAGGGCCTGGCCGCGGCGCACCATGGACACGCCGCCCGTGTCGCGGGGGGAGAGGTGCGTGCACCGTGCCGCGGGCGCCGCGCAGCCCTCGGGCGGTCGACAGAGCAGGTCGTCGCCGCACACCGTGCCCGCGGGACACTCCGACACGCCGCCGGTGCAGCGTTGCAGGCAGGTCCCCGGGCTCTCGGGCCCGTCGAGGGCGGCGCAGATCGTCCCGTCGGCGCGCCCGGTGTGGCCCGCGCACTGGGCGTCGACCACACACGCGCCGCAGGCCGGCACCGTGCCCTCCGGGGGCGCGACGACATCGCACCGGGGCTGCACCGCGGCCCAGGTGATGCCGCGGAGCGGGTCGGTGAACGTGACCGTCTCGGACACCGCCGGGTCGCTCACGACCTGGTTCGGGCTGCCGAGCCTGAACACGTTCATCTGGTCGTTGAAGCGCGTGCTGTACGACGCCGTCGTGTAGAGGAAGCCGTAGAAGAGCACGTCCGAGGTCAACGAGAAGGTCGGCTCCGCCTCCAGCACCGGGGCAAAAGCGCCCTCTACGCAAATGCCGGCCTCGCACGTTCGACCTACGGGGCAGCGGCCCAGCGGGTGCTCGGCGTCACACTCGCCCACGTAGTCCGCGCAGGTTCGGCGACCGTCCGGCAGGCAGTTGCCGCCGAAGCAGGTCGTGCCGTCCGGGCACGCGTCCTGGCCCTCCGTACAGTCCACGAGACAGACCCGCGTGCCCGCATAGGGCTGGCAGTAAACGCTGCCCAGTCGGCCGTCGTAGCCGGCGCAGTCCGTGTCGACGCCGCACGGGTCGCACAGGCTGGCCGGGCCGGCGGCGTCGGGGAGCTCGGCCGAGAGGGGCACCCCCGTCTCCGGGTCGAAGTAGGTGCCGCTTTCGGCGTCGTAGATCGGCGCCGCCGAGGTGTAGACCACACGCGTCGACTGCGTCTCACCCGCGGTCTCTGCCCCCTCTGTCACGACGCGCGGCGCGAATCGCGCGTAGTCCGTGGCCAACAGGCCGCCGAGCAGGGTGTCGATCTCGTCGGGGAACCAGTCGTAGTAGCTGATGGCGTACACCCCGGCGTCGCCCTCGACGCCGATGGCATAGGCCTCGGGATCCACCAGCGCCCACAGCGCCGCGAGGGTCGTCCAGTAGTGTCCGGCCTCCAGGGGCTTCCACTCGAAGTAGTAGCCGGCGTCGGCGTCGTAGCGGCTGAACGCGCGGCGACCTTCACCGGGCGCGACGTCCCAGCGGCGGGCGGGGTCCACCCAGCTCGACTCGTCGACCTGCGGATCACCCTGAAGCACGGGCTCGTCGGACAGGTGGATCAGGCGTCCGTCGCGCCCCTCGCACCAGGTCCCGTAGGCCGGGGTCGTCAGAGCCTCGGCGTGCAGGTCGAAGCCCGCGTTGATGGCCAGGTCGTAGCTGCGGTCGAAGGCGGGATCGAAGCCGTAGGGCGCCAGATACCACGACTGGAAGATGTCCGAGAGCGGGAGGAAGACGTTGCCGTAGTAGGTGTAGAGCGGATCGACCACGTCGAAGGCGAAGCGTCCGCGCCGAAAGTTCACGAACGGGTAGTACGCCCGATACTGGTCGATGAGGGTGCGGGTCATCTCGAAGGGGTCGGCCCCCTGGTCGAAGACCTTGCAGCTCAAGAGGCCGCCCTCCCACTCGTCCGAACAGAACAGGTACGGCACACGCACGGTCCGGTCCTCGGCGTTTGCCTCTTTCTCGAGCGCGAACGCCGCATAGGACATGGTCTCGCGACCGGCGTCCGACAAGTGGTCGAGCGTCGGGAACGCCTGCGCGATCGTCGAGTAGTGCCAGCGCTCCAGCGCCGTGATCGAGGGCAAGCCCGAGTCGTCGTAGGTGTGGTTGCCCTCACCCCGACGCAGAATCGCACCGGCCTCTCCCAGGTCCGAGGCCTTCTTCTTGAAGACCTCCACGTGCCCGGGGAGCTTCGCCAGGCAGCTCTCGTCCGAGCCCGCGGAGACCGACGGGTAGCGTTCACACAATGCACCCTCGGCCGCGTAAGTGCCCGCGCTGTAACCGAAAAGGATCGCGGCCGCGTCGTACTTGCCGAGGCCGTTGAGGTCATTCGCCCACGAGTAGCCGTAATCCATGATCGAGCTGTACTGCTTCTGCCGCATCTCCCCGTCGCGCTGGGCCTCGGTGAGCTGGCTCTGGTCGTACAGGTCCCCCAGGGACTCGATGGGGGCCAGAGTCTCCTCGCGCAACGCCCAGTAGGCGTCCGGGTAGTTCAGGCTGTCGTAGCTGCCCTGGAAGTTGTGGCGAAGGCCCACGGTGTGCCCGACCTCGTGCTCCGCGGTGCTCGCGAAGATCTCGGCGCGGAGCTCGCGCCACACCGCGTCGTAGTCCGTGCGTCCGGCGTACTTGCGCACGAGCCCCTCGATGTTGGGCTCGAGCATGTCGATCTGGTCGGCGCTCCGGGCGCGCATGCGGGCCCGCAGGTCGCGGACCTTGCGCAGGGCCTCGGGGGACAGCGTCTCCGTAGGGTCGAAGCCCTCCGCGTCCATGCCGGCCCGACGCGCCAGCGCGCGCTTGACCTCGTCGTTCAGCAAACGCGGCGTGTGCCCGGCCTCGCGCGCGGCCTCGAGCTTCGCGTGCGTCGCCGCGGGGTCGTAGGGTCGCAGCGCGCTCTTCGGGCGGTCCGGGCGCGCCGGTGTCCGGGCGCGGGGCGAGCGGGTCACGGGGCGCTCCACGGGCACGCGGTCGAGGCCGGGCGCCCGGGGCTGCGTCGTCTCCTTGCCGAGGAGGCGGTCCTCCACGTCGTCGGCGTAGTGCGCACCGAAGATCAGCGTCGAGGTGTCGAGCTCTCCGTTGAAGAACCGCAGCACGTCCGTGGCGTAGGTCGCCCAGGTGCTCACGGCCGCGCCGTACACGTAGGCCTTGCCGCTGACGATCTCCCCCGTGACGGGGTCCGTCGCCGACGGCCCGTAGCCCAACAGACCCTCCACCGTATCGGTGTCGATCCAGTGGAGCGTGGAGTAACGCAGGTCGCCCATCCGGGGGGCAAAACCCTCCGCGCCGCAGGCCTCCGGATCCGTGTCGGTCACGGGGTTGTGACACAGCACGAAGACCGGCGTCGTGACCTCGCTCGGGGCTTTGCCCCAGGCCGCCGCCACGGCGCGCCGACCCGCGGCGTCCCACTGCGCCATCGTGGCCTGCGCCGCCACCTCGAGCTCCGCGTCTTGCGGGAAGTTCGGACCCAGGTAGTACGGCACCGTGCGGACCTCGCGCTCCGGCATGGGGATCGGCGAGCCGTCCTCACGGAACGAGGCCTTCCAGATGTCGTGCCGATTGACGAGGTACTCACGCCCCACGTCGGTCAGGCCGCGTTGTTCGTCGTAGGTGAACCGCTCGCTGCGGAAGTACCCGAAACGACTCATGAGTTGGTCGTCGTAGTGGAACGCTTCGTAGGTGGGCGCCGCGGGTACACGCGACACCGAGGTACGCACCTCGATCTCCGCCGAGGTGCAGTCGTAGACACCCCAGCCCGCCCAGGTCAGCCAACACGCCTCCTCGTCGGGCTCGACCAGGAACCGACCGAGTACGTCGAAGTACCGCGTGACACCCTCGGCATCGACCTCGCGGTGGAGCGCCTCGTCGCCGCCTTGTTCCTCGGGCGTAAACGAGGCCACTGCCGTCACCTCGCGGGTGGGCGCGATGAAGTCGAAGTTGCTGATCTGGCTCTGGGACCAGTCCACGCGCACGTAGTCACGCTCGAACCAGAGGCGGTCCGACGTGTTCTCTTCGATGACGTTGCTCTGCTCGCCGGTGCTGCTGTTGTAGGCGCGCTCCACGTCTACGTAGGCGAGCACGGGCCACGCCGCGACGGGGTTCTCGGTGCCGTCGAAGGCCACGCCCGCGCTCGGGTTGGACGCCCCCGGCACGAGCGCGTAGGCCCGGTATGCGACGAGCGTGTTCTCCTCGAAACGGAAGCGGACCCGCTCCATGCGGCTCGTCTCGCCCTCGAAGAGGTAGCCGGTCGTCGACGGCACCTTCGTGACGGTCTGCAGCAGGTACCACTCACCCTCGAGGTCGGAGCGGCGCAGCAGGTTGCCCTGGGTGCGGTCCACGTCGGGCACGGTCTCGGCGCAGCCGAGCGAGGCCGCCGTGAGCAAAAAGGCGAGGGAACGCGACCGAAGAATCGTCATGCGGGTCTACTCCTGCGGGCCGGACCCGCCGCGGGCGCTGGACGATGCGCCTCCGGGCTTGCCCGAAACGACACGTCCATGACACGAAACGCGCATGTGGCCACAGGCCTGCGGTGGCCGCAACCGCCGCGCTGTTGGCCCTCTCCGACCTTTTGAGGTGAACGTGCAGCCCCGACTCCGAGCCTTCGCCCTCGCCGCCCTCGCCACCTGTTCGACCGCGTGTGAAGGGGACGCCGCGGGCGACGACCCGTCGAACGTGGACCCCGATGCGGCGATCTCGGCCGACGAGGGGCCGGCGACGGACCCCGACGCCACACCGGGCACGACCGACGCGGAGCCACCGGCCCAGGACACGGACGCGGCGACGCCTCCGGACGCCGCGCTCCCACCCATCGCACCCATGGAGGCGCCCGTCGACGCGCCTGGACCCTGGCGGATCGGCTACCGCGAGTCCGAGGTCGTCTACGTCGGGTCCGCCGACGAGCAGCCCCGCGTGCTGCGCCTAGCGCTCTGGTACCCTACGGAGGACGAGTCCGGCGAGCCCTCGAGCTACCTCCTCGGGCGCATCTCGCGGCCCGAGGTCTTCCGCGACGCGAACGTCGCGTTCGGGCGCTTCCCCGTCGTTCTGTTCTCCCACGGGAGCGGCGGCCTCGCGGAGCAGAGTGTCTTCCTCACGGAGCGCCTCGCGAGTCACGGCTTCGTCGTCGCCGCGCCGGACCACACCGGCAACACCTTCACGAACGGGTCCGACTTTCCGCCGGAGATGTTCTTCCAGCGACCCGAGGACCTCACGGCCACACTCGACGCGCTCTACGACGGCACGAACGGCCTGGAGGAGGACCCCCTCGTCGGGACACTCACGGACGACGTCGCGGTCATCGGCCACAGCTTCGGTGCCTACACCTCGCTCGCGATCACCGGGATGGGCTTCCGGCTCGAGGTGCTCGATGCCGCCTGCGCGGCCGACCCCGACGACCTCTTCTGCCAGGTGTGGGTCTCGGGCACCTACCGCGACGTCTTCGCGGCCGGCCTCCAGGATCCGCGTATCACCGCCTCCGTGCCCATGGCCCCGCTGGGCGGCCCCGCCTTCGACTTCTCCGCCATCGATGTGCCCACCCTGCTGATCACCGCGGGCCTCGACGCGACGCTCCCGCCGCCGGGCAACGGGGACGACGTGTGGCGGGGCCTCGACGGCGCCGACGACCTCCGCCTGGACTTCCCCGAGGCCGGACACTTCAGCTTCGCCGACATCTGCGAGGCGCTGCCCGGCGCCGTGCGCGGGGATGGCTGCGGGGATGGCTTCACCCCGACACCCGAGATTCACACGGTCGCGAACACCTACACCCTCGCGTTTTTGCGCAAGCACCTCTTCGGCGACACGCGCAACGATGGCCTGCTGAGCGGTGATCCGGCGCCGGCCGACATCGCCGTCTTGTCCCTCCCGTAGGGTCCGCAGGCTCCCGTCCGATTGATGGTTGCCCCCGGGGGGCAGGCCCGGTATAAGCCGCGCGCCTTTTTCAATCGGAAGTAGTGGAGGAACAATGCGCAGCTCACGTCTCGTGGGTGGCCTCACCGCGCTGGTCGCGCTCCTCTGGGGCACGGCCGCCAGCGCGAGCGAAGCCGCCCTGATCTTGCCCGACTTTGCCCCGGAGCAGCGCAATCTGCTCATGGCGGGCCTGGTCGTCTGTGTGCTCGGGGCCGTCTTCGGCCTCGCGATTCTCGGTCAGCTCAAGCGGATGCCCGTGCACCGCTCGATGTCCGAGATCTCCGAGCTCATCTACGAGACCTGCAAGACGTACCTGGTCACCCAGGGCAAGTTCATCCTGCTGCTCGAGGTCCTCATCGGCGGCATCATGGTCGTCTACTTCTCCCAGTTCGCGCACGACGCGAAGGGGGAGCCCCTCGGCGCCGTCAAGGTCGGGACCATCCTGCTCTTCAGCCTCATCGGCATCGCCGGCTCCTACGGCGTGGCCTGGTTCGGCATCCGAGTGAACACCTACGCCAACAGCCGCGCGGCCTTCGGCGCGCTGGCCGGCAAGCCCTGGCCCGCGTACGAGGTGCCCATCAAGGCGGGCATGAGCATCGGCACGCTGCTCATCTCCACCGAGCTGGTGATCATGCTCGGCATCATCCTCTTCATGCCCCCCGACTACGCCGGCCCGTGCTTCATCGGCTTCGCCATCGGCGAGTCCCTCGGCGCCTCGGCGCTGCGCATCGCCGGCGGCATCTTCACGAAGATCGCCGACATCGGCTCCGACCTGATGAAGATCGTCTTCAACATCAAGGAAGACGACGCCCGGAACCCGGGTGTGATCGCGGACTGCACGGGCGACAACGCCGGCGACTCGGTCGGCCCCTCGGCCGACGGCTTCGAGACCTACGGCGTCACGGGCGTGGCCCTCATCGCCTTCATCCTGCTCGCCGTGCCCAACGTGACGCTCCAGGCCCAGCTCCTCACCTGGATCTTCGTGATGCGCATCGCGATGATCGGCACCTCGGTCTTCTCGTACTTCATCAACCAGACGATGGCGAAGTCCAAGTACGGCAACGCCGACGAGATGAACTTCGAGGCGCCCCTCACCATCCTGGTGTGGCTGACCTCGTTCGTCTCCATCGCGGCGACCTACGGCATCTCCTACTGGCTCATCGGCGACATCGCCAACGGCATGTGGTGGAAGCTCTCCACCATCATCACCTGCGGCACCATCGCCGGCGCGCTCATCCCCGAGATCGTGAAGGTCTTCACCTCGACCGAGTCCATCCACGTGCGTGAGGTCGTGACCGCTTCGAAAGAGGGCGGCGCTTCGCTCAACGTGCTCGCCGGCCTCACCGCCGGTAACTTCTCGGCCTACTGGCTGGGCATGATCATGGTCATGCTCATGGGCGTCGGTTACGCCGTCTCGAACCAGGGCCTCTCGGAGCTCATGGTCGCGCCCTCGGTCTTCGCCTTCGGCCTCGTCGCCTTCGGCTTCCTCGGCATGGGCCCGGTCACCATCGCGGTCG
>JBMOFP010000257.1:0-7461 GCA_049318805.1 Bradymonadia bacterium
CGGATGCGCGGCCAGCTCCACTCTGCGAGGGTGCGCCCGGTCGCCAGGCCGACGTCGTTGTCCACGGGGATGTGGTAGCCGCCGAGCGCGCGCGAGAACGCCGCCATCTCGGCCACGCTGGACCAGGTGGGCAGGTCCAGCGTGACGAGGTCGCCCTTGACCTCCTCGGTGAGCTCGCAGTGGGGTCGCCGCTCCAGGAAGCCGTAGTCGTCGGTGCCGGTGAAACGCTCGAGGATCTTGGCGCACGCGCCGCTCACTGTTGCGTGCCCGCTCGTGTAGCCGGGGAACGGCGGCGTGACGAAGGACAACGGTGAGTAGGGATGCCACTGTTCGGCGGGCATCAGCGCGACACCGCCCTTAGGGCCGGCCCAGCCCTTGACCTGCTTACCCTTGAAGTAGTGCCGGACCAGCGTCCATGGACGCGAGGTGTCATAGAATCGCTTCGTCTCCCAGCACGAGATGAACGCGTCGAAAGCAACGTTCGCGACCGCGAAATAGAGCTTCACGTCGCGGTCCAGGTCGTAGTGGTCGCGGCGCGAGACGTCCTGGGCGAAGCGCAGCCAGTGCCCGGACTGGCCCGTGCTCCGCGGCCCATCGCGCATGAACTCGACGATGGCCTTCTGTTCGTTCGTGAGCGTGCCGTTGTAGGCCAGCACCTGCTCGGTCTGGCGGCGCAGCTCCGCGTCGTTCGTCTTTGTCGTCGGTGGGGGCGGGGGCCGAAACTGCGCGCCGCTCTCGAGCGCGAAGGGCTTCACCTGACCGAAGTGGGGGGTCAGGAAACCCGGCGTGACGCGGCGACCATCGGGCAGCAGGAACTCGATGGGCTGCCAGCGGTCTGGGTCGATGATCCGATCGGGCGGGTTCACCGGCGTGTACCCGGTGGTGTCCCCGTAGGGCTTGCCGTTGCCGCCGGGCGCGTCGCCATGCTGGTTCGCGCCGTCGTTGCGGCGGTACTCGACCACCGCCGCGGCGGCTCGACGCCCGATGTGTTCCGGGGCGTTCGGGTCCTTCGGCGACGCGTCGGGCGCGTACCCGAATCCGCGCAGCGCAGCGTCGAGGGCGTCCTTCGAGGCCGGGTAGACGTAGACCAGCGCCGCATGGGCCGCGTAGCTCACCGCGCGGGCCTTGTTCTCGGGCGTGTGCTCGGCCACGGGGCGACGCAGCGCGCCCCCGAGGCGCGTCCCGACGGCCTTCGTGTCGTAGGCGGCCCAGGCGTCGTACATGGCGGTCGCGAAGATCGCGAGCGTCCGGGACAGGACCGTCGGGCGCGCGCCCGAAGTGTCCACGTCGCGCCCGGTCGCCTCTTGCGCGATGTCCAGCCAGCGGTATGCCAGCGACGCCCCGGGCGCCGCCGGCTCACCCAGGAACTTGTGCAGCCGCGAAGGCTGCGGGGGCTTCACGGATGCAGACGCCCGGGGCACCCAGAGCGAGCACGCGGAGAGGGCGGCGAGACGCGTCAAGGCAATTCGGCGTGTCACGTTCAATCGATGCTGCATGGGTCCGAGTCTCTCATGGTGCCGAAGCGACGACAACGCGCGTTCACTGGCAGCCTTGCGCGGCGAGAACGGACGGCGTGGAATGGGGACATGCAGACTGTACGTCCGATGGGAGCCTCCAGGGTCGCGCCGCGGGGCAGGCGACTGGGCGCGTTCGGCCTTGTCGTGGTGTGGGCGGCGCTCGCCCTCGCGGCGTGTTCGGACAGCGCGTCGTCCGTGTCTTCGGACGCCGGCGCGAGAATCCCGCGCGACGCGACGGCACCGAGTGCCGACGCAGGGCGCACCGAAGATGCGGCGGCGGGAGCGGCCCCGGACGCGCGGGCGCCCGACGCAAGCGCCGACGCGCGCCCGACCGACGGCGACGCGGCCCCGGTGGTCGATGCGGCACGCCCTGTGACGGACGCAACGGTCCGGCCCGACGGGGGCAGCCCGGATGCGCGGCCCGCCGACAGCGATGCCACCTCCGCCCTGGATGCGGGCCCCGCGCTCCAAGACGCCGAGCCGGTCATGCCGGATGTGGGTGACCCATGCGGTGCGGCCATCGACCTCAACGCGGCTGTCGCCCGGGACGGTTACGCCGAGGGCGACACCTCCGCGGGGCCCGCGCGCACGCTCGGCTCCTGCGGGGGCGCGGCCGGCGGCGAGGTCGTCTTCGTATGGCGCGCCGAGCCCGGCGACGTGGAGGTCACCTTCGTCACGGACTTCGCCGAGACCCGAGCGCCGACCGTGCTTTACGTGCGCTCGGCGTGCGACGCGCCGGCCGACCTCGCCTGTGCGCGGGGCTCCGACGAGGCGCCCGGGACTCGTGTGGTCTTCGAGCCGCCGGCGCCGGGCGTCTACTACGTCGTGGTCGACACGGGCAGCCGGGACGGGGGCGGACCGTTCCGCGTGGGTGTGGAGCGCTCGCCCCGACCCGCTTGCGCCGACGCGCGCGACAATGACGGCGACGGGCGCACCGACGCCGCGGACCTGGGCTGCTCGGGCGCCGACGACGACACCGAGGGTGATCCGGCGGCCCCCCCGCTGTGCGCCGACGGCCTCGACAACGACGAGGACGGTGTCACGGACTGGCCCGCCGACGCGGACTGCGAGGCCGCGGGGGACGACGCCGAGCGCGGCGACGCCTGTGTGGACGACGCCCCTTGTGGCGGCGCGAACCTCGGGCCCGGCTTCGTCGACAACAGCAGCACGGGCGGTCCGTGGATCGCGTTCCGGTTTCGCCCGGCCGCGGACCAGACGGTGTTTCGACTCGAGGTTTTTACGGGCGAGGCGGCTGGCCAGAACGTGCTCGAGCTGTGGTCGAGTGACCCGGTGACGGACGCCCCGAGCGCTCGCCTGGCCACCGCACGCTGGGACCAGGCGCGGGAGAACGGCTTCCAGGGCGCGGAGCTCGACGTGCCCGTCGAGGTCGCCGCGGGCGTCGACCACTGGGTCGTTTGGCAACCCGTCGGCGGCTCGCAGTCTCCGTTCGACGTGGGCGGCGACGCCATCGACTACCGGGGCTCCCCGGACCAGGGGCGCTCGTGGAACGGGCCCTTCCAGGCGCCGTGCAAGTTCCGCGTGGAGTGCTGCCGACGCTGAGCGGTGTGCAGCGGCCGACGCTGTCCGCAGGTCCGTCGGCCGGTCAAGGGTCGCGGTCGACGACGACCTCGCGCGCGGCTCGCGGTCCTTCGTGCGGTGCATCGGGCTCTGAACCGACGGGTTCGAGCCGCTGGCGCGGCAGGTAGCGCCCGCCCTCGAGGTCGCGCAGGTGCGCCACGAGGCGCTCGCGCACGGCGCAGCGCAGGTCCCAGAGCTTGCCGGGATCCGCCGCCGAGACCGTCGCCCGCAGCTCGATCGATTGGGGCGTCACCGCCGTCACCGCGAGCCCCTTGGTCTTGCCATCCCAGAGGGGCTGGCCCTCCAGGGCGGCGTCCAGCGCGGTCCGCAGCGACTCCACGGGCAGCGACGGATCGGCGTGTACGAAGACCGTGCCGACCTGCTCCGTCGACACCCGGCTCCAGTTCTGGAACGGGTGCTCCAGCAGACGCGACGTGGGCACGATCAACCTACGGCTGTCCCAGGTGCGGACGACGACGTAGGAGAGGGTGATCTCCTCGACGGTGCCGAACTCCCCTTCGACGACCACCATGTCCGCGAGGCGGATGGGCTGGGTGATCGACAGCTGCATGCCGGCGAGCACCGTGCCGATGGAGCGTTGGGCCGCGAGGCCCAGCACGATGCCGGCGATGCCCGCCGATGCGAGCACGGACACACCCACGTCACGTACGAGCGCGAACTGCATCAGCGCGGTCGCGCCCGCGATCACCACGACCACACCCTCGGCCACACGCACCATCATCCGGACCTGGGTGCGCACGGAGCGGAGCCGTTGCGCCTCGGCGGCGTCCTCGACCCCTTCGGGCACGGGCTGGCGCGCCAGGTCCTCGATGGTGTCCCCGATGACACGCAGCAGGCGCACCCCGGCCCAGCCCGCCCCCACAATGAAGCCGATGACCAGCCATCGGGTCAGCAGCGCCATGGACTCGGCGGGCAGGCGCAGCGCGTGCGCGCAGACCCCGAAGAGCACGATGGACACCAGGAACCGACCCGGGGCGGCCATGCGCACGACGAAGCGGTCGTCCCAGACGGCGCTCGTGCGCTCCGTCACCTTGCGGGCGAGCGCGAAGAGCCCGCGGGCGAGCCAGCGGCCGACGAACCGCGTCAAGAACCCGGCCAGCACGAGGCCCAACCACTGCCAAAGGTCGAGGCCGAGCAGGTCGGTGCGCAGCCACGCGGGGAGTGTGCGGGGGTCGATCATCGGGGCCGGAGCGTAGCGGGTCCGGAGCGAGGCCGCGAGGGCGGAGAGCCCGGGGTCTCGGGCCGACGACCTGGGCCCTCGAGCGATCGGCGTCCAGCGTCCTACTCGCCGCTCCGGCCTCCGCCGGCGGCCGCATCGAAGGCGGCGCGTACATCGTGCGCCTCGCCGGACCTCTCGAGGTGGCTGTAGAGGGTCGCGAGGCCCACGCCGAGGCCGATGAAGCCCGGGTGAAGCTGCGCGCCGTGGGTCTTGCACGCGTCGAAGACCGCCTGGAAGCGTCGCTGGAACTCGGGCAGGGAGAAACGGACCTGAGTCTGGTCGCCCTCGCCGAACTGCGCGCGCAGCGCCGCTTCGGCGGCCGCGAGGCCGAGCGCGCGGGTCCCCGCGGAGAAACGCGCGGGGTCGTCCCGGTAGAAGCCGTAGTAGAGGTCGCGCACCCCCGTGTGAAACGTCGGGTCGAAGGCGACGAAGGCCGGGCGCGGCGCCCACACGAGGCCGTCGCTCGAGGGTGTGAAACACTCGGCGCGCAGGTCGAGGAGCACGGTGCCGCCCTCCAGCACCTGGTGAAAGTAGAGCCGCAGCACCTCTGCGGCGTGCACCGGGGCCGCCGGGCCAGGGAGCGTGTCCACCAGCTTCACCGGCAGGCCCGCGCCCGCCAGCGTGGCGGCGCGTGCCTGCCGCGCGGCCGCGAAGGCCGCGGTGTCGAAGTAGTTCCCGCCCAGGGTGCGCGCCTGCGACAGCACGGTGCTCATCGGGACGACGTCGAAGAACCGCGGTGAGAGCAAGTCGAGGAAAGGCTTCCAGTCAGCGTTCTTGAGGAGTCGAAGCACCGTTTTCTCCTTCGGCCGTGCACAGGCGCGCCAGGTGGCGCCCGAAACGATGCATCACGAAGGCATGCACCGGCGCCTGCGTGACGATGTAGACGAGCCAGGGCAGCGCCGGCACGAACTCGTGAATCGAGGCCAGGGTGAAGCGTGCGTGGGCGACCTGCCGAAACTCGAGCCAGCCGGTCGAGGTCGTCTTGGTGAGGACGCCGGCCACGATGTGGAACTTCTGGCGTTCCAGGTCCGTGGGGCTCTGTACGTACTCGAGGACCAACAGGGGCGTCGGCAGGAACGCCAGGGAGAAAACGACGCGGCCGGTCTCCGGCGCCCGGGTGACACGCACCACGGCACGGAAGAAGCGCGGCAGCCAGTCCATGTACTCGTTGGCGATGAAACCCGCGTCGCGGCGCGGCAGCGAGGGCAGGCGCTGGATGGAGCGGACCGTGTTCTGGGACCGCGCCGCGACGCGCGCCGGGGCGGGTTTCGGAGGGGGATGCGTGAGCGTCTCGCGCAGCATGCCGCGGAAGGTCGGGTAGCGAATGAGCGGCCCGATCTCGGGTCCGGGCTTCACCTGCGGCAGGTCGCATTGCAGGCTGTCGATGAGGGGGGCGATGAGCTCATGAGAGGCGCGCGAGAACAGTTGTACCCACCGCTTCGAGAAGCCCGTGCTCGCGATGGGCACCGGCACCATGAGTCGTTTCTTGCCCAGGGCCTCGGCGGTCTGTCGCAGTAGGGTCTCGTAGGTGAGGGTCTCGCCGTTCACGAGGTCGAGCGTCTTGTCCAGGAAGTCGGGGTTGAGGACCGCCGACTTCAGCACAGCCACGACATCGTCGATGTACACGGCCTGCGTGAGGCTGCGTGTCCACCGCGGCAGGAGCATCCAGGGCAGGCGCTGCACCAGCGCCCGCAGGATCTCGAAGGAGCTGCCCCCAGGCCCGACCACCATGCCTGCGCGCAGGCACGTCACGGGCACACCCACGGACTGGAGCACCCCTTCGACCTCGTTGCGGCTGGCGAGGTGGTCGCTGACGTAACCCGCCTGAGGCATCAAGCCGCCCAGGTAGATGATCTGCCGAACACCCTGGCGCGCACAGGCCCGCGCGAAGTTGTCGGCGAGCAGCAGGTCCGTGTCGTGAAAGCTCCCCTGAAAGAGGCTCGACGACGGCATCATCGAGTGCACGAGGTAGACGGCGACGTCGACGCCCTCGAGCGCGGCGAAGGTGCTGGTCGCCGAGAAGAGGTCACAGGCGCGCCACCGGTCCTCGTCGTCCGCGCGCGGCTGACGCGCCAGACCCACGACCGGGAAGTCGGCGCTCAAGGCCCGCCGCAAGTGCGTGCCCACAAAGCCGCTCGCGCCGGCGATGGCGACTCTGGGCGCGCCGGGCAGTCGGTGCGGGAGGTTCACCCGCACTCTATAGCGGGACCGCCCCGAAATCTCCACCCGCTCTACTCGACGATGGTGACGTTCCCGACCAAGTCCACCCGCCAGCCGGTCACCAGCTTGTCGCGCCGGAAGAGGCCCTCTTCGAAGCCGCCGCCCCGCAGGGTCTTCTCGCCGACGAGAAGGCCACCGTCCACCATTCGACCGCGAAGGACCGAGCCATCCGGCAAGTTGGCTCGGACGTCGCCCTCGAACTCACTGTCCACCAGGTCCCCGTGGAAATGCGCGCCATCGGCGCGTTTCAGATGCACCTTGCCCTTCGGACGACCCTTTCGGAACCTGCCCTTGATGACATCGCCCTCGGCCGTGGTCATTTCGCACTCATCGCAGCTCAAGCGCCCCTCGTCGTCGAAGTTGCCGTCGAGGAGCCGACCATCGCGGTGGCGACGCTGGCCCTTGGTCAACTTTCCGTAAGCGAAGAGACCCGTTTCCACGGTCCCATCCGCAAGGGAACGTACGCCCTTCGAGAGGCCGTTCGACTCGAAGTCGCCCGTGGCGTAGGTGCCGTCGGGCGCATGCCGTGTGCCCTGCACGAACCGGCCGCGTCGAAAGGTACCCACCGTTCGAACGCCCTCGGCGTCGCGATGCTCGCCGTCCACGAGCAGGCCCTTCTCGAACTTGCCCTGAGAGTGGCCACCGGCCTCGTGGGTGATGTGCCCACTGACCATATGGCCGTCCTTGAAGACACCTTCGTACAGGTCCCCGACCGCATCGGTGACGGTCCGTGTTCCGTTGAGCGGGGCGCATCGTTTGGCGTAGCAAGCCAAGGTCGATTCGCAGTGGTCGCTGTAGTCGCAGGACTCGCCCCAGTCCGACTTCCGTTCGCCCACGCACGCAGCGGTCGCGACCACCACCGCGAAACATAGGGAGAGCTGGTGCCAGGCCCGCATAGGATGGAGC
>JBMOFP010000258.1:0-7399 GCA_049318805.1 Bradymonadia bacterium
TCGACGCGGCCGCGCATCAGCTCCGGACGCCCCGCGCGCTCCAGGTCGCGCTCGCCCCTTTACGCACGACGTTCCACGCGGCGATGGCCTTCGGACCCGGGAGCCGACTCCCGGTGCCGGACGGCGGCCTCAGGGCGACGCTCCAGGACGGTCGACGCGGGGTCGCCGCGGGCCGGCTGGTCGAGTTGGGGGGCCGCCTCGCCCTCGAGCTCGACGAAGTCGGCGGGCGCATCGACCCGAACGCGCGTCCGGGTCAGTCGTCCTGAAACGGGGCCGTCGCGGTTCTCCGACGCGCGGCGGCCGGACTCTCCGTCTCTCGGGTGTCTTCGGCCGGGTTCCGAGCGCGCGGCGCGGGCCGCGGAGGTGACTCCCAACCTTGAGCGGCGCCGCTCTCCGCAGACTCCCCAGCCTGGGTCCCGAGGGCCGCGAGCACCTGCGAGAAGGAGCGACCCGCGACCCGAGGCGAGGGTTCGTCGCGCTCGGTGGTCGTCGAGACCGCGTCGTTGACGAGCGTGCGGTCCTCGTCCTCGCGCCGCTCGGGCAGGCGAATGGACGGGTGCGTCATCGCGGGCTCCGCCGGCAAGGGCCTGGGCTTTGCGGCGGCCGGGAGCGAGGCCGCGACCTCGCCGACCTCGGCGTCCTCGGCCGCTTCGGTGCGCAGGTCGAGCACGAGCCGACGAAGGGGATCCTGCGGCTGCTCGACGTCGTGGGCCGCCGAGGCCGAGATTGGCATCGGCGGGCTCGGAGGGAAGGTCGGGACCGGCATCTCGGGCCGTGGCGGCAACGAGACGACGACGGTGGCGCCGCCCTCGCCGAGGTGGAGCGGGCGACGCTGCGCCCAGGTCTCGGAAACCCGCGCGGCCTCGGGGTGCGCCACCAGCGAGCGGGGTGGGGTCGCGCTGCGCTCGAAGAGTGGGATCCAGGTGAACGCCGGGCGTCCGTGGTCGACCTGCAGTATCCGCGTGACGACCCGGGCGCCTTCGAGACGCCCCAACACGACCACCAGATCCAGGCCCGCCGCCAGGAGTCCCGGCACCGCGCGCTCTCGTGGACCCGCGGCGCTCGCGCGTGCCAAAGCCTCGAGGCGGGCGACGGCGTCCTCGGCGTCGAGGCCGGGAAGCGAGAGCAGGATCGGCACGCCGCGGGCCGCGAGCTGATGCACCGCCTCACAGGCGTCGGTCCACCGCACATCCCCGAGCACAAGACGGTCGACGCCCATCCGGGCGGCGAAGTACATCAGGTCGCCGACCCCGACGGCGCCCCCGTCCTTGTCGGCCTTCCGAGGCGAGAGTCGGGTCACGTTGTGGCTCGAGAGCCGCAGCTCCGTGTGCTCCTCCACCAGGGCGAGGCCCGCCTCCATCGGCATCTCGCGGCAAAGCGCCTCGAGCAGCGTCGTGCGGCCGCTGTCGGCGGGCCCCACGACCGCGAGGTTGGCACCACCCACGACCGCGTTCGCCAGGAGTCGGGCCGCCTCGACCGTCAGGCTCCCCTGGCGGGCCAAGGTGTCGAGGTCCGTGGAGCGACCCCCGGGGCGCACGATCGTGACGGCGACGCCCCCCTCGACCGCGGGGGGGCGGAGCGCGAGGAAGCGTGTGCCGTCCTTCAACTGCGCTTCGAGGCTCGGGTTCTGGGCGTCGAAAACCTTGTGGGCCCGTCGCGCGAGCGTCTCGAGCCCCGTCAGGAGGGCGGCCTCGTCCAGAGGACGGTCCAACCGCTCGACGCGCCCGTCGCGTGTCACCCGGACCCGCCCCCCGGGCTCCGCAACGAGCCTACGCAGCGCAGGCTCCGCGAGCACGTCGGCCCACTGCTCGAACATCTGGAGGATCGAAGTGGGGATCGTGGCCACGCTGTGGTCCGTTCGCTGGGGGTGTCGGGTCGACAGTCTATCAGTTCGCGGGGGCGGACCGAACGGCCAACCAGGCACCATCGACCGGCTGCCCGCCGACGCTGCGCCAGACGACGGCGACGCGCCGGTTCGGCGAGAAGACGGCGTTGAGTACGTCGAGCTCACCGATGTCTCCGAGCACCAGCCGATGTCCCGCACCGGATGCGCCCTCGGCGTCTGCGTCCACGGACTGAAGCGAGCCCGCGCGGGTGCCCTCGCCGTCGAGGGGTCGCCACTGGAACGCGCCCGCCTCGATGGTCCACTCCACGGGTGAAGGCACGACGCGCCCCGACGCGCCGACGCGGAACCCCGCCGCGCGCCAGGCGCCTTCGACCTCCGGCGCGCTCGGTCGGTCGGCCACGCGCACGGCGAACCACCCCGACGGTCCGGGCACACTGCCGGCGAGAACGGGACCCCGTGTTTGCGCCACGAAGACGCCGGAGCCGCCCCCGAGCAGGCCTTCCCAGGTCTCGCTCGTCGGGGTGCCCGGCTCCGCGCCCAGCACGGTCGCGCCGTCCGGCAGTATCTGGGCGCGCCCCGCCCCCGGCGTCGCGCCCGCCATGGGCCCGGCCACTCGATCCGTCAATCGCCAGCCACTCGGCTCGAAGAGCAGCGTCGCGGTCTCGAAGGCCTCGGCCGGGCCCTGGGCCTCGACCGGCCATCGTACGCCGTAGAGCCGCCCGGAGCCGGCGTCGCTGGAAGGAGACGCTTGCAGGAGCGTCGCCGTCCCCACGGACGCCGTCGGTGAGGCCCCCGAGTTCGGAAGGCACCACACGACCCCCGTCTCGGCGTCCGCGTCCCAGACGACCTCGAGCTCCTCGATGCCCCGGGCTCTGAGCCCCCGCGTCGGCGTGATGCGCATGCGGTTCGACGCCTGCGCCACCACCAGGGTCGGCTCGGGGCTCGCCTCGACCTCGGTCCCCGCGCGGAGCGCGCTGAAGGATGCGTAGCCGTCACGGACCCGCAGCGTGCCGGTCAGAGCCACGCTCGCGGTGCCCTCGGGTCCAGGCACCAGGCCGTTGATCCACGCCGTGAACGTGGTCTGACCGACCTGAACGCTGGCGTCCGACCGCCCGGCATCACAGTCGGTGACGCAGCTCGGCCCCTGGTACGCGGGGAACTCGGTCGTGCAAGCCGTCGACATCACGACGACCCACGGAATGATTCCGCACCTGCGCCACGTTCCCATGGGCTGGCATATATCGGCCCCCACGTGCGCACGCAACGACCGCGCGGTCATTGACGGGCCCCCAGGGTTCCGGTACATGCCGCGCACCTCGTCGGGCCTTACTGGCCCTGGAGCCTTCATGCGATTCGCACTCTGGATGCTGCTCGTGCTGGTGGGCCTCTTGGCCTTCCCCACGCTCGCGAGTGCATCCGGGGCATGTGTGTCGTCGCCGTGGGCGACCTCCGAGGCCGCCGAGGCCGGGTGCGACGCCGCCGAGCCCGACTGTTCGGTGCCGGACCTCACGGACGTCGAACGCGGACCTGTGGGCCCTCGATGCCTTCAGCCGGGACCGGAATGCTGGCCCGACGAGCGCACGACGACGGGCGCCACACCCGGCTTCGACTGTCCCCTCGGCCGCGAGGCGCGTCTGCCGCATCGCGGCGTCGGCCTGCTGCCGGGCGCCGACCCGACGGAACGACTCGCGACCCCCATCGAACGCGCCTCTCCGCCCGCGTCCCCGCCTCCCCGAAGGGGCTGAGGGTCGTCCGCGGTCGAAGTGTGTCCAGAATCTGAATTTTCGGTCGCCGTGCGCACTCTGCCGCGCCGACCGCCTCGTCATCACGGAAAGTGAAAAATGCGTAAAGAGACCATCATCTTCGCGATCGTCGCCGTCGGCGCGTTCGCGTTCATCCTCGGGCAGGGCTCCAAGGGCGGAGAGGACGGCGACAAGAAGGCCGTCGCCGTCGCCGCCGGAGACAGCGACATCCTCCCGGTCGGCACCAGCGCCACCAAGGGCGCCGGCGCCGACGCCCCCGTCACCATCATCGAGTTCTCCGAGTTCCAGTGCCCCTTCTGCTCGCGGGTCAATCCGACCATCAAGCAGATCCTCGACACCTACCCGGGCAAGGTCCGGATCGCCTTCAAGCACAACCCGCTGCCCTTCCACAAGGACGCGCCCCTGGCATCGCAGGCCGCCCTCGCCGCCGGCGAGCAGGGCAAGTTCTGGGAGATGCACGACAAGCTCTTCGAGAACCAGAAGGCGCTCACCCGCACCGACCTCGACGGCTACGCCCAGGCGCTCGGCCTCGACATGGCCAAGTTCAAGCAGGCCCTGGACACCAACAAGTTCCAGGCCCAGGTCGACGCCGACATGGCGCTCGCCAAGAAGGTCGGCGCGCGCGGCACGCCCAACTTCCGCATCAACGGGGTCGAGCTGAGCGGTGCGCGTCCCTTCGACGCCTTCAAGACCGTCATCGACGAGCAGCTCAAGGCCGCCGAAGAGCTCGCCAAGACCGGCACGAAGCCGGACCAGGTCTACGCCGCGCTCGTGAAGAAGAACTACAAGGAGCCGGCCGCCCAGCCTGACAAGGGCCGCCCCGCCGAGGACGACAAGACCGTCTACAAGGTCCCCGTCGGCGACAGCGCGTTCAAGGGTGAGAAGGACGCGCAGGTCACGATCATCGAGTTCTCCGAGTTCCAGTGCCCCTTCTGCTCGCGCGTCAACCCGACCATCAAGCAGATCCTCGACACGTACCCCGGCAAGGTGAAGGTCGCCTTCAAGCACAACCCCCTGCCCTTCCACGCCGACGCGCCCCTCGCGTCCCAGGCGGCCCTCGCCGCCGGCGCCCAGGGCAAGTTCTGGGAGATGCACGACAAGCTCTTCGAGAACCAGAAGGCGCTCAAGCGCGAGAACCTCGACGCCTACGCCCAGGAGCTCGGCCTCGACCTCAGCCGCTTCAAGGCCGACCTCGACAGCGGCAAGTTCAAGGCCGCGGTCGACGCCGACCTCGCGGTCGGCTCGACCTTCGGCGTGCAGGGCACCCCGAACTTCTTCATCAACGGCCGCAAGCTCGTGGGCGCCCAGCCCTTCGAGAGCTTCAAGAAGGTCATCGACGAGGAGATCACCAAGACCGACGCGCTGCTGAAGGCCGGCACCGCCAAGGCGGACCTGTACGCCAAGGTCACCGAGAACGGCTTGGCCAAGGCCGCCGCGCCCGCGCCCCGCAACGCCGACAACAACGCCCCCGACACGACCGTCTACAAGGTGCCGGTCGAGTCCGTGGACGCCGTCAAGGGCCCGGCGGACGCGCTCGTGACCGTCGTCGTTTTCTCTGAGTTCCAGTGCCCGTTCTGCGCCCGCGTGCTCCCCACCACGAAGCAGATCGAGGACAAGTACGGCAAGGACGTCCGGCTGGTCTTCAAGCACAACCCGCTGCCGTTCCACGCGGACGCGCCCCTTGCCGCCGAGGCCGCCCTCGCCGCCGGCGAGCAGGGTAAGTTCTGGGAGTTTCACGACAAGCTCTTCGCCAACCAGAAGACGCTGAAGCGCGAGAACCTCGACGCGTTCGCCACTGAGATCGGCCTCAACATGGGCAAGTTCAAGGCCGCGGTCGACAGCGGGAAGTTCAAGGCCCAGGTCGCCAACGACCAGAAGCTCGCCGCGCAGATCGGCGCGTCCGGCACCCCGAACTTCTATGTCAACGGGCGCAACCTCGTGGGCGCGCAGCCCTTCGACGCCTTCCAGAAGGTCATCGACGAGGAGCTCAAGAAGGCCCAGGAGCTGGTCAAGAAGGGCACGCCGCGTTCCCAGGTCTACGCCGAGACCACGAAGAACGGCGCGACCCAGAAGGCCGCCCGCGCCGCCGGCCAGGCGCCCCCCGAGGACAACAAGGTCTACGACGTGAAGATCGCCTCGACCGACGCCGTGAAGGGGGACGCCAAGGCCCCGGTCACCGTCACGATCTTCAGCGACTTCCAGTGCCCGTTCTGCAGCCGCGTGCTGCCCACGATGAAGCAGATCGAGGACACCTACGGCAAGAAGGTCCGCCTCGTCTTCAAGCACAACCCCCTGCCGTTCCACAAGGACGCCCCCCTCGCCTCGGAGGCGACGCTCGCCGCCAACGAGCAGGGCAAGTTCTGGCAGATGCACGACACCATCTTCGCGAACCAGAAGGCGCTCTCGCGCGCCGACCTCGAGAAGTACGCCGGTGAGGTCGGCCTCAACATGGGCAAGTTCAAGGCCGCGCTCGACAGCGGCAAGTACAAGACCCAGATCGAGGCCGACATGGCCCAGGCCAAGGAGCTCGGCGCGTCGGGTACGCCCAGCTTCTTCATCAACGGGCGTAAGCTCCGCGGGGCCCAGCCGTTCGACAGCTTCAAGAAGCTGATCGACGAGGAGCTCGCGAAGAAGGGCGTCAAGTAAGTCGATGAGCGACACGACGCCGCGCTCGGCCGGAACCTGGGTCCGCATTCGTCCCCTCGTGATTGTGGCCGGCGCCGTCGTCTCGCTCACCGCGGTCCTGTACGTCGATCTCGTGCAGGCCCGTCCGACCCCGGAGGTCCTCGTCGCGCGCAACTTCGGCGCGCAGGTCGTGGACCGCCCGGCGCCCGACTTCGAGGTCATCCGGCAGGATGGCTCCAAGGTTCGGCTCTCGTCGTTGCGCGGCAAGGTCGTCTTCGTGAACTTCTGGGCCACCTGGTGCCCGCCCTGGAAAAGCTCGCGGAGTCGCTCTCGAAGGTCCCCTTCGAGCTCGTCGCCGTCAGCGCCGACGAGAGCTGGCGCGAAATCTCGGCGTTTCAGGCGGGCAAGCCGACGCGGATGCTCATCGGGCTCGATCCGGAGAAGTCGATCAGCCACACCTGGGGCACCGAGAAGCTGCCCGAGAGCTACGTCGTCGACCGGGACGGCCACATCCGCCTTCGTTTCGTCAACGTGCAACCGTGGACGGACGAGCGGATTCAGCGGTACCTGGAGTGGCTCGCCGTCACGGATTGAGACTGACCTGCGACCCGCCTGCGCAGGTTGCGGTGGCCGCCTCGAGAGGGAACTGCACCGCGTTCGCGACGACGGCGACCGCCGCCGCCTGGTCCGGCCCCGCGCACACGAGGACGGCGAGCACGTCCGTCAGGTCGAGACCGAAGGGGCCGGCGTCGACCGCACGCGCTGCAAGTCCTTCCGCGAGTAGGGTCCAGAGCGCCTCGCCGAGATGCACCGGCTCCTCGGTCGGGGTGTCGTCGTACAGGTCCCAGAGCATCGCGGCGACCAGGTACTCGGAGACGCGGTGGCTTTCGGCGTCCCCCTCGACCCCCATCGCCCGCGCGTCGTCGTTCGGCAGGGTCTCGAGGTTCAGCGTACGCACGCCCCCAGGGCCCCGGTCCTCGAGGACCGGACCGCCCAACGTGGCCGCCGCGTAGAACGAGGCGAAGCCCTCCGACCACGCCAGGGCCGGGGCGGCGCGGTCCCCATCGTGCGGCCCACCGGGGCTCTCGTCGATGCCCAGGGCGGCCGCGACGGCGTGTCCGTACTCGTGCAGCACGACCGACGGCTCGGCGGCGTCGTCCTCGCC
>JBMOFP010000259.1:0-7390 GCA_049318805.1 Bradymonadia bacterium
GTCGACCCTGAGTCTCAGGTCGTAGAAGTTCGGGTCGGTGCCGTCTCGCGGCGAGACGCGGGCGAGCCAGCGGCCAGGGTCCGCGGGCTCGAAGTCGACGACCGCGCCGTCGTCGGTGTCCACGGCCTGCGCGCGCACGGCGCCCCCCTCATCGAGCAGCACCAGATCAAGTCGCCCGGCGCCGGGGCGATGGTCCACCCGCACCGTGATGCGCGAGCGCCGCTCCAGCTCGATGCGGGTCCAGTCTTGTTCACGCGCGACCCGGTCCCCCGTGAGGCCGAGCGCGAGCGCCCGCGCCCCGTCCGCGTTGTCGTCGTCCTCCGCGGGGTCGTCGTCCACCGTCTCGAGCGCCAGCGCCGGCGTCGCCGGTCGGTCCCAAACGCACAAAAAGCCGCACGCCGCCTTCTCGATGCGGGCCTCGGCGAAGACCTCGATGCCGCCCACCCCGTCCGCACCGAAGTCGGAGGTGCAGTCGAAGGTGCGCTGAAGTCGCCCAGCCGCCCAGTCCGCGGGTTGGACCGCGAAATCGGTCGCCCAGATCTGGTCGTTGGCGAAGGCGTCGTCCTCGTAGACCCACACGAAGACCCGGTCGCCCGGAGTGAACGCGACCTCGGCCTGCGCGACCTCCAACGAGACCGTGCACCGGCTTCGTCGGTCCGCGCTCAGGGTCTGCGCGTCCACGACCAACCGCACCGTGGCGTCGTCGTCCGCCCCCTCGGCGCTGGCGTCGAGCGGGAGCGCGTACGCAGGCTGAGCAAGAACGCACAGCAGCGCGATCGTGGCCGTCCAGTACTCGTGCATGCGGCCTCTCGTCACGGGCGGGGAGCATGGCCCGCGCGACGACGCCACGCAAGCGCGGTGTGGGTGCGCGGAGACACAGGGAGCGAAGGTCTCGTCGGATCCGCCGTTGGAGAGGGAGACACCCGAACCCACGAACACTGGAGGCCCCGATGACCCTCGAAACCACGATTCTCGACCTCGCCCGCGCCGTCTACGACGAGGCCGTCCGCACGGCGGGTGAGGGTGAGCTCACCGACGCTCTGGCCTGCGCCACGCTCACGGACCTGTTGGCCGACGCACGCTACAGCTCCGCGGCCGAGCGCCCCGCGCTCGACGTGCGCTTCGCCGCGCGCCGCACGCACCGAGCCCGGAGTCGCTCCCCTTCGGCGCCCTTGCTGGCCGCGAGCTGAGCAAAAAGTCACGGAGCGTTCCAGAGAGGCGCGGTACCTTGCGCGGCATGCAAGTCATGTCGCGAACGCTCCTCTGCCTCCTCGCGCTTTGGACCGCCGTGGCCTGCGCCAACGCGCCCAAGGCCGGACCGACGTGCACGTCGAGAGAAGACTGCGCGCCGACCCAGGTGTGCTTCGAATCCCAGTGCGTCGCGCCACGGTGCGGCCCCGCGGGCGAGTGTCCGGTGGGCGCCGCCTGCGTCGGCGGAAGCTGCTTGCCCTCGGCCGCGGACGGCGGGCCCGTCGATCCACCCGCAGGGCGATGTCGAATGGACACGGACTGCCCCGGCGGCCGATGCGTGGACGGCACGTGCTTCGAGAGCCAGTGTGTAGAGGGCGCCGAGCAGCCCTGCACCACGGCGTGCGGCGACGGCACCGCGCGGTGTCGAGGTGGAGTCTTCCGCTGCAGTGTGCGCACCGAGAGCGCCGAGGTCTGCGGCGACGCGGTCGACAACGACTGCAACGGCCTGGTGGACGACGGCTGCTTCGGCTGCGACGACGGCCAGGAGCGCCGGTGCCAGACCGAGTGCGGCGAGGGCATCGAGCGCTGCTCCGAGGGCCAGTGGCGGGGGTGCACGGCCGAGCGGGTCCGGCCCGAGCTGTGCGGGAACGGGGCGGACGACGACTGCAACGGCGAGGTCGACGACGGCTGCTCGGGGTGCGCCGAAGGGGACGTGCGGGACTGCCAGACGGAGTGTGGCTCGGGGCTCGAGACCTGCTCCGGGGGCCGCTGGGCGAATTGCTCCGCACGCGCACCGACCGCCGAGACGTGCAACGGCGAGGACGACGACTGCGACGGGCAAGCGGACGACGAGGCTGTGCGAGACTGTCGGAACGCCTGCGGCGCCGGGGTCGAGACGTGCGAAGCGGGGATCTGGGCGCAGTGCACGGCCCCGGAGACCTGCGCGTGCAACGACGGGCAGGTGGACGAGCAGGCGTGCGGCACGTGCGGCGTGCGCTCCCGAACCTGCATCGGCGAGACGTGGGGCGCGTGGAGCGCGTGCGACGAGAGCCGACGTGTGTGTGCACCCGGCCAGCTCGAAGAGGCCCGGTGTGACCTGTGCGGGGTGCAGCGGAGGACCTGCACCGCGGAGTGCACCTGGGGGGAGTACCAGGCCTGCGTAGGGGCCGGGCAGTGCGCCCCGGGTGAGAAGCAGGTCGAGGCGTGCCCGGGCGGGTGTGGGCAACGCGAGCGTGTGTGCCTGGAGGCGTGCGGCTGGGGCGACTGGTCGCCGTGCACCGTCGACGGCGTCGAGGGCTGCGCCCCGGGCGAGACACGGAGCGAGGACTGCGGCCGCTGCGGACAACGAGTGCAGACGTGCGAGGCGAATTGCCAGTGGGGTCCCGTGGGCCCGTGCGAAGCCGAGGGCGAGTGTGCACCCGGCGAGGCGGACACCCAGGTGTGTCAGGGCGACGGCACCCAGACCCGGACCTGCGACGACGCGTGCACTTTCGGGCCATTCGGGGCCTGCGAGTTGGCCCCCGAGTGTGTCGCCGGGCAGACAGAGAACCGAGCCTGCGGCCAATGCGGCACGCAGACCCGGACGTGCCTGCCCAACGCGCGCTGGGGCAACTTCGACCCGTGCGGAGACGAGGGCGTCTGCGCGCCCGGCGACGCCGAGTCTCGGAACTGTGGTGCGTCCGACGTCGGCGAGTGTGTGCGCGGTCTCCAGACACGTACGTGCTCCGGACAGTGCGCTTGGAACGCCTGGGACGCTTGCCGCGGCAACGTCGACCCTCGGGCCGAGGTCTGCGGCGACGCCCTGGACCAGGACTGCGACGGCCAGGCCGACCGTGATCCCGACGGCTACGAGCCCAACGACAGCTGCGATCGTTGCACCGTGATCCAGGGCACCGACCCCAATGCCTTCCTCGACGCGACCCACGACGCCGTAGCGGATCGAGAGGACTACTACTGCTTCGACGCCTCGGACGGGTTCAGCGTGCCGGGCTTCCAGGAGCATGTGCGCGTCGACCTGGAGAACGTCCCGAACGGCATGGACCTGGACCTCTTCCTGTACTTCAACGTGGCCGATTGCCGGGCCGAGCGACCCCTGGCGTCGAGCACGGCCGGCGGGAGCGCCGACGAGTCCATCGACTGGACGGAGCGCCTCAACGTGGACGACGGCGGGCGCTACGTCGTGCGTGTGAAGCGCTTCACGGGCAACGATTGCAACCGCTCGTACCGATTGACGATCAACGGTTTGAACTGACACGCTCCCCGGCGAGGCACGCACTTTGCGAGGGTGGGACACGATGACGCGACGGACCCGAACCTCGAGACTCGTTGCCGTGCAGCTCTGCGCCGGCTTGCTGGCGTGCTCCGAGGCCCAGCTCGAGTCGCAGCAAGGGGCCGACGGCCCGGCCTCACCCACCACGCCGGGGTCCGCCGACCCGGGCCGGCCGACCCCACCGGGGGCGGAAGACGGGCCGGGCGGCGCCCCTTCGGACCCGCCCGCCGGCGGCTCGGACTCCGGTGCCCCGCCGCCGCCGTTCACCGCGCCCCCGGTGCTCGAGGACCCGAACTTCGCGCCGGCGGCCGCGCGGTTGGTCCGCCTGACGCGCGCCCAGTACGAGACGACGCTCCGGGCGCTCTTCTGGCCCGACCTCGTCGTCCCGGCCGACCTGGAGAACGACACCCCGCTCCACGGTTTCACGACGATCGGCGGCTCCGAGCTGACGGTCTCGCCCCGCGCCGCCGAGCAGTTCGAAGCGGCCGCCGCGGACGTGGCGCGACAGTTCGTGGCCGATCCGGCCCGTCGGGTCGGCTTCACGGGCTGCGAGCCGACGCTCGGCGACGACACCTGCGCGCGCACCTTCCTGACGGGCTTCCTGCGCCGGGCGTTTCGTCGCGCGGTCGAGGCCGAAGAGGTCGAGGCCTTCGTCGCGCTCACCCGACAGGTCGGGGAAACGCTGCGTGACCCCTGGCAGGGCCTCGCCCAGGGCGTCTCCGCGGCGCTGCAGTCGCCGGACCTTCTGTACCGCGTCGAGGTCGGCGAGCCCGATCCCGACCGCGCCGGCGGTCGTCGTCACACGGGCTTCGAGATGGCGAGCCGCCTCTCGTACTTCCTGTGGAACGGTCCCCCGGACGACGCGCTGCTCGACGCCGCCGAGCAAGGTCGGCTGGTCACCGACGACGGGGTGCGCGCCGAGGCGACACGTTTGCTCGAGGACCCCCGGGCCGAGACCGCGCTGGTGCGCTTCTTCGGCGAGTACGTGAACCTCGAGCGGGTCGACGGTCTGCAACGTGATCCCGCGATTTTCCCGCAGATGTCGGCGACCCTCGCGGCCTCGATGCGCGGCGAGATCGAGGCCCTGTTCCGGGATGTCGCCTTCACACGCAACGCCGAGTTCGCCGAGGTGCTCACCTCGAGGCGCCTCTTTGTGAACGCCGAGCTCGCGGCGCTCTACGGCCTGCCGTTCCCCATCGACACCCCCGAGGATGCCTGGGTCCCCGTCGACCTGCCCGGCAATCACCCGCGCGGCGGCCTCCTCGGCACCGCCGGCGTGCTCGCGGCCAACGCGCACCGCACGGTCACGAGCCCGACGCTCCGCGGCAAGTTCATCCAGAACGCCCTGCTCTGCTTCGACGTGCCCCCGCCGCCCCCGGGCGTGACCACCTCGCTCGGTGAGGACGTGCCGGGCGCGCCGCCGAAGACCACGCGCGAGAAGATCGCGCAGCACGCGGCCGATCCGACCTGCAATGGGTGCCACCAGTTCATGGACCCGCTCGGGCTCGCGCTGGAACACTTCGACGCGCTCGGGGCGTACCGGACGACGGAGTACGGCCTGCCCATCGACGCCTCGGGCGAGCTCGCGGGCGCGGAGTTCCGCGACCTGGGCGGCCTCGCACGGGTCCTGCGCGGCCACCCGGACGTGGGCGCATGCCTGGTGCGTCGGATGTATCGGTATGCCACGGGGCACCTCGAGGAGTTCGGCGAGGAGCCGGCGCTGCGCGCGCTCTACGACCGCCTCGCCGCGGGCGGCTATCGGGTGCGCGACACCGCGCTGCAGCTCGTTCTGAGCCCAGGCTTCCGGCTGACCTCGGAGGGGCTGCAATGAACCGTCGAACCTTCCTCCGCGGCGCCCTGGGCGGCGCGGTCGCGACCATCGCCCTGCCGGCGCTCGAGGCCATGCTGAACGGCAACGCCACGGCCATGGCCGACGGCACGCCGCTCCCGACACGCATGGGGGTGTGGTTCTGGGGCAACGGCGTCCGCAGGTCGCACTGGACCCCGGACGGCGAGGGCCTGGGGTGGCAGCCCCGCGCGGAGATGGCCCCGCTCCAGCGCGTGCGGGACTACGTGAGCCCGGTCACGGGCCTCGAGATCAAAACCGCCTCCCACCCGCACCACTCGGGCATGACGGGCATCCTCACGGGCGCCCGCTACCACCAGCTCGGCACGACCCGGGACACCATCGTCACGACCTTCGCGCGGCAGAGCGTGGACCAGGTCGCGGCCGACCTGTACCTCGCCCAGGGCGTGCAGACGCCCTATCGCTCCCTCGAGGTCGCCATCGCGGACTTCTACGGCACCGACGAAGGCACCACCTTCCAGCATCTGAGCCACAACGGGCCGAGCGCGCCGAACCCCAGCGAGTACTCCGCTGCGCGGTTCTTCGACCGCATCTTCGGCGCAGGGCCGCTCGAGCCGCAGCTCGCGGCGTCGCGACGCAGCGTGCTCGACCTGGTCAACGGCCAGATTCGTCGGCTCCAAAACAAGGTCGGCACGAACGACCGCCGGCGCCTCGAGCAGCACTTCGAGAGCATCCGGTCCATCGAGCAGCGGCTCGGCAACGAGGCGCTCGTGTGTCGGGTGCCCGGTCGCCCCGGGGACTACCCGAACGTCGACGGCCGGGAGCAGCTCACGGAGAAGAACACGGCGATGTCGCAGCTCATGGCGCTCGCCCTGGCCTGTGACCTGACGCGCGCGTTCTCCGTCATGTTCAGCAGCGCCGGCTCGGGCGTAGTGATCTGGCCGGCGGGCGCCCCGAACAGCATGCACCAGATGTGTCACGACGAGGGCGGGGACCAGCCGGTGGTTCACCAGAGCGTCGTCTTCATCATGGAGCGGCTCGGGGACTTCCTGCAGGCGCTGCGGGACCAGCCCGAGGGCGACTCGAACGTGCTGCACAACAGCGCCATCCTGTGCACGACGGAGCTCTCGGAAGGCAACGTGCACTCGAACGACGAGTTCCCGGTGCTCGTCGCGGGTCGCGGCGGCGGTCGTTTGAAGGGCGGGTATCACTACCGCTCGGGCAGCCGAGGGAATGCGAGTCACGCGGGGTTGACGGTCTTGCGGGCCGCGGGATTGCCGGCGGCGGAGTTCGGGGCGGCAGAGGGTCGGGTGGTGGACCACCTGGGCGAGCTGTTCGTTTAGGAGTCCGTCGCGGGCGTGGCAACGACAGGTCGGCGACCGCTGTGACTTCGATCACCGGGCCTGTGGTCCGGCGACGGAGTCTCCCTCGGGGACCTCCCACTCATCCGCCCCCCTCGACCTCATCGCCGGACCTCGGCCCTGCGTGGGGGGGGTCGAGAGGGGGTTCGAGCGGCACTCGTCGTCTACGAATCCGTCGGGGGGGGCATGACCGCACGCACCGGCGCGTAGGTCGTGCGGTGTGCGGGGCACGGACCGTGGGCGCGGAGGGCGGCGAGGTGTGTGGGGGTCGGGTAGCCCTTGTGGCGTGCGAAACCGTAGAGCGGATACGCGACGTCGAGGGACTCCAGGAGGGCGTCGCGGTCGGTCTTCGCGAGGATGGACGCGGCGGCGATGGAGAGGCTCAGCGCGTCGCCGCGGACGATCCGGGTCTGCGGCATTTCGACGCCGGGTACGGTCCGCGCATCGACGAGGAGCGCGTGGGCGGTTGGTGTGAGCGCCTCGACGGCCCGGCGCATGGCCAGGAGCCCGGCGTGGTAGATGTTGAGCGTGTCGATCTCTTCGACACTCGCGCTGGCCACGGCCCAGGCCACGGCCTCGCTGCGAATCTGCTGCGCCAGGGCCACACGCTGGGTCTCACTGAGGCGCTTGGAGTCGTCGACCCCGGCGATGCGATGGCCCACGGGCAGGATGACCGCGGCCGCCACGACGGGCCCCGCGAGTGGCCCGACGCCGGCCTCGTCGACGCCCGCGATGCGCTCTACGCCCGTGTCCCACAGCGCG
>JBMOFP010000260.1:0-7284 GCA_049318805.1 Bradymonadia bacterium
GACGAGAAGCCCGCGGGGATGACGACCACGAGTGTGTGTTCGTCGTCGGGCGTCAACAGCGGCCGCTCGGCGTAGCGCGCGGGCGTCGATGCCGCGCCGCACCCGACGAGCACCGCGGCCACCGTCAGAGCAAGCGCTCTGCGCTCAGGGTGCAGTGTCCGCGTTTCCGGCACCGGAGATTCGTTGTGATGTGAGCGCACCATTCGGCGCACTCTGCGACGCGCCGTGCCCTGTCGCAATGGGCTTCCGGGTGCAAGCCGCACGACGCGGCCTACGCACGGCCTGGGTCGAGCGCGGCGAGGACGCTCACGGGACCCGCCCGTACCGCTCGCCGCCGAACCACAGCCCCGCCACGTCACCGCCCGCGTCGAGCTCGACGTCCATCCGCTGCTCTCCGTAAGGGCTGTCCGGCGCCGAGTAGAGGCTGTCGTCGCGGACGACGAGCGTCCACGACACGCCCGCCCGGTTGGTCCAAGTCGCCTCATCCCCGACGACGGTGACGGTGACGAGGTGCCAATCATTCTCGACCGGGTCGCGGCGGAAGTCACCGGCGATCGCCGCGAGCGGAGTGATACTCATGTCAGCGTAGTCCTTCCCCTGGAGCGCCTCGGCGAGGGACGGTGTGGCGCTGAGCAGACGCTTGGTGATGGCCTCGGAGTAGTAGTCCGGCTCGAACCTGCCCTCGAAGTCGTCGGGCCAGGTCGCACGGTCGAACCACTGGTGGCCGGTCACCTCCAGCCCGAGGTCGGGCCAGGTCCGGAAGAGATGGTGCATGAACTCGTGCTGGAACCACTGCGGCTGGTAGACGCGCCGCTCGATCGCGGTGTATCGGCCCGTGCCGAGGTGCTCGGGCTTGCGCACGAACCAGCCGTCGTCCGAGAGAAAGAGAGGTCGCGCTCCCACGCCCCCCATGCCGCCGGTGATGAAGTGGCGCCCGTAGCCCGAGCCGTCCCCGGGCACGCCCGACGGAGCGACGACCCACAGGAAGTCGGCGTCCCGTGCGATGTCGGCGGGGATGGAGGCGACCATCTGGCCCGCGTCCGGGTAGCTGACGATCGTACTGCCGTCGTCGGTGTAGGTCACCGTCGCGCAGCCTGTCATCGGCACCACGACCAGCTCGACCGTGAGACCGCCGGTGATCGCGGTGACCCAGTGTCGGAAGAGGCCGGTCGACTCACGCAGCACACGGGCGTCGTCCGCGAGGATCTCGGGATCGAGCGCCAACTCCACGGTCTCTGGCGCGAGGTCGGGAAGTGTCGGGCGGGTGACCGTCGCGCAGGTCGCCACGATGGCGGTCATCTGCAGCGTACCGGTGGGGGCGAGCGGCCCGGCCGCCACGATGTGCTCGAGCATGCGCAGGCCGTAGTAAGCGACCGGGCTCCCTACGTTGAGTCCGTCCGGCGTTCGTACGAACCACCCGTCGCTGTCATACGGCCAGGCCGCGAACAACGCTTGCACACGGGCCGCGGCCGACGCGTAGTCCCCGGCGTCGACGTCGTCTTCGCTCAGAAGCAACGCCTCGATGGCTGAGGCCGCCGGCTCGGCGAAGGCCTCACGGCCGCCGTGGTTCGCGAAGAAGTCGTCGAGCAGACCAGCCGTGGTCGGAGGCCGCGGGACGTCGGCTTCGACGCCCGCATCCTCTTCGGCGAGCGCGTCGCCGCGGTCGGGAGGCGACGACGCGCCCTCGTCGACGGCAAGGCCCGCGTCCCCGAGCGGCAGTGCGCCCGCGTCGACGCGCACGCCCGCATCGTTGCCGCCGGCGTCCGGCGCCGCAGCGTTCCCACAGCCCATGAACAGTAGGCCAGCGACAGACGTGATGAGGGTTCGCATTGTGCCTTCGAGCGTAGCAGGTTCGACGCCCGGCCGCTCACCCCGCGGCGTCGGGCACGAACCGCAGCTCCCGCGCCATGTAAGGCACATACCGGAAGTCTCGAATGGCACTGACCCGCCCGTCGTCGCTCTCGATGAAGATGACATAGGCGAGCTGGCCGTCGGCGCCGAAGACACCCACGGTGGGGCGCCCCTCGACGGTGCCGGCGCGGAACTCGAGGCCGGTCTCCTGGGCGTAGCGGCCGAAGTACATGCCCACGGCCTTGCCTTGCCGCTGGGACTTGGAGACGAGGTCGAGGCGACACTCCTCCTTCAGCAAGGACTGCACGCCGGTCCAGTCGCGCTGGTTGAAGAGGCTGACGTACTGGTGCAGGAGCGCCCGCTGCTCGGGGCTCGTCTCGGCCCGAGGGGGCTCGGACTCTACGGCGGCGCGCTTCAGCGACGCGCGACCGCGCACGAGCAACGACTTGACGGCGGGCACGGTGGTCTCGAGGTGCGCGGCGATGTCCTCGAGGGACTCGTCGAGCACGTCCTTGAGGATCACCGCGCTGCGTTGGGTCACGGGCAGCGTGAGGAAGGCGGACAGCGCGGCGCGCATGACCTCGGGGTCCTGGGTGTCTTCGTCGGCCAAGGTGTCCTCCTCGGGCAGGGCCTGCGTGAGGCGCCGGTCGGCGCGGCGCAGCGAGTCGATGGCGGTGTTGTGCGCGATCCGGAACAACCACGGCCGCAACGGCGGGACCTCGGGCGTGAGGCTCAGGGCGTAGAACGCCTTCGCGAGAGTCTCCTGCACCACGTCCTCGCCGTCGATGGCGGAACCGACGAGGCGTGTCACGTACCGGTGCAGGTCCGGCCGCAGGGAGTCGACGAGGTTCAGAAACTGCTCGCGCGCGGCCGCGAGCTCGACGAGAGGTCCGCTCACGGCAGCGCCCGCATGCGGTTGTTCTTGGCGTTGTGTTCGACCTCGGCGAGCCCCAGGACCTCGAGCACCGGCGGCACGTACATGCCGAAACGCCCGCGCAGCCCCTTCTTCAGGCCGTACCACCCGCCGACGGGGTTCGCCTCGGAGCGGCCCCAGCCCTCGACCGTGCCGTCGGCGGCGGGCTTCTGCTCGTCGGCGCTGCCGCACAGAACCCAGTCGCCCTGCGCTTTCAGGTGCGCGTGCAGGTCCTCGATGCAGCGCAGGTGGTAACGCAGCTGGGTCTTGCCGACCTGGACCACCAATGCGGGCGGCGAGGCGGAAGGGTCGCGCCAGGCGACGAACTCGGCGGTGCCGCTGGGGGTCTTCAGGGTCCAGGGGGCGTCGGGGGTGCCGTTCGTGGGAGTGCTCACTTTCAGGCCTCGCAGGCGTTCTTGAGGTCGTGGGCATACTGCTCGAACGCGGCCCGGAAGTCGGGCAGCGACCGGCGAATCAGGGGCAACAAGACCCCCGTGAAGGTCTCGGTCATCTCGAAGGTCGTGGTGCCGTCGGCGTCGGCGGTGAGCGTGAAGACCCGCTCGCCCTTGAACATCGGGGCGGCGCCGTCACTCCAGACCATCCGCGCGGCGGGCTCCATCGACTTCACCCGGGGCTTGAAGGTACGCCCCGGCGCGAGCGGGACCTCGAGCTCGAGCCGCTGCCCCGGCGCGATCTGGCCTTCCAGGCGCGTCACGGTGCTGTTCCAGCGGGTGAAGTCGGCGGCGTTCGTCAGTCGGGCCCACACGGCGTCGGGCGCGGCCTCGATGCGGGCGCGAACGGTGTAGGCGGTGCGGAACGTGGACTCGGTCTTCTGGGCGGCGGGGTTCGTCATGGTTTTTTTCTCCTTCTGCCCCGACAACGAACGACCCGGGCGAAAGGATGCGGTGCCCCGAAAAAAAAGTTTTCGGTCCGCGTCGCGTCAAACGGTGACGGCGTAGAGCGGCGCGCAGACGCTGCGATCATCGGCGTCGGCGACGAGCAGGAGCGCGAGCCGGCCGTCGTCCGTCGCCTCGGCGTGCACACCCTCGACCTTGTCCACGGCCTCGAGGCGCACGATGGGTCCGCGAAGGTGGCCGTCGAGGCCGAGCACGCCGACCGCGGAGCCGGCGAAGTCCCCGTCCTCGTAGGTGCTCCCGCCGCCCTCGGCCGCACAGGTGAAGACGAGCGCGTCCGGGTCCCGTGGGTGCGCGCACGCGTCGGTGAAGCCGAGCGCGACGCCGTCCAGCGCGCCGAGCGCCACGGGCACGAGGGACCGCATGAGCTCGGGGCCCAGGGGCCGGCCGGCCTCCAGCGCAGTCAGCAGGCCGGCCAGGTCGAGCCGCACCAGCGCGTTGTGCCCGCTCGCGCCGTTGCCGCGCTGCAGCAGGCAGAAGGTGTGTCCCACGACGGCGGCGCCCTCGAGGTTCAGCTCAGGGATGCGCGTCGCGAGATGCGCGTAGAGCGGCGCGAGGTCCACGGGCTGCACGTGTGTCCCGTCCACCAGGGCGCCCCGCGCGCGACGCTCCGTGGAGCCCGAGCCCAGCGCCAGCAATCGACCGTCCGGCAGGCGGGTGAGCATCTCGAGGTCGGCCTTCGCGGCCTTCCGGGCGCGCGGGTCGTCCGGCAGGCTCTCCTGGAAGAGCGTGATGCGCGGCCGGGGCGCGAGCGTCGCGCGGTCGTAGCTGAAGAGGTCGTTCTCGTCGTCGGCGACGACCCACAGGTGCGTCGCGTCGACGACCAGCCCGCTCGCGGCGGAGCAGTCCAGCCGGCCGCGTAGAGTCGGGCGTACGATTCGGCCGCTCATCGCGCCAACACCGCGCGCCACAAGGGTGATCGCGCTGTGCGCGGCGCGTCGATGGGCCAGGTGCCGAGACCCGTGAGGTACACGTAGCCGTCCGGCGCCTGCGCCCAGCCGGTCACGTACTGGAGATGCCCGACGGGCCAGCTCGTGGGGTCCGGCTCAGCCCCCGCGTCGATGCGCACCGCGCGGATGAAGCCCGTGGAGGCGTCGCCGAAGGTCAGGACTTCGTTCCAACGGCCTTCGTACGGATCGAGGCGGCCGTCCGGATCGGGCCGGTAGATGAGGCCAACGTGCACCGTGCGCAGGCGCACGGCGATCCGGTCGGGATCGTCCCGGACGAAAGGGTGGTCGCCAGAGCGATCGTAGGCGATGAAGGGGTCGGTCAAACCGTCGCAGCCCTCGACGCAGGGCCCCTCGACATGCGGCCATGCGAAGTCGAGGCCCGGCGCGTCGATCACATTGACCTCCTCGAACTTGTCTTGCCCCACATCGCCGAAGTAGTACCGCCCGGCGTGATACAGACCGCGCCACGGGGAGCGCATGCCTTTGGCGTAGACGCCCGGGTGGCCCTCGCCGGGCGCGTACGCATTGTCGTCCGGATAGGTGTGGCCCGTGGGCGCCGTAGGGTCGGGCACCACACGCAGGAGCGCCCCGAGAGGCGAGTCCGGATCACGGGCCGGCGCCCCCAGTGTTTTGTCGCCGAAGAGCGCCCACAGGACACCGGACGCGTCGAAGCCGATGGAGCCCACGTTGTGCCAGGAGCGCCGCGCGCCCGCGCCCTCGACGCCGATCACGTCCCACGCGCTCTCCTGCGTGCGCTCGAGCGCGGCGCGGTCGAGGGTGTACGCGCGCACCACGCTGCGCTCCATGCTCGTCGTCAGGCCGATGTAGAGGCGTTGGTTGCGGGCGAAGTCCGGATCCAGGGTCAGGCTGATCAGGCCGGCGTCGGAGTCGTTCCACGTGTCGAGTACACGGAACCCGCCGAGGCGTGTGGCCCGCGTTCCCTCGAGACGCATCAGGTGGACCTCGCCGTCCTTGTCGAGCCAAAGGAACTCGCCGGGGGCATCCGGCAGGAAGACGAGGTCCGTGGCGCGAAGGGTCTCGGCGTCGTGCTCCACGGGCTCGAAGCTCAGCCGGAGCAGCGGCTGCCAGGGCATGCCGGCGTCGCCGACGGGTGGGGCGGCGTCGCCGACGACCGCCGACGTGGCATCGATGACGCGCCCGATCGGCACGAACGCATCGGCCGTGGGCGCGCTCGGGGCCAGCGTCTTGCGCTCCACGGCTTCACAGGCGAGGAAAGGGAGCAAGACGAGCATGGGGGCGACGCGGTTCACAGAGCCTCGATCCATGCTCGCAAGATGCGCTCGGCGCGCGGATCGATGCGTTCGATCCCCACGGGGGGCATGGGTTTCAAGTCGCCGGTGTAGTCGGGCGAGCGGGCCTCGACCACGGCCTGGAAGACCGCGCTGCCGTCCGCATCCCCGGGCACGACCCGCACGCCGACGCCGCTGGCCGAGCTCTCGGTCTCACGGTTCACCGTATTCGCCACGAAGTCTTGCGGCAGTAGGCTGAAGCTCGCGTTGTCGCCGGTGCGTCGGCCGTGGTGGCAAAACGCGCAGTTCCCCTGCACGTAGCCGATGACCTCGCCCTCGAGCGGCGTGCGCGCCGGCAGCTCGGCGGTCTCGGGGGGCCGGCTGTAGAGGTCCGCGACCTCGGGCGGCTGCTGCCACCTCGAGATGCCGAGCACGGGCGAGTCCCCGGGGGCGCCGTGGCAGCTCTCACAGTCGACCGCTCCGGGCAGGGTGTACCGGAAGGTCTGCCCGGCGGCGTCGGTCAGGCGCAGGCCGAGCGCCGCCCAGTCCCGCTCGAGCAGGTCCGCGTCGCTGCCGTCGGCGCTCCAGACGTACTCCGCGTAGGACCAGCGCGTGCGCGTGCGGTACAAGAGGCGGGTCTCGATGGGCACCGTGCCGAGCCGGCCCTCGAGGTCGGGCAGCGTGAAGGTCTTGGCCAGCACCGTGCCCACGGGGAAGTCGAAGCCGTCGTCGCCCGGCTCGATGCGGCCGCCGGGGGGCAGGTAGAGCAGGCGCTCCTTGTCGGCGCCGTTGCTCCACAAGGGGTGGAGCGGGGTGTAGGGGCGTAGGTCCGGGGCCGGCACGCGCGCCTCGACGTCCGAGAAGAGGCCGACCTGCGACAAACGCTCGGGAAGGGGCATCTCCACGTCCGCGAGCCAGCCCGGGTCGGCGGGCGCGGCCGCAAAGCGCACGGGCTCGTCGCAGCCCGCCGCGGTGACTGCGAGCACCAGGCCCGTCTTCGTGCCGAAAAATCGCACGCACGGAAGCTGCCACGCGCAACCCTTGCGCTTCAAGGGGTATCCATGAGTGAGTACGCACTCAAATATGTCACGCCCCACCACGATACGCGACGAGGACATCCTCCAGGCGGCCCGCGCGGTCTTCCTGGAGCGCGGCCTCTCCGCGCCCACGGCCGAGATCGCGCATCGGGCCGGCATCTCCGAGGGCAGCATCTTCAAGCGCTGGCCGAACAAGGCCGCGCTCATGCACGCCGCGTTGGATGTGGGCGACCTCGCGCCCACCTGGCTCGACCACCTCGAGGCCGCCATGGTCGCCGACCCGCCGGCGCCGGTCCGCGAGGTGCTCATCCAGGTGAGCACCGAGGCGCTGGAGTTCTTCCGGCACATGGTGCCGCGCATGATGATGCG
>JBMOFP010000261.1:0-7281 GCA_049318805.1 Bradymonadia bacterium
GATGATTCCGCCGGGCCGTCCTGGCCCGGGCAGGCTGCTTTTCAGCAGCCTGCTATGCGCGGGCCTTCGAGTTCCCGCTCGATCCGCAGTCCATCGCCGACTACCTCGTCGGCGCCGCCTGGGCAGGGGGCTTCGGGCCGTGGTGGGGGTCGTTCACGTTCCAGTTCGAGGGCGGAGAGGCCCGCCTGCGCTACGACCTCTGGTCCTCGCAGTTCTTCTTCAACATCGACGTCTACGAGGCGTTCTACCTCAACGTGGACCGCGTCACCGTGACCCTCACGCTCGAAGACGGCACCGTGGTGCGCGACCTGCCCGTGGGCGAGGACGCACGCATCGACGTGCCCGCCGGTGTGGACCGCAACGGAGACGGGCGAGTCGATATCCGGTTCGACTACACCGTGCACACCACCTTCACCCACTTCCTGGTCGACATCCCGCTCCTCTCGTACCGGGGGAAGACGCTGGGCATCGACTACGGTGTCTACCGGCACGTGTACGACCTCCAGGGACGCATCACCGGTCAGACGCCGATCTCCACGGGTGGGTGGGGTCCCATCAGCGAGAGCGAAATGACCATCGGGCGACCGCAGAACCGCTCGGACTCCTGGGCTCTGCCGAGGTTCCAGACCGTGACCGCGCAGGGGCGATTCCAGCTCGCGCGGTAGCGGTCGCTCCGGCTCCCCCAAATCGATGGGGGGACCCGACCATTCTGATGGTGCCATGGGACGCGACCCATCGGGATCGGTGGCTTGTCATGGGTGGCGCGATTCGTGCAGTCGCAGCCTCGACACGACAAGGAGCCGACAATGATTCCGAGTATCGACAGATGCCTCGCGCTGGCCGCCGGCTGGGCGATTCTGCTGCCCCTCCAGGCCCTCGCCGCGGATGCGGGTGACCGCGTCGGCAACGACGGGGCCTTGCCCAAGCCCCAGTCCGACAACGACCCGCGGCCCCGAGTCGCGCGTCCCGAGGGCACGGAGGCGGGCGTGACGGCCCAGGCCGGCATCGGCGGCACCCAGGCCTACGGACGCACCGGGGTGTTGGAGCTCGGCGGGTTCTTCGGTCTCAACGCCGCTGATGACTATCGCGCGATCAACTTCACGCCGACGATCGGGTGGTTCTTCATCGACAACCTCGAGCTGACGGCCCTGTTGTCGATCAACAACATCGACACGGGCGGACAGTCCTCGACGCTCTTCTCCGCCCTGCTGGAGCCCAGCCTCCATCTTCCGTTGTCCGACGCGCTCTTCGTGTTCGGCGGCGTGGGCGTAGGCGCTCAGTATGCCGACGATCCAGGCATGGGCTTCGCCGTGGCCCCGCGCCTCGGCCTGAACATGATGGTCGGACGCTCGGGTGTCTTCACGCCGGCGTTCAACTTCAACTATTCGACCACCGATGCGGTTCAGACCAACCAGGGGACCCTCCTGGCGGTCAACGTGTCGTACGGGTTGAACGCGGGCTACACGGTCATGTGGTGAATCCTGAGGCCCGTCGCTCATCTGAGTGATGGGACTCGAGAATCGACCGCCGCCACGATTCTGTGTCGACGGGTCATCGTCCTCGGTCGTCTGGAGAATCATCATGAATTTCAATCAGTTCGAGACGCAGGGTCACAAGATGGATGACCAGGTCAAGGCGAAGTGGTCCAAGCTGTCGGACGAGGAGGTCACCAAGAGCTCCGGCAAGAAGGAGCAGCTCGTCGGCAAGGTCCAGGAGCGTTACTCGCTCTCCAAGATGGACGCCCAGAAGCAGGTCGATGAGTGGATCACCGCGCTGCCCGCGATCAGCTCGAACGTGGTCGCCACGGCCGGCGCGACCCACGGCAAGACGCCCCCCACCCCGATGGTGGACACGAAGAAGTCCGACATCCCGCACGTCTGAGGTCTCGACGTTCGACCCGGGGCGTCCAGCGGACGCGCCCGGTTTCGCGGCCCCGCTCCTTTCGGACCGGGGCCGCGCTGCGTTCAGGCATCGTGTCCGTTCGAGGCCGTGGCCGTGAGCGAGTCGTTGAAGGCCTCGCGGGCCGCGCCCATGGCGACCTGCAGGGCCTTCGGGACGCGCCCCGCCTCGTCGTAGGAAGCGACGACCCGATTGCGGATGTCCGCGCGGGTCTTCGCGCCCGACTGAGGCGCCGTCAGCAGGGCGATGGCCCCGCCGGCGACGGCCCCACCGATGAAGGCCGCGAGGATCTGTCCACCACTGAATCCAGAGCTATCACTCATACTTCACTCCTCTGGGCGGGGTCTCCGCCCTCGTTGTCGTCCCGGCCTTCTGGGCCGGTCCGTTCATCACCGTTTCTGTGCGCACCGTTCGAGCGCGCGGTCTGGTAGGCGCGCATCCCGGCGACGAGCGCCGGCACCACGGCCGCCCCGAAGGCCGCCGCGACCTTCATCGAGCTCCGCAGCTCGGCGAGGGACGCGACCAGGCGGTTCGCGGTGTCGAGCAGGGTCGCGAGACGGGGTAAGCCGTCCTCGAGTCCGCCGACGGCCGCGTCCAGGCGCCTCGTCGTGAGCTCGATCTGGTCGAGCGTGCGCAGAAGCTTCGGACCCCCCTCGTCGACGACTCTTCGAACACTCCGCAGTGTGGCGCCGGCTTGATAGAGAACGGGAACGAGCGCCCCCGTGACCATCGCCGCCATGACCAGGACTGCCAGGCCTATGGGCTCCATGTTTTGTCTCCCGTCTAGCAGGACGCTGAAAAAGTCCGTCCTTGGACATTTTCAGCCCCGCTCCGCCGAAGTGAATTCGGCTCCGCTCCCGGAATCATTCGGCTTTTTCAAAGCCTCGGTGATTCCGCCGGGCCGTCCTGGCCCGGGCAGGCTGCTTTTTCAGCAGCCTGCTAGAGAGACACCGTTACGCAGGATTCGTGCCGCGCTCCGACAGCGCTACGGCCAGCCGAAAACGCTGCGGCTGGCGAGCCCGAGCCCGGCGCTCATGAGATTCGCGAGGAGTGCGGTCTGGAGCGGGCGTGTGGCTCCGAGCTTCCGCAGCAGCACGGCCTCGACGAGCACCGCGAAGGCTTCGGCGGCGGCGAGCTGGCTGAGCGCGCCGCCCGGCCAGAGGGCGGGAAACACAAAAAAGACGACCGGGTGAGTGGGCACGCTGGGAAAGAGCGCCCAGGCCCATCGCGCGCGGCGCGGACCCACCGCGGCCCAGTAGAACGGGGCCTCGACGACGAGCGTGAAGACGAACGCCGAGACCCAGGGCCACATGGACGTCAGGGCTCGGAGAGCGGCACGAGAAAGAGACCGCGGGCACACGCGTAGAAGACGAAGTTCCGCCGAGGGGAGCGCTCGACCAGAGTGACGCCCTCGGCCCACCCGTGGCTCTCGCCCGTGCGCGGGTCGAAGGACCGCAGCGCGCCGTCCGGGGCGGCGCGGGTGCCGAGCACACGCTCGGCGTCCACGGGCACGACACGTTGCACGGGCTGGTCGAAGGGCACGTCGTTGCCCTCCGGCAGGTCGATGGCGCGCCAGCCGTCGGCGTCCTGGGCGTAGATTCGGCTCGCGAGGCTGTCGACGACCCGCCCGGGTGCGGCGGCGCCGACGGCGAGGAGTCGCGGCGGCAAGTCGATTTCGGGCCCCGGGAAGTACCAGAGTGAACGGGTGTCGGCCTGCCACGCGGTCGCGCCGCCGGGCGCGGTCTGGAGCTGAGACAGGTTCGAGACGCCCGTGAACCGGAACTCGCTGCCCGGCGTGTGCTTCGTGCTCGCGGTGTTGACGAGCGCGATGGCCCCGCGGCCGTGGGTCACGAGCTCGAAGCGCTCCCCTCGGACTCCGGTGCCGGGGCCCTCGGCGTTCCACGGCGCGTAGGCCATGCCCTCGCCCGTTCGAAAGACGTAGAAGCCCTCGGCGGCCGGCGAGAAGGTCGATGCATCGGCCCCGGCGACGAGGCGGCGCGGCGGGCCGTAGGTCTCGCTGCCCGGCTCGATGGGGTCGAGGCGCAACGCCGTGGCCGAGGCCGGCTCGCCCGTAAACACGATGAGCGCGCCGTCGGGGCGGTAGAGCGGGCGCGGCGAGGTGAGCACCTCGTCCACGAGCGCGTCGGGCGGGGTCTCGGGCGTGCGCGCACGCCAGAGGGTGCGCTCGGGCGACAGCCACAGCAGACCGCGGCTGCCGGTCGTGTTGCCCAGGAACGTCGAGGCGACCGGGCCGCTGTCGAGCGCCACCGCGCTCGAGCCGTCGGCGTCGCCCACAAAGACCCGCGCGTCCTCGGCGCGCCCCGCCACCCACGCGATGCGACCGTCGGCGAGGGTCGTGACGAGCAGCCACGGCACGGCGTCCCCGAGCGGCGTGGGCTCGGGCGCGTCGGCGTCGAAGGTGCGCGAGACGAGGCGCGAGTAGGCTTCGCGCGTGCGGGTCATGGCGAGTACCTGCGGTCCGACAAAGCGCACCCAGGGTTGCGCCTCTTCGAAGAGGAGCCGCGGCGCCGCGCCGCCGTAGGGGAAGAAGCTGATGTCCCCCGCGAGACCCGGCCGCACGTTGCGGCGAACGATCACGCCCGTCTCGTCGGGGTCCGTGCCCAGGTAGACCTCGAAGTGGTCGCCGACCAGCCTGCTGGGCGGGGCGCCGAGCGGAACGGCGAGGTCGACGGTGTCGAGCCAGTCGCCGCCGGCCAGGAAGAGCCGTGTGTCGTCGAAGTGGAAGAAGGCGCGCGCCGGCGTGGCCTCGGGGCCGGCGATGCGCACCCCGCGGAAGAGCAGCACCGGCTCCGGGGCCTGGTCGACGGGTGTCTCGTCGGTCTCGGTCCAGTGGGCGGGCGCCGAGAAGGTCCACCGCAGGCGGTCCGAGGGGGGCAGGGGACCGACCCGGTAGCGTCCGCCGACGGTGCGGGTGCACACGGCGTTCGCGCAGACCTCGACCTCGACGCGCTCGTCGGCGGCGCGGGCCTCGCCCTCGAGGAACTCGGCGGGCTCCGGCGGGGCTGCGTCGAGCTCGCCCGCGTCTGCGCCGGGGCGCGCGGCGTCTTCCTCCGGGCGCGCGGCGTCTTCGTCCGGGCGCGCGGCATCGTCGCCGGGGCGCGCGGCGTCGTCGTCCGGTCGCGCGGCGTCGTCGTCCGGTCGCGCGGCGTCGTCGTCCGGTCGCGCGGCGTCCGCCCCGTTTGTGCCCCCGGTGCTCGGCGCGGCGTCGTCCGGCCCCGACGCGCCCCCGAGCGCCCCGTCTCCGTCGACACCCCCCGCCGAACTCGACGCGTCTCGACCTGCGGCCGCAGCGTCGCCTCGCGCGCCCCCGCCGGTTTGCGCGTCCCCGAGCACGGCGTCCGGGCTCTCGTCCTGGTCCACGCGGACCGAGGGTCCGTCGCATCCCCAGGGGGCGCAGGCCGCGACGATGAGCCACGGCGCGAAACGCTCTCGCAGGTCGTTGCGTGAGGCCATGCGCGACAGTGTAGCATCCGCCGCCATGTCGCTTCGCGTCCCTATCGCCTTGCTCTGCCTTCTCGTCGCGCCCTCGCACGCGCAGGCGCGCCGCCCCGCGGCCCCCGCGACCCACCCCGGCGCCGTGGTCGATCCAGCGGCGACCGTGCGTGCGCTGGCCCACGGCGAGGCCCGCAAGGGCGCGCTGGCTGTGATCACCCAGGCCCGGCCCGAGGACCGCACCGCGCTGCGTCGCGCCGAGGCGGTGCCCGCGCTCATGCGGCTCGTCTTCGACGCCCAGGTCGCGTTCCCCGATCGTGTGCTCGCGGTGCGGGCGTTCGGCACTCTGGCGAACACCTCGGAGACGCCGCAGCTCGTCCCGCTGGTCGATGCCGTGAAGCCCGGCGCGCCGGCGGGCACTCCGGCGGACCGTGCCCTCGCCCGCGAGGCGTCGCGGATCCTACAGCGCGTAGGGCCCGCGGCGCTGTTGCGCCCCGCGCTCGAGGCCACGGACCCGGAGGTGAGAGCCATCGCGCTCGAGGCCGCGGGTGAGTCGCCGCAGCTCTGCGCGGCCCTGTCGGACCCGTGGGAGACCCTGCGCCTCGCCGCCGTCCGCGGCCTCTCGCGCCTCCCCGGCGAGGCCGACTGTCTCGCGGCCGCCCTGAACGACACCTCGCCCGCGGTGCGCGGCGCCGCCGTCGGCGCCCTGGGAGACGCTCAGGTGAAGGCCGCGGTCCCGGCGCTGCGCAAGGTCGCGGGCGACGCCACGGGGCCGGTCCTGGTCCGGGCCGAAGCGCTCGCGGTCCTGGGTCGACTCGGTGACCTCGGCCCCGCGCGCACCGTGCTCGAGACGCACCTGGACAAGGGCGGCATCGTGCCGCTGGCCCTGGGCTCCATCGCGGCCCTCGCCGAGTCGAAGGAGCCTGCGGACCGGGCGCGGCTGCGGCGCGTGCTCGACTCGAAGGAGGGTGCGGTCGCGGCCCGTGCGGCCCACGCGCTGGCGTTGCTCGGCGACAAGGAGAGCCTGGACGCCCTGCGCGCGCTCCGCACACGGCTCGGCCCGCGCCATCGTGACGAGGTGGACCAGGCCCTCGAGATGCTGGGCGTGGCGCCCGCGGGCGAGGCCGACCCGGCGGACCTCGACGATGAGTGAGCTTGCGCCCATGGGACCCGGTGCCCACACTTCCCCTGTGGACAGTGTGCTTCCGGATACGACCGCGCTCGAGGGTCGTCCGACCGAAGAGGTCGTGACGTGGGCGCTCGAGCAGTTCGGCGACCGGGTCGCCGTCTCGACCGCGTTGGGGCCCAGCGGCGTGGTGCTGCTGCACCTGGCCCAGCAGGTGCGCCCGAACGTGCGGGCGTTCTTTCTGGACACGGGCTACCACTTCCCCGAGACCCTGGAGCACCTCGCCCGGCTCGAGGCGCGCCTGGGCCTGAGACTCGAGCGCATTCATCCGGACGCCACCGAGGTCGCCGCGCGCGACGCCGCCGAGGTGCCCCTTTACCAGACCTCGCCGGACGCGTGCTGTGCGCTGCGGAAGGTCGAGCCGATGGACCGTGTGTTGCGCGGCCTCGACGCGTGGATGACGGGCATTCGACGCGACCAGGGCGGCGACCGCGTCCACGCCCCCGTGGCCGAGTGGAAGACCGTGGGCGACCGCGCCGTGCTGAAGCTCAACCCCCTCGTGGACTGGGACCGTAAGCGAATCTGGGCGCATCTCTTCGCCCACGACCTGCCGTACAACCCGCTCCACGACCAGGGTTACCCCAGCGTCGGCTGCTGGCCGTGCACCCGACCTGCAGACGCGGACGCGGGCGAGCGCTCCGGGCGATTCGTCGGCCAGTCGCGCACCGAGTGCGGTCTGCACACGCGGTTCTAGCAGGCTGCTGAAAAAGCAGCCTGCCCGGGCCAGGACGGCCCGGCGGAAT
>JBMOFP010000262.1:0-7151 GCA_049318805.1 Bradymonadia bacterium
GTCTCTGCGGCGCCGCCACAGACCGAGGAGCAGCGCGGCGCACAGCGCACCCGTCGACCTGGCCCCCGCTCCGCCGGGGCGCGTCGAGCAGCCCAGCGTCTCCGAGCCCGAGCTCGCCTCCAGGTCCGGGCGCGTATCGTCGACGATGTAGTCCCCGACCACGACCGGAGTCTCACACGCAGGGACCGGGCTGACGCCGGGATAGGTCTCGCACAACGCGTTCTCGTCGTCGACGGCGAGAGTGGCCTTCATCGTCTCGCCCGGCGGTGCGCTCGCGAACATGGTCGACTCGATGTCGGTGCTGTGGTCGAACCCGATGAAGTGTCCGACCTCGTGGGTCACGGTATTACGAATGTCGTAGCGGGTCCGGCCCGGGACCTGCGAGGTGGTGAACGTAAAGGACTCACCGTTGAGCTCGATGTCGGCATCGAGCACGAGCCCGGAGTAGGCGCACAGGTCCCCTTCTGCCCTCTCGCAGTAAGTGACCGTCGTCAGCCCGATGATCATCGACGAGTGGTCCCACTCGCCCTCTTCGCGCCAGAGCACGACGTTCACGTTCTTGAGGTCCGGCCTGAAACCGACCATCTCGATGTTCGTCAGCCCCTGTGCCGTGAGCTCGAGGTCGCTGCAGTCGACGTTCTGCCAGGTCGCAAACGAGCGCTGCACGGCCGTGCGGGCCGCGTCGAAGCTGACGTCCGGCGTGCCTCGGTTGCTGATGTGCCAGGGGATGCAGCGTCGATCCCACGAGACCGCGTCGCCCGTCGAGGTCTCAGTACGAACGAAGGCGTGGGCCGTGGCCGGCGCTGCGGCCGCGAGGACGAAGAGGACAAAGCGGGCGCGGGGCTGGGACATGAGGCGGCGTCTCTCGCACGGGTGGGTGCTCATCGGAGCACGGAACGGCGGCGTCGAGAAAGGGCCGCGCAGACGAGCGCCCAGAGTGAGGGTCCCAAGGCTTCTTCGAACGGCCTCGCGGGCGTCACGCCGCACCCCCGATCCGCGGCCCGGTCGCCCCGCGCGCTCGCTTGGGTCGCGTCCAACGACGCCGGGGCCATGACCGCGGCGTCGGCGGCCGGCCCGACCTCGTCGGGCGGCGCCGCGTCCTCGACTTCCGGCTCAGGCGCCGCCAGGCGCAGCCCGTGTCCCGTGGCGGACCAGACCTCCGCCCAAAGGATCGGCGCATCGTCGGGCACCTCGACCACGGTTGCGTCCAGCGCACCCGACACGGTCTCGACGAACGGACCACCGACGACCGCCCCGCCCGCCTCCGATGCGCGCCAAGGGCGCCATCGAGCCACACCCTCGAGGCGACATCGCCAGACGCCGTCCTCGCGCCGCCATGGGCCAGGCAAGACACGCTGCGTCTCGGCCGATGGGAACCACGCCGCCGCCCCTTCGACGTCGTCCGCGCCGGGGTCCTGAACACCGGGTCCCGGCGCCACGACCGGGGCCATGAACGCCGCGCACGGCGTCGGTGCGTCGAGGCCGCATGCGTGCCCCAGTCCGAGGACGTGGCCGAGCTCGTGACCGAGCACGTGGAGCTCATCCAGGGCGTCCCGATCGCCCGTCGCCGAGATGCGCCAGGCCGCGTCGTTCACCAGCACGTCCGCGTCGCGCAGGACCCGAGGCTCTTCGTCCCCCTCGGCGGTCAAGAGCGTGAACGCGACGATCTCGGGATCACCGACCCATGCGCGCCAGGTCGATGGGTCGTGGACCCGATGGAGACTCGTCACACCATCGCGCGGGCTCGGAGACCCATCGGCCGGGGAGACGGCCCCAGGGGCGAACGCGGCGCGGGTCGCGGCGCTCCAGGCCAGCGCGGCGCGCGTCCAGCTCGAGCCGGCGTCGACGATGGGCACCGGGGCGGCGTCCGTCGGTCGACGCAAGGTGCGCCCCTCGCTGTCCATCGCGGGAGACCAGGCGCCGGCCGAGGTCGCGGCGAGCCACGTCCACGCCACACCCAGAGCCGAAAGGCGGCGTCGCACCCGCTCAGCGACCCAACGGCCCGACACTCCCGGGCGCCCCGAGCGGACCGCGGAGAGCGGCGCGCAAGGTCTCCGCGGGGACCCGCGCGGGCACCACCTCGGTGGCCGGGCGCACGGGCGCGTCCGGGCCGGGCCCGGCCACCTCGAGACCTACGGGCTCGCGCACGAGCGAGACCTCGCCCCCCTGCGTCTCCACCCTGAACTTGCCGAGGCTCATGCCGAGAACGACGGGGCGGCGGTCCAAACGCTCGAGCATCACCACCACGTGCTCCCCGTCTGCGAAGCGCGCCTCGCCCGCGACCTTCTGCGCCAACGGACCGACCGTGCCCCCGAGGGTGAAGACGGTCACGGTGTCCCCGACCTTCACCGACCCCTTCCACACCTCGTCGACCAGAAGCCGGACCCGCGTCTCGTATCGACCCCGGACGTCCACGGTCTCCGAGCCGACGACGTGTCCGCGCACCACCGCTTCGGCGCGGGCCGCCATCTCGTTCAACCCCAGGGGCTCTACGACCGTCGCTCGACCCGGCGTCGCCCAGAGGAGCAGCGCCCCCAACATCAGATGCCGCATCAGTGTGCCTCCTGCCCCATCGACGCACGGGCGGGCGCACGGATTCAAGTCCGCCGGCCGCGCTCGCCCGCGTGGAGCCTTGTGAGTCCCCGGCCGCGTCTGCTAGTACCGCCCGCGAAGCGCCACGGAAGCGGGCGCCCCCACAGACTGGAGACCCCGTGGCCGAGAAACTCGAGGACCTCACGATCGACTACGAAGAGAACGGCGTCGTCGTTCGCAAGACGATCGACAAGCACGTCCTGACCCGTGGCTCTTGGAGCACGGTCGCGTTCCTCTTTCAGGAGGCCGACCGCAAGACCGGGAACCTGACGGCCCCCAAGGTCTCGATTCGTCGTTATCGCAAGTCGAACGACCAGTACCGGCAGCAGAGCGCCTTCACCATCTCGAGCGCGAACCAGGCGCACCAGGTCGCGGACCTGCTCTTGCGGTGGTTCCCGGACCGCGCCGTCACCTCCGACGCGGCCGACGACGGCGCGGGCGACGGCAAAGCGAGCAAGAAGCCCGCCGCCAAGAAGACCGCCGCCAAAAAGCCCGCCGCCAAGAAGACGGCTGGGACGAAGGCCGCCGCCAAGAAGCCCGCCGCGAAAAAGTCCGTCGCCGACAAGTCGGCCGCCGCGAGCGAAGGCGAAACGGCGTGACCGCCTCGCGACGAATCGGCATCAGCACCGGGGGCGGCGACGCCCCGGGTCTCAATGCGGTGATTCGTGGCTTCGTCAAAGCGGGTGTCGCGACCCACGGCCTCGAGATCGTCGGTGTGCCCGATGGCCTGACCGGACTCATCGGCCCGACACCGCACGTCGACCCCCTCGACTTCGCGCAGGTCCGCGGCCTCCTCCCTCGAGGCGGCACGATCCTCGGCACGACGAATCGAGGAAACCCGTTCCGTTATCCGGTCCGCAACCCGGCGACCGGCCTCGTCGAGGAGCGTGACGTCGCCGACGAGCTGGTGGCGAACGCCCACGCGATGGGTCTGGAGGGCGTGGTCATGGTGGGCGGCGACGGCACGCTCGAGATCGGGCGCCGTCTCATGGAGTGTGGCCTGCGGGTCTTCGGCGTGCCCAAGACCATCGACAACGACCTCTCGGCCACGGAGGCCACCTTCGGCTTCGATACCGCCGTCGGCGTCGCCTGCGACGCCCTCGATCGTTTGCACACCACCGCCGAGAGCCACGACCGGGTGATGCTCCTCGAGGTCATGGGCCGGCACGCGGGCTTCATCGCGCTCCACGCGGGGATCGCCGGAGGCGCCGACTTCATCGTTCTGCCCGAGTTGCCCTACCGGGTCGACGTCTTGATGGACGCGATCGCGAAGCGCCAGCACGGCACGACCCACTTCGCGGTCGGCGTCGTGGCGGAGGGCGCGCGCCCCGAGGGCGGCGAGCTCAGCGTGCTCGCACCCGCGGCGCCGGGCGGCAATCCCAGGCTGGTGGGCGCCGCCGCGCGCCTGGAGCAGGCCCTCCTCGACGCCGGTTGTCCGCTCGAGATTCGCACCACGGTGCTGGGACACACGCAGCGCGGCGGCACCCCTTCCTCCTTCGACCGTGTGCTCGCCACACGCTACGGCGTCGAGGCGGCCGCGTGTGTCGCCGCGGGGCAATGGGGTCGAATGGTCCGTCTGCGCGCGGGGCAAATCGAGACCGTCCCGCTCGAGGACGCGCTCGCGACGCACCGCGTCGATCTCGACGGTCAGCTCATCCGCCAGGCGGAGGCCATGGGCGTTTGTTTCGGCCGGTGATCTTTTTCCTCAAGGCGCGGCAAAACCCGCCGATTGCGTGGTCATGGTGAGCGGAACAAACCCGGCCATCGCCCACGCCTTGCAGGCTCCACCGCTGTTCAAGGCGGGGGCCACTGCACAGGCCGTGGAAATCACGATGTTCAAGAAGGCCCTCGAGCAGGAAGGCAAAGCGGCGCTCGCGCTGCTTCAGTCGGCCGTCACGGGCAAAGGCGGGAACGTCAACGTCTCGGCGTGATCGTCGCCTGACCAGCGTCGCTCACACCCCACTCACCCCGGGCCCCGCCCCAGCGTCGTCGGCGAACCGTTCGTCGGCGTCCATGCGGAGGAACGTTGTTCGGAGCAGTCCCATCAGGGCCTCTTCGAGGTCCTGCGCGCTCGCCGATCCATCGAGCGCCCTCTCCAACAACGTCTCCTTGAGCCCTCCGACCACGAAGCTCGCCATCACGCGGGCATCTCCGTGGGCCACGATCCCGAGTCGCTGCCCTTCCGCCAGCGACTCGGTCAGCAGGGCCTTCAGCCCGGCGTAGAAGCCGCGCACCTGCTCTTCGAAAACGGGGTCGAGCCCCGGGGCGAAGTTGATCAGGATCCGCGTCATGGCGGGGTCCGCCATCAGGGCGTCGACCACGTGGCGGACGTTGTAGCGGACCTGGGGTTCGATGGGCGCCTCGACATCCACGTGCAGGATGCCCTCCGCGATCCGGTCGACGAGCGCGTAGACGAGCGTCGAGAACACGGAGCGTTTGTCCGGAAAGTACAGGTAGAACGTACCCTTGGCGACGCCGGCGGCCGCCACGATGTCGTCCACCTTCGTGTCGTGGTAGCCGCGGTCGACGAAGGTCTTCCGCGCAGCGTCGAGCAGCTTGACCCGCTTTCGGGCTCGGTCGGATTCGAGCATGGGGGTCGCCTCGGGAACGTGGCCGCGCATCGTCCTCGATTGTCGCCGCAAGTTCACTTGCGGAGTCGAATTCCCTCGCGTAGTTAGACGACTGACCCGTCAGTCAGCGAGCCACCGATGACCCTGCACCGCACAGCCCCAGTCGTCGTCGGCATCGACGTCGGCTCGACCACGGTCAAGGCCGTGGTGCTCGAACCGACCACGCTCGAGGTCCTGTGGAGCGACTACCAGCGCCACCAGACCAAACAGCCCGAGAAGGTGGTCGAGCTCCTCGAGACCATCGAAGCGGCCTTCCCGGACTCCCCCCGAGAAACCTGGCGTGTCTTCATGACGGGCTCGGGGGCGCTCCCACTGTGCGCGGGCCTCGGCGCGAAGTTCGTCCAGGAGGTGAACGCGGTCACCCTGGCGGTGGAGCACATGCACCCGGACGTCGGGAGTGTGATCGAGCTGGGCGGCCAGGACGCCAAGATCATCATGTTCCAGACCGGCGAAGACGGCCGAAAGACCGCGGCGCCGTCGATGAACGACAAGTGCGCGTCGGGGACCGGCGCGACCATCGACAAGTGCATGATCAAGGTCGGCCTGCCGGCCGAGGTGGTGCGTGAGCTCCACTTCGACGCCAGCAAACTGCACCACGTCGCCGCAAAGTGCGGGGTCTTCGCCGAGACCGACATCGTGAACCTCGTGAAGAGCGGCATCCCCGCCCACGAGATCCTCTGCTCGTTGGCCGACGCCATCGTGATGCAGAACTTGTCGGTGCTCACGCGCGGCTCGACGCTGAAGCCGCGTGTCTTGTTGCTCGGCGGCCCGAACACCTACCTGCCGTTCCTTCAGGAGTGCTGGCGGTACCGCATCCCGCAGATCTGGGAGGAGCGGAACTTCGCGTGGCCGAGCGACCGACCGATCGAAGAGACGGTCTTCGTGCCGGAGAACGCCCAGTACTACGCGGCGTTCGGGGCGTGTGTTTACGGTCAGCACGAGGCCGCGGACGTCGGCGTCTACAAGGGCCTCGACGGTCTGCGCGACTACATGACGAACGGCCGCAAAGCGCGCCTCGGCGCGAGCGCCGGACCGCCGCTGGTGCGGTCCAACGACGAGGTCGAGTCCTTCCGGCACCTCTACGCGATCCCGAAGTTCATCCCCCGCACCCTCACGCCCGGCGAGACCGTGCGCGCCGTCATCGGCCTCGACGGCGGCTCGACCTCGTCGAAGGCCGTGCTCGTCGACGAAGAGGGCGAGATCGTCTGCAAGGCGTACCAGCTCTCGAAGGGCAACCCAATCCAGGACGCCCGCGAGCTGCTGACTCAACTGCGGGCGCACGTCGAGGACCAGGGCGCGACGCTCGAGGTGCTCGGCTTCGGCGCGACGGGCTACGCCGCCGACGTGCTCGAGCAGTGTGTGCTGGCCGACGTGAACGTCGTCGAGACCGTCGCCCACATGCTCTCGGCCGTGAAGTACTTCGGCGACGTCGACGTCATCTGCGACATCGGCGGACAGGACATCAAGGTCCTGTTCATGAAGAACGGGGACATCGCGAACTTCCGCCTGTCGAACTCGTGTTCGGCCGGCAACGGCATGTTGCTCCAGGCGATGGCCGACCAGTTCGGGCTCAAGGTCACGGAGTACGCGCAGACCGCGTTCCAGGCCGAGCTGAGCCCCAAGTTCAGCTATGGCTGCGCGGTCTTCCTCGACACGGACCGGGTGAACTTCCAGAAGGAGGGCTTCACCAAGGAGGAGCTCCTCTCGGGGCTCGCCCAGGTGCTGCCGAAGAACGTGTGGCAGTACGTCGTACAGATCCCGCGCCTCGCATCACTCGGGCGGCGCTTCGTGCTGCAGGGCGGCACGCAGTACAACCTGGCGGCGGTCAAGGCGCAGGTCGACTACATCAAGGAGCGCGTGCCCGACGCGGACGTCTTCGTGCACCCGCATACGGGCGAGGCCGGCGCTCTCGGGGCCGCGTTCGAGACG
>JBMOFP010000263.1:0-7094 GCA_049318805.1 Bradymonadia bacterium
ACGGTCAGCGTGTGACGAGCAACGGCTTCCTCGAGTGCCTGCGGGTCGTCGAGGCCGCGAGCGACTGGAAGGCGCGGCGGGGCAAGCTGGGCCTGGGACGCGGGCTGGGTGTGGCGGGGAGCTGCTACATCTCCGGCACCGCGTACCCGGTGTACCCCAACGAGATGCCCCAGAGCGGCGTGCAGGTCCGCCTCGACCGCAGCGGCCGGGCCCACGTAATGTGCGGCGCCAGCGACATCGGCCAGGGCTCCGACACGATGCTCAAGCTGATCGTCGCCGAGGAGCTCGGCCTGCGCCCCGACGACATCCGCGTCACGAGCAGCGACACCGACCTCTCGCCGGTGGACCTGGGCGCGTATTCGAGCCGGGTCACGTTCATGGCGGGCAACGCCTGCCGCGAGGCCGCGAACACCCTGGCGCAGGTCGTGCGGGACTGTGTCGCCGCGAAGCTCGAGGTGCCGTCCCGCGAGGTCGCGGGCGCCCACGGCCGCTGGTTCCACACCGCCGACCCGCAGCGCTCGATGTCCGCGGCCGAGGCCTTCCAGCTCGCCGAGTCCGTGCACGGCACGCTCGGCTCCACGGGGGGCTACCGCACCGACAAGACGCTGGGCGGCCCCTACCGCGGCGGCACCATCGGCGCGAGCCCGGCCTACAGCTTCACGGCGCACGTGGCCGAGGTCGAGGTCGACCTCGAGACGGGCTTCGTCCGCGTCCGCAAGATCTGGGCGGCTCACGACTGCGGCTTCGCGCTCAACCCTACGCTCGTCGAAGGCCAGATCGCCGGCAGCGTCTACATGGGCTGGGCCGAGACCGTGATGGAGGAGCAGTCCTTCGCCTACGGGGGCCCGAACCCCGGGCTGCTGCGCGGGCCGAACCTGCTCGACTACCGCATCCCGACGAGCGCCGAGGTGCCCGAGATCGAGTGCCACATCGTGCAGAGCCAGGACCCGAACGGACCCTACGGCGCCAAGGAGGCGGGCGAGGGCCCGCTGCACCCCGTTCTGCCCGCCATCGCCAACGCGATCTACGACGCCGTCGGTGTGCGGATGGACCGCCTGCCGTTCCACGCGGCGCGGGTCCGCGAAGCGCTGAAGGCGCGGGGGCTCTAGGATGTTGCGCATCACCCCCGGCTTCGTCGTCGAACGCCCGCGCACCGTGGCCGAGGCCGTGGCGCTGCTGGCCACCCATGGTGAGCACGCCCGCATCGTCGCGGGGGGCACCGACCTGGTGCCGAACCTCAAACACGGGCTCTACGCGCCGCAGGTCCTGATCGACCTCAAGGCCGTCGACGGCCTTCGGGGCATAGAAGACGCCGGGGACGCGGTTTGGATAGGCGCCTTGCTCGCCATCCACGACCTCGCAACCGACGATCGGGTCGACGCCATACTGCCGTCCCTCGCGGAGGCGTGCGCCCACATCGCGGGGCCGCAGCTTCGCCGCATGGGCACGCTGGGCGGCAACGTGTGCCTCGACACACGTTGCGTCTACATCAACCAGACGCCCTTCTGGCGGTCGGCCCTCGGCTTCTGCATCAAGAAGGACGGGGACACCTGCCACGTCACGGGCACCGGCAAGAAGTGTGTCGCCGCGGCCTCGAACGACAGCGCGCCGGTCTTGATGAGCCTGAACGCGCAGGTCGAGCTCGTCAGCGCGCGGGGCACACGCCTCGTCTCGCTGGACGACTTCTATGTGAACGACGGCACGAAGAACAACGCGCTCGCCGCCGACGAGATTCTGACCCGGGTGCGGGTGCCGAAGCCGTTGCCCACGCGGCGCATGGCCTACCAGAAGCTGCGCGTTCGGGACTCCATCGACTTCCCGTTGCTGAACCTCGCGCTCGCCTACGACCTGGACGCAGACGGTGTGCTCACCGCGCCCGAGCTGGTCGTGAGCGCCATCGCGGCGCGACCGCGGCGCATCCGTCCGCTGCCCGAAGGCCCGCTCGACGCGGCGCTCATCGAGCAGTTCGCCGAGCGGGCGTTCGCCGCCGTGCGGCCGCTGACGAACATCAACGCCGACGTCGAGTGGCGCCGCGACATGGTGCCGGTGCTCGTGCGGCGCGCGTTTGCGTCGGCGCGGGGCACCTGGCCCGCGGACCTGCCCCTGGCCGGACCGACGGAGGTCGCCTGATGCGTCTCTGGTGGCTTTGCTTGAGCTTCGTCGCCGCGCTGGTGCTCGCCCCGTGGAGCGCCGCGCTCGCGAAGCCGAAGTCCAAGTCCAAGGGGAAGCCGAAGGCCGTCGCAGCCGCCCCCGCCGAGAAGCGGACCATCTCACGCGGTACGATGACGCTGCGGAGCCTCAACACCCGCGAGAAGATCGTCGGCCTCAAGGTCATGGACGTGAAGACCGGCAAGAAGGGCCGGGTCACCGAGAAGCTCAAGCCGGCGGCGCACCGGCGCATCTCGCGCCTTCTCCGCGACCACCGCAACGGCCAGTCGAAGCGGATTCCGGAGCGCCTGCTCACCCAACTCTACCAGATCCAGCAGGCCTTCGACGCGCCGATGGACATCGTCTCGGGCTACCGGCACAAGGCCCGCAAGACCAGCCGGCACTACAAAGGCTGGGCCGTCGACTTCCGGGTCGAGGGCGCGAACGTCAAGCGCGTCTGGGAGATGTGCAAGCGCTTCAAGGCGACGGGCTGCGGCTACTACCCGAAGTCCGGCTTCGTTCACATGGACGTGCGCGACAAGAACTACGCCTGGATCGACGTCAGCGGCCCCGGCGAGAAGGCCCGCTACGTGCGCAACGAGACCGACGCCGGCAAGGCCCTCGCCGCCCGCGCCGCCGCCGACGAGGTCGACCGCGACACCCCGCTCGAGGGCGCCGACGAGCCGGAAGAGGGCGAAGACACCGAGCTGCCCATGGACCCGCCCGAGGCCGCCGTCGGGCGGTGAGCGCGGGGGCGGCCTTCGGTCGCGAGAGGTCGTTCGAAGATGCTCGTCGAGGCGAAGGACCGGCGCGGGCTCGGTCGCTTTGCGGGCGGCTCGGCCTCCTCAATCTCGACGAGCTCGGCATCGCCCCGTTCGACGCACCAGCGGCGAGTTGATCTTCAACGTCGTGGCCGAGACGTACGAACGACGGTCGGTCTGGATCACAACGAACCTGGCCTTTGCCGAGTGGCCCAGGGTCTTCGGTGGCGACGAAAAGCTCGCCGCCGCCGCACTCGACCGCTTGGCACATCACTCGACCGTGCTGACCACGAGCGGCCCCAGCTACCGCTCACGCGTCCGCGCCAAGGCCAACGCCGAAAGAAAGGCCGGCGACAACACCCCCGACCGCGGGTAGATTCCGAGCCGCCGGGTGGATCAGTTTCACGCCGGTGGGTGGATCAGTTTCAGAGCGGTGGTAACACGTTCCCGGGATCCGGGAGTTGCACGGTCGTTCCGATCAGGGTGCCGTTCGTTCTGATACGGCTCATTTCCCATCCACCGAGGCGGAGACTGAAGCCATGCGCCACGAACGCTTCCCCGTCCCAGGCGAGCTGGTGCGGTCGGGCGCCCGGGATCCACGGAAGATCGATCGCGCGAGATGTATCCCCCTCGAAGTTGCCGAGGATGAGCTTCCATTGCACCGTGCGGCTCGCGTTCGCGACACCGACGATGACGCCGTACGTGCCGTCGGGAGCGGTCGCAAAGTCTTCGACTGGCCCGCCGGCTCGCCCGAGATAGGGCGCAAACACGTCGAGTCTGCGCGCCCGCCGAACACCGCCGGTATCCGGGTCAAACGTGACGATGCCGAGGTACCCCTCCTTCTGGTCCTCGACGACGGGCCGGCCAAGTGAGTCTCTCGGAACCAGCCGTCCAGCGTAGTGGACGCCGAAGGCATCGACCTGAAACGGGGTTCGTGGACCCTCGCCCATGTAGAAGAAGAAGCCCGCCCCCTCCGGGAAGGCCAACTCGTCGGCCCAGATGTTCATGCAGCCGCTCGGTGCAGGCGGCTCGAGGCAAGCGTCAGCAGGTGGTCCAACGTCCGAGCCCTGGCCCGCATCAGGAGCGATGCCTCCTTCGGCCCGCGCATCAGCGACGACACCTGCCTCGGCCGCGGACGGCGACTCGGGCCGATTCTTGCCGGCCCTATCCGAATCGCACGCTTCGACGCACACCAGCATGCACAAGGCGAGCAAGCGGTCTCGCGAGGCGGCGTGGGGAGTCGGAGACATCACTGCCCCGAATCTCCGACACCTTGCCGCCCATCGCAATCGCGAGGGAGCACCTGCTCAGGTTCGCATGTTCGGCAATGACCCCTCGCGCTCACGCCAGGGCTGTCGACCCGTCGGTCTCCGACTTGGGGGGCAGGCTGGCGGCTCGGGAGAGTTCAAGCTCGGTCTCGATCGCGCCGTCGCCCGGCTCGCGCGCCCCGACCCGTCCTGGCGTTCGGACGGCCGAGCGTGGTAGAACACATGTAATACAAGGATGCCGAGGAGGCGACGATGACCGCGCTCAAGCTGACCCGGATCGGCAACTCCGTCGGGGTGATTCTGCCGAAGGAGTTGTTGGCGCGCCTGCGGGTGGAGAAGGGCGACGTCCTCTACGTCACGGAGGGTCCGGAGGGGCTGACGCTGACGCCCTTCGACCCCGCGCTCGAAGAGCAGTGCGAGGCTGGGCGCGCCTTCATGCGCGAGTATCGCGAGACGTTCCACCAGCTCGCCAAGTAGCGGGATGTCCGCGCCCTGGAGGTTCGTCGATCGCCGTGCGCTGCTGCTGCTTCATGGCGAGTCGCTCGCGGAGCACGGTGGAGCGGGTGGAATCCGCGATGCGGGCTTGCTCGATTCAGCGTTGTCGCGCCCGCAGAACCTCGCGTTGTATGGTGAACCGGATGCGGCGGAGCTGGCGGCGTCGTATGCATTCGGGTTGGCGAAGAACCATCCGTTCGTCGATGGCAACAAGAGGGCGGCGTTTCTGGCGGCGGGCGTCTTCTTGTACCTGAATGGGTGGCGCCTCGAGGCCACGCAGGCGGACGCGACGATGACCATGCTGTCCCTGGCCGCGGGTGAGCTGGACGAGGCCGCCTTTGGTCGTTGGCTGAGGGAGCACATCGTCCCGCGCCGTCCGCCGGCTCGGTGAAGAGGAAGGTGAGGGCGCCGAGCTGCCGATGGACCCGCCCGAGGCCGCCGTCGGGCGGTGAGTGGGTTTCGGGGTCTGGGAGCCAGCGGCACGAGGCGCTCCACGAATCACCTGGCCGCCGTCGTCTCGGTGCCTTCGGTGAGTAGTTCGACATAGGGGACGTAGGCGAAGACTCGCCGACGTTGAAGGCCAGTCGTTTCCTTGAGCCACCCGAGGTCCGTAAACGCCTCGAAGCATGCGGCGACTGTGGGCTCCGACAAGCGCGTGATTCCCGCGGCCTTCTTGATGGTGATGAGGGGATGCTTCTGCAACGCGTGGTGGACCAGGATGGCCGATCCCGTCTTCTTGCCGAGGTTCTGGATTTCGGCTCGGTGCTTATCGAAGAGACGCATGGTCGACTGGGCAGTCTCCGCTGCCTGTTCGGCCGTCTCGATCACGCCCCGCAGGAAGAATCGCAACCAGTCCTCCCAGGCCCCTTCGGTGCGGACGCGCTGTAAGCAGTCGTAGTACTCGGTGCGGTTCGTCTTGAAGTACAGGCTGAGATAGAGAACGGGCTCGGCGAGGGCACCTTCGCTGCAGAGCAGCACGGTGATCAACAATCGCCCGACGCGCCCGTTGCCGTCGAGGAAGGGGTGGATCGTTTCGAACTGGGCGTGGGCCAGGGCCGCCTTGACCAGCAGCGGCAGCCGCTCAGGCTCGTCGTGGAGGAACTTCTCGAAGGGGTCGAGGCACTCCATGACCAGGTGAGGTGGAGGCGGAACGTAGTGGGCGTTGCCCGGCCGCGTGCCACCGATCCAGTTCTGAGTGCGCCTGAACTCGCCGGGCTCCTTGGTGTTGCCCCGGCCCTTTGCGAGCAAGACCTCGTGAATCTCCCGGATGAGGCGGAGCGAGAGGGGAAAGCCCTCGCGGAGGCGGTCGAGGCCGTGGGTCATCGCCGAGATGTAGTTCGAGACTTCGACGAGGTCGTCCAACGGGACGCCGGGAACCTCAGCGGTCTCGTGCAACAACAAGTCGGACAGCGAAGACTGCGTGCCTTCGATCTGCGACGAGAGGACCGCTTCCTTGCGGATGTACATGTAGACGAAGAGCGCGGTGTCCGGGAGCAAGGCCGTGCGGCCGTCGAGGCGGCCGATGGCCCGATCAGCTCGGCCCAGAAGGTCGAGGTCGGGCGCGGACCAAGCGATGGGCGGCACGGGCGGCAAGGGCGCGGGGACGAACGCCCTGACCGCCTCTCCGCCCACCGTCGTCACCTCGAACCGACCACTTCGACTCTCCAACCTGGCCTCCGGCGGCTAAGCAAAGGTTTTTTCCTTAACGCGAGCCTTAGCAAAGGAAACTCGACAAACCTTTCCTTAGCGGCCTCACCGCGGTCCTGCAAAGAAGAATCGGGACGAGTGAATCGCCCGGTTTCTCCTCAAACCACACAGTCACCGCGCGACCTCAAAGGTCTTCAATCCCAAACGGTCGCCCCAGGTCGTGGGACGAAAGCCCGGGTGGAACGGACGAGCACCTGTGAGTTCACGGAGCCTCACGGTTTCGTCGATGGACTCGACCAGGGTTTGAGGCGACGTGCCGGGGACCGGGGAGACCCGCACGAGGCGACTCGAGGTCTGGTCGTGCATCTCGACCACGACGTCTTGACCTTCCCATGCCCGTACGCCGCCCCATTGCGGGACTCTCGATGGCACAACCACCGTCGTGGCGCGCGCCTCGAGCAGGTCGATGAAGTGGACCCGAAGCTCTCCATCGACCATCGCGCTCCCGGCGGCGCTCCGACCGTCCGGCGAGGCGAGGAGCGGCGGATCGAGGTCAGGGGGGTGCACCAGGACCCCTGGGACCTCGCGGCGTCTGACCTGGTCGTCGCTCGAAACATCGACCACATGCACGCGGTCTCGGACCCGGAACACGAACCGAGGGTCCGCGCTCGGAAACGCGGGCGAGGTTGCGACGTCCGGTCCAGGCCCGACGAGACCCGCGAGCCCGATGTTGATCTGGACGGGTGGGGGAAGTCCAACGTTACGGCCCACCGTC
>JBMOFP010000264.1:0-7026 GCA_049318805.1 Bradymonadia bacterium
GTGCCTCGACCCACCGCCTTAGGCAGTAGGCCGCGCCCATCACTCCGGCCCACTCGGCGCAGTGTGTACCGCCGTCGAGCCACAGGGCCGGGCGGTCCCGCACCTCGCCCGGCGCGTCGTGGTCGGTCACCGTGAGCGCGACGATGCGATGCCCACCCCGCGTGGTCGCCAGTGTCTCCATGGAGAGCCAACGCGGATGCTGCGCGACGAGTGCCTCGCAGAAGGCCTCCAGCGTCTCGAGCGGCCAGTAGGTGTCCCAGCGGGGTCGGTCGTTCATGGCTTCACGGCTCCGGTCAGGGGCAGGCGACCATCACACTCAGATCGTAGCTGTTGACGCTGCCCCCGAAGCCGTAGATCTGGATGTAGATCGGACCGGTCTCGAACGCGGTCAGGCTGACCTCCTCGAAGTCGTCCGTGCCGTTCGAGGACTCGAAGAAGTCGCCGTTTGCGTCCTGAATCGCGAGGTCCAGGTCGCCGTTCGCGTCCACGAACTCGATGCGGACGATCACCGTGCAGTCTGCGTCGGTCTGGATGCTGTACCAGTCCTCGTCGAACCCGCAGATCTGGAGGCCCTGCTCCATCTGGGCGGGCATGACCGGTGTGGCGCTCTCGAGCAGATCGTTGTCTTCGAAACGGTCGTCGAGACAAATGGCCTCCGGCGTGCAAAGGCCCAGGTCGGGATCGCAGACCTCGCCCGCCTCGCAGACGACGTCGGCACAAGCGTCGGCCGCGCCAAAGCAGGCCGCAATCGCGTCGCCGTCGCAGCCCGCGGCGGCGACGCAGATGCGCTCCCGGGGCGTAGACTCCTCCACGCATCCGAGGATGCAGTCATTGGGGTCACCCATCACCATTTCGCACGCCCCGATCTGGCCGCAGACCTCGTCGCAGGTCGGGGCGTCGACACATTGTCCGTTCGTCGGGTCACCGGACTCGCCGTCCGGGCAGACCACGTCTGCACACGGATCGGCCACGTCGAGCTCGAAGCACGTCTGCAATGCAGCCTCGTCGCACGCGGACTCGAGCACGCACGCTCGCCGCTCGACCACGGGGTCCTCCTCGCAGCCCATGACGCAGGTCTCCACGTCTTCGGGACCCCCCTGGCCACAGTCCAGCAGGAGGAACTCGCACGCGTCCACACACGACGGCAGACCGCCGACGCATTCGCCCGTTCGAGGGTCGCAGGCCGAGTCGGGACCACAGACCACGTCGGCGCAGAGGCCGACCGGCAGACACTCGCCGGTTTCGGGGTCGCAGGTCAGACCAGCGCCGCACTCTACGGCCGCGCAGAGATCGGGGAGGCCGCCGCCGACGGGCTGCTCACCGCCGACGGGCTGCTCACCGCCGACGGGCTGCTCACCGCCGACGGGCTGCTCGCCGCCGACGGGCTGTTCACCGCCGACGGGCTGCTCGCCGCCGACGGGCTCGCCGCCGACGGGCTGCTCGCCGCCGTTGCCGCCGACGGGCTCACCGCCGTTGCCGCCGACGGGTTCACCGCCGTTGCCGCCGACGGGTTCACCGCCGTTGCCGCCGACGGGCTGACCGCCGTTGCCGCCGACGGGCTGACCGCCGTTGCCGCCGACGGGCTGGCCGCCGTTGCCACCCGTCTCACCACCGCCGACGCCTGAATCGGCGTCATCCCCGCCGCCCTCGGCCGCATCGCAGCCGGCGAGCGCCAAGAGACCCGTCATCGCCCAAACACGCCACGTCCCGTTGTTCATACAGCCCCCGTTCCGTTCGTTTCCGCGATTCGTATGTGGACTCCAGGCCCCCACGCGCGGCGATATACGACAGACAGGCGGTTCAATTCGAGTCCAAGAGGCTCGGTCACTCGCGAGGAGGTCAACGGTGGATACATCGAACGAAGCGCCCGGTTGCCCGCGGGGCAGGGGCGTTCACGGCATCTCGTGGGTGGAGTTGCTGGCGGGGGTCGAGGCGGCGTCAGTCCGGTTCTACGCCCAGGTCTTCGGCTGGAAGATCGAGACCTACGGGCCGGGCTACCGCACCTTCACGCCGCCGAACGGAGGTCCGCCCGGCGGCCTCCGTGCAGACGCGCCGCCTGGAAGCCCCACGTGCACCCCCTACATTCGAGTCCCTGACATCGCAGCCGCCCAGGCGCGGGTCGTCGCGGCGGGCGGCCGAAAGCTCACGGAGCCCGTCGCCGTGGGGGAGGCCAGCATCGGTCACTTCGCCGCGCCCAACGGCACCATCTACGGCCTCGTCACGATGACCGAAGCGGCCGCCTGGCAGCCCGCGCCCTTCGGCGACAACCCCAAACCCGCGCCCGACACCCTGTGCAGCGTCGAGATGTACGGCGGCCCCGACCTCGACGCCACGGCGCGGTTCTTCAGCGAGGTCTTCGGCTGGGGCACCTTCGCCTCGATGTCCGGCTACATGATGTTCGACCCCGGCGAGAGCATCGGCGGCGTCTTCCAGAGCCACACGCCCGTCGCCACGGCCATGCCCTACATCTACGTCACCGACGTGCCCGCGCGCCTCGCCGAGATCATCGCCGCCGGAGGTGAGTCGCTCGGCGAGCCCATGGCGATGCCCGGCATGGGCACCTTCGGCTACTTCAAAGACCCGAGCGGCACCCCGATGGGGCTCATCGGGCCGTAGGGTGCCGTTCGTCGCGGTCCAGATGCTCAGGGCGCTCGTACACCTCGCGGCCGTGACGAGCGAAGCGTCCCGCCGGGCGCGGGCGGCGCAAACACATCGGCAGCCGACTCGCTGAGGACCCGACGGAACCACTCGACGGCGGGGTCGCGGTCGAGCTGCGCGCTCCAAAACATCGAGAGCTCGATCGGCGCGAGCTTTACCGGGCATGGCAGCGCGACGAGGCCAAACCGCGGCGCCACGTCTGCGAGCACGGCGCGCGGCACGGTCATCAGCAAATCCGTTCGCGCAAGCAGCGGCGGCGCAAGGAGGAAGTGCGGCAAGTAGGGCCCCTTGATGCGGGACAGCTTCTGCGATCGTGCGGCGACGTCGACCGGGCTCTCGCCCCCTGAAGGCGTCCGCACACGCACGTGCGGATAGGACGCCCAGGCCTTCGCGTTCCAGGCTCGAACGGCCGGATGATCGCCGCGTGCATACACGGCCCAGTCGAGCACGACGAGGGTCGCGCTGCGGACGCCGTCGGTCTTCGGAATCGTCGTGGGTGCGATGGCGACATCGACGCGGCCGTCAGCGACGTCGCGGAGCATGCCCGGCCCCGCCGGAATCAACTCGACCGCGGCGCCAGGGGTGGCCTTTGCCATGTGGGCGAGGAGCACGGGCAGCGTCGCGGCGACGAAGTCGGGGCCCGCCAGCGTGAAGACTCGGTCCGTCGTGGCTGGGTCGAACGCGCCCTCCTGAGCCAGCACGCGGCCGATGGTACGGAGAATCCGGGAAACTTCGCCCGCGAGTCGCTCGGCCTTTGGCGTCGGCCGCATCTCGCCGCCGACGCGCACGAGGATCGGATCTCCGAGCTGCTCGCGCAGACGTCCGAGCGCGTGGCTCGTGGCGGACTGGGTCCGATGCAGGCGCCTCGCCGCACGCGTGACGTTTCGCTCCTGAAGCAGCGTGTCGAGCACGACGAGGAGGTTGAGGTCGGTCCTGGAGATATCAATTTCGCGCATGACCTATGCAGACTATTCGTTGGGTTCATTCTGCGGCAAGGCGTAGGGAGTGACCGCGAGTCGATCTCGAGGAGCCCTGCCATGCGCGCCCATGTCCTGACGAAGTACGGAAAGACCAACGCCGTTCTCTCCTTCGAAGAACGGCGCCCGCCCGCCCTCTCTGCGGGCGAGGTGCGCATCGAAGTCGAGGCGGTGGGGCTGAACCCTGTCGATCTCAAGACGCGTGAGGGTGAGCCGAAGATGCTCCTGCCGTTCGTGCCGCCCTTCGTTCTCGGGTGCGACCTCGCCGGGAGGGTCGTGGAGATCGGGATCGGCGTGACGACCCTCCGCGTCGGCGACCCCGTCTACGCGTATGCCGGCATGGATCGGATGGGAGCGTTCGCCGAGTCCGTGGTACTCGCGGCGGACCGCGTCGCGCGGCGGCCCGGCTCGCTGAGCCCAGAAGAAGCAGCGTGCCTACCGCTCCCGGGCCTTTGCGCACTCAATGCCCTCGACGCGGGCAAGGTCGGCAAGGGTAGCCGCGTCCTCATCCACGGCGGCGTGGGCGGCGTCGGCGGCATCGCGGTTCAGCTCGCGAGCCTGCGCGGCGCCGAAGTGTTCGCGACCGTCGGCACGAGCGACATGGAGCGCGCCCGCTCGCTCGGCGTCGGGCACCCGATCGACTACCGTACCCAGCGCTTCGAAGACGTGGCGCGCGACATGGACTTCATCTTCGACACCGTCGGCGGTGACACGCTCAAGCGCTCCTGGAGCGTGGTCAAGCGAGGAGGCACCGTCGCCTCGCTGCACGTGCCGCCGCCCGCGGACGTGCTTGTCGGAGCGGGTCTGCGCGCGCCCTGGCTCCTGCGGGTGCTCCTGCCCCTCATCACGCGCGGACCACGCAGCGCCGCGGCAAAGGCGGGGGCACGCCTCGTCCCCATCCTCAGCCTGCCCAGCGCCGCGGGGCTCGAGCGCATCACACGCGAGGCGGAGAGCCCCGGCCTGCGCGTGACCATCGACACGGTCTTCCCGTTCGAGGCGCTCGGGGCCGCCATCGACCACCTCCAGAGCGGCAAGGCGAAGGGGCGCGTGGTCCTGAAGCGCGGCTGAGGGCGCGCGCTCGCTCCGTCACTCCGAATCCACGGGAAATGAACCAAGTCGGTCGAGACGAGCCGACCGCGCTCGAGAGCCGACTGATCATCGCCGCCGGAGCTGAGTCCCTCGGCGAGCCCATGGCGATGCCCGGCATGGGCACCTTCGGCTACTTCAAAGACCCGAGCGGCACCCCGATGGGGCTCATCGGGCCGTAGGGTGCCGTTCGTCGCGGTCCAGATGCTCAGGGCGCTCGTACACCTCGCGGCCGTGACGAGCGAAGCGTCCCGCCGGGCGCGGGCGGCGCAAACACATCGGCAGCCGACTCGCTGAGGACCCGACGGAACCACTCGACGGCGGGGTCGCGGTCGAGCTGCGCGCTCCAAAACATCGAGAGCTCGATCGGCGCGAGCTTTACCGGGCATGGCAGCGCGACGAGGCCAAACCGCGGCGCCACGTCTGCGAGCACGGCGCGCGGCACGGTCATCAGCAAATCCGTTCGCGCAAGCAGCGGCGGCGCAAGGAGGAAGTGCGGCAAGTAGGGCCCCTTGATGCGGGACAGCTTCTGCGATCGTGCGGCGACGTCGACCGGGCTCTCGCCCCCTGAAGGCGTCCGCACACGCACGTGCGGATAGGACGCCCAGGCCTTCGCGTTCCAGGCTCGAACGGCCGGATGATCGCCGCGTGCATACACGGCCCAGTCGAGCACGACGAGGGTCGCGCTGCGGACGCCGTCGGTCTTCGGAATCGTCGTGGGTGCGATGGCGACATCGACGCGGCCGTCAGCGACGTCGCGGAGCATGCCCGGCCCCGCCGGAATCAACTCGACCGCGGCGCCAGGGGTGGCCTTTGCCATGTGGGCGAGGAGCACGGGCAGCGTCGCGGCGACGAAGTCGGGGCCCGCCAGCGTGAAGACTCGGTCCGTCGTGGCTGGGTCGAACGCGCCCTCCTGAGCCAGCACGCGGCCGATGGTACGGAGAATCCGGGAAACTTCGCCCGCGAGTCGCTCGGCCTTTGGCGTCGGCCGCATCTCGCCGCCGACGCGCACGAGGATCGGATCTCCGAGCTGCTCGCGCAGACGTCCGAGCGCGTGGCTCGTGGCGGACTGGGTCCGATGCAGGCGCCTCGCCGCACGCGTGACGTTTCGCTCCTGAAGCAGCGTGTCGAGCACGACGAGGAGGTTGAGGTCGGTCCTGGAGATATCAATTTCGCGCATGACCTATGCAGACTATTCGTTGGGTTCATTCTGCGGCAAGGCGTAGGGAGTGACCGCGAGTCGATCTCGAGGAGCCCTGCCATGCGCGCCCATGTCCTGACGAAGTACGGAAAGACCAACGCCGTTCTCTCCTTCGAAGAACGGCGCCCGCCCGCCCTCTCTGCGGGCGAGGTGCGCATCGAAGTCGAGGCGGTGGGGCTGAACCCTGTCGATCTCAAGACGCGTGAGGGTGAGCCGAAGATGCTCCTGCCGTTCGTGCCGCCCTTCGTTCTCGGGTGCGACCTCGCCGGGAGGGTCGTGGAGATCGGGATCGGCGTGACGACCCTCCGCGTCGGCGACCCCGTCTACGCGTATGCCGGCATGGATCGGATGGGAGCGTTCGCCGAGTCCGTGGTACTCGCGGCGGACCGCGTCGCGCGGCGGCCCGGCTCGCTGAGCCCAGAAGAAGCAGCGTGCCTACCGCTCCCGGGCCTTTGCGCACTCAATGCCCTCGACGCGGGCAAGGTCGGCAAGGGTAGCCGCGTCCTCATCCACGGCGGCGTGGGCGGCGTCGGCGGCATCGCGGTTCAGCTCGCGAGCCTGCGCGGCGCCGAAGTGTTCGCGACCGTCGGCACGAGCGACATGGAGCGCGCCCGCTCGCTCGGCGTCGGGCACCCGATCGACTACCGTGCGCAGCTCTTCGAAGACCTGGCGCAAGAGATGGACTTCGTCTTCGACACCGTGGGCGGCGACACGCTCAAGCGGTCCTGGCGCGTGGTCAAGCGCGGAGGCACTGTCGCCTCGCTGCACGTCCCGCCACCAGCGGACGTGCTCGTCGGAGCTGGTCTGCGCGCGCCCTGGTTCCTGCGGCTGCTCCTGCCGCTGATCACGCGAGGTCCATGCGCCGCAGCCGCCAAGGCGGGAGCGCGTCTCGTTCCGATCCTCAGTGTGCCCAGCGCCGCGGGGCTCGAGCGCATCACACGCGAAGCGGAGAGCCCGGGCCTGCGAGTGACCGTTGACAAGGTCTTCCCGTTCGCATCACTCGGCGCGGCCTTCGAGCACATGCAGAGCGGCAATGCGAAGGGCCGCGTGGTGCTGAAGCGCGGGTGACGCGAGGCCGCACTGGCCAGTTAACCATCAGCGGCT
>JBMOFP010000265.1:0-7016 GCA_049318805.1 Bradymonadia bacterium
CCGGCCCGGAAGGCGCCCGCCTCGTCGGCGCCGGCGCCGGCGCCGGTGGGCCTCGAGGCCGATCCGACCCGCGTTCGCCCGCCGGTGGACGACACACTCCACGCGGTACCCACGTCGCTGCCCGCAAGCACCACGGGCAGCGCGACCGCCCTCGGGCTCCCGCCCGTGCATACGGGCCCGCAGGTCGTCGTGGCCCCGGCGAAGTCCCGCGGCCTGCCTCCGTGGATCTGGATGGCCGCCGCGGGCCTCGTGCTCGTGGGCGGCGGTGTCGGGCTCGGCATCGCGCTGGCGCCCTCGGGCGGCGGCGATCCGGTGGCCGCGCAGCAGACCCCGCCGACCCTGGCGCCGCCGACCGTGGCCGAGGTGGTGTCCGCGCCGCCCAGCGCCGTGACGCCGACCCCGGCCACTGTATCGCCTTCCGCCATCGCCGCCCTGGCGAGCACCCCAGCGCCCGCGACCGTGGCCGCGGTCAAACAGCCTACGCCGCCCACGGGCCGCGAAGAGCCACGACCGGCCCGCAAGGTCGACGACGCCCGCGCGCCCACCCCGCCCAGCGAGTCGGCGAAACCGAGCGCCTTCGCGGGGTTGGACGCGGCCCGGGGCTCGAGCGCCCCGAGCGCGCCCGCGAGTCGCGTCGCCACGAGCCGCGGCGACTTGCCCGACTCCTTGAGCCAGGCCGAGATCACGTCGGTGCTCAAGCGCAATCAGAAGGCGCTCCAGGGCTGCTACATGCGGCAGCTCAAGCGGGACGAGAGCCTCGCGAACGGACGCGCGACCTTGCGCTTCCGCATCCACGGGAACGGGCATCCGCGGGACGTCGGCCTCGAGAAGCGCTTCGACGGCACGGTCCTGCAGCAGTGCCTCGTTTCAGTCGTCGAGCGCTGGGTCTTCCCGGAGTTCGACGGCGACCCGATCCCCGTCGAGTTCCCGCTGATCTTCCAGGCGTCGATGTAGTCTCAGTCCAGGCCGCCGACCCAGGGGCGACGGGACCCGGAGACACGACGCAGCAGCAGACGATGGGCGTGATGCGGGGCGGCCGCGTCGAGCACCGCGTGTGCGCCACATTCGAGCCTGGGCCCTCCATCCACCGGCGCGGGATCGAGGACGAGCGCCGCCCCGAGACGCTCGAGGAGCGCGCCGGCCTCTTCGATGCGCGGTGTGCCCCCGGCGAAAAAGAGCCAGCCCTCCGCGTCGACGCCGAGGAGCCACCTCGGCCGGCCCGTGCTCGGACGCGGGGCGGGGAGCTGCTGGAAGAGGTGCCCGGGCCCTGGGCTGAAAGGCGCGTCGGGGCCCCGCAGTCCGAGACGCAGTGAGGGGTCGGTCGGCACCGACGAGACCTCGAGGCGCGCCAGCCCGGGTGCGAGGGCATCTCCGGCGGTCGAGTCCGGAAGCCCTTCTCCGACGGCGCCGCGGTGCAGCGACAGCGCGCAGTCGAAGGGGGCGCCCTCGGGGACCACCTCGAATCGTTCCGCGTCGAACGCGAGCGCGACCGGGCCCTCCGCGCCGCCTGTGCCCGAGAGCGTAAAGACCGGCGGCGGCCACTCTCCCGGCCCCCTGAGGCCCTGCACCTCCACCGGGGAGCGCGGGGCCCGGGGGCGCGCCAGCGCCGGGGCCCACGGCCGCTCCGTCAGGTAGAAGAAGTCGCGCGGGTGAGGCGCCATGTAACGAGGCTCGTCGGCCCGCCACATCTCGGGCAAGAGCGCCCTGTGCTCGAGCCCCTCGGCGCCGCTCCGCGTCGGACGCCACCACTCGAAGCCGATGTTCGAGATGTTCATGTCGAGGTGGACCGCGTACGTCGCGTCCGCTTCGAGGAGGGCGATGGCGAGGCCCTCGGCCGAGCACCGCACACACACGCCATAGAGAAGCGCTCCGCGGCGTGTGCGGGCGAGCGCGCTGCGCCACGTGTAGACGGGGTCCGCGCCCTTCAGCGCGAAGCCCCAGAGCTTCGCCCCCTGCGGATTGAAGCGTCCGTCCTCGATCAGCGGGGGCAGGTTCTGCCGCAGGGAAGCGGTCCCGAAGGCCGAGTCGAGGGTGTCGGCCGGCCATGTGCCCAGCCCGACGTGGCCCTCCTCGAACATCTGCACGGTGGCGGCCTGGGCGACCGGAGGCAAGAGCACGCGGCCCTCGACCACCATGCCGTACCCGCCGTGGATCGCCTGAAAGCCCCCGTTGAACGCCGCGACGGTGCGCTCCCGCACCTGAACCGGAACGGCGCCCGTGCCCACCTCGCCCGTCGTCGAGCGGGGATGCTCCGTGCCCCCGACGACCCCGAGGCGGACCTGCCGGGGATCGATGTAGACCAGCTCGGTGATCGCGTCGGGGCGGTCCGGATCGGCGCGCCAGGTGGTGCGCCAGAAGGTCGGTGGCGCGCCGGCCGCGCGCGGGCGAAACGCCACGGGACGCCATCGACCCTCGTCGGTCATCTCGGGACGCACGCGGGGCGCGAGGGCCGGCGGGGGGCGGTCCAGAGGGTCTGGCGCCGACGCCCCACCCACGCTCGGCGCGGGCTCCGCGGCGACCGGCTCGAGGTCGGCGACCGGGCGCACCGTCGGTGTGCCCGAGAGACGGGCGATGAGCGTCTGCACGGCGTCCGACAAGGAGAAGAACGCGCGCTCCAGCGCGTAGATGCGCTCGGGTCCGATCCACGAGACACCGCGCGCCGTGTCGACCGCCCACGAGAGCCACGAGCGCTCGGCCTGGGGTCGTTCCACCGGGAGGAGCCAGGCCACGCCGGTGCCGCCGCGAGCCCCCCACGCCACGCGGCCCTCCTCCCACGTCCCGGGGGCGCCCGGCGAGGGCCGCGAGACGACGAGGACCCCCGGCGCCGTAGGATCCCAATGCACACGCAGGTCGCTCGTCGGCCGGTCCAGCAAGAGGCGTTCGCTCTTCACGCCGGCCACGCGTCCCCACTGCAACAGGTTCGAGACCCCGCGGACGAAGGCACCCTTCCAACCCAACGCGGGGTCCGGCATGTCCGCGTCCAGCTCGAGGACCGTGACCCCGGTGTAGCGGCCGGCATAACGGGTCGTGAACGCGATCCGCGGGCCCTCGACGGCGAGCCAGGTCTCGTCGGCGTCGGGCGTCTCCGTAAGGGGGACCACGGCGCCGAGGGCGACGGGCGCACCGTTCGGCGCGATGGAGGCATGGAGGAGGAAGACATCGGCGTGCGCGCTGCGCGCCGCGCGGGCCACGAAGATGAACCTACGGCCGTGCAGGGCCGAGGTCAGGCCCGGTGCCCCCGGATCCACGTCGAAGCCGGCGCCCTCGGTGGCATCGGGCGTGTACCCGAGGGACTCCACGTGCGCCCACAACGATGACCGCGCGCGGTCCAGGGGGTCGAGCGCCGTCGACTCGGGTGTGGGGGGACCACGCAGGAAACCGTGGAGCCCCACGCCGACCGCGACCGCGACGAGCCCGCTGGCCACCAACGCCGCCCGGTGGCGGCCGGGGCGCTCGTTCATCGTGCGGGGCCGCCGGCCCTCGACTCGGGTGTGCGCCGGTTCCAGGTCTCGCGGTCGAAGGTCACCTGGCCGGAGACGCGGCCCTGGTCCACGGTGAAACGCTCGACCAGCACTGCGTCCTCGGCGCGCGCGCGGTCCCCCGCCGAGAGCGCGGTTGGGCCGAGCACCACCTCGACCGCCGCGCGACGGAGGCTTGCGCGGGGGCCGTCGGGGCCGAGCGCCGCGCGCACGTCGAATCGCTCCCGCGGCGAGGGCGAGGCGCTGCCCGGCGCGGCCGTGGACCGGGCGAGCGCGTCCAGGTCACGCAGAGCCTTTTGACCCAACGGGCGGACACGCAGAGCGGCGAGCGTGGTCGCGACCGCGGGATCAGGCGCCAGCCTCGCCTGCGCCACCACCGCGGTCGCCACCCGGTCCGCGAGGCCGCTGTCCGGATCGAGCTCGGCGCGCCGGAGGTCCCACACCTGCGCGTCCGCGGGGTGCGCCTCCGCGAGGTCTCGAGCCGTGTCGAGCATGAAGCTGCGCACCGCCTCGGCCTGAGCCCCCGCAAAACGACGATCGACCCTCAGCGCTTCCAAGGCGGCCCAGCCGGCCTCGACCTGCCCCGCGACGAGCAGCGCCAAGGCGCGGTTCCACCCCGGCTCGAAGCGCTCGGGCGCGGCGGCCCTTGCGCGTTCGAAGTGCGCGAGCGCGGGACCGGCCTCGCCGCGCGCGAGCAGGGCGCGGCCGTTCTCCAGGTCCAGCTCGACCGAGGTCTCGGCCTCGCAGGCACCCGAGACGAGCGCTGTGGCCAGCAGGAGACCCCGGCAGACGTCACGATCCATGGCCCGGATCTATCCACCCCACCGAGGGGGGTCAAGGTCGGGCGCCGGAGATCCGTTCTTGCGTAGAAGTGCACGGCCGATCGATGGTGTGCGCCTGAGGGGGGGATACGCGATGAAATCCGAGACCCGGCGCGCCGTGCGACCGAATGTCCTTTGGCTTGTGAGTCTCGTGGGCGCATTCGTGGCCTGCGACGATACGGTGTCCACGGCCCGCAAGGCCGAGTGCAACGCCCCTTGTCCCGAGAACCAGCTCTGCGTTCTGCAGGCCGGCGCCGAGGTCTGTGTGCCTTCCGTCGACCCACCGGAGGGCGACGAGGTGAGTCGCCCGTCCCCGGCCGAGGACACCGGTCCGAACGACCCGGATGGTGCCCAAGCCGACGCGGGCCGCGACGAAGACGCCAAGGTCGATGTCGACGGGCGGGTCGACCCGCCCGGCGCGGACGCCCGCGTCGACCCGCCCGGCGCGGACGCCCGCGTCGACCCGCCCGGCGCCGACGCCCGTGTCGATCCCCCGGGCGCCGATGCCCGCGTCGATCCCCCGGGCGCAGACGCACGCGTCGACCCCCCCGGCGCGGACGCCCGCGTCGACCCCCCGGGCGCCGATGCCCGCGTCGATCCCCCGGGCGCCGATGCCCGCGTCGATCCTCCGGGCGCCGATGCCCGCGTCGATCCTCCGGGCGCCGATGCCCGCGTCGACCCTCCGGGCGTCGACGCCGCCGTGCCCCCGCCGGACCGCGACGCCGCGGAGCCCCCGCCGGACCGTGACGCCGCGGAGCCGCCGCCCGAGGTGGACGCCGCCGTGCCCCCCTCGGTGCCGCCCTGCGCGCGGTGCGGCCCCCTCGGGCCCCAGAACGACTTCGGACCCGCAGCGCGCCTGACCGGCCTCGACATTCCCAGTCGGCGCGGCGCGGCGCGCGCCGCGGGCTGCAACCTCGTCGGCGACGCGAACGGCACCGGCCTGGGCTTCATCCTCGGCTTCCTGGGCGCCGACTTCGGGTACCTCGTCGACGCCGATCCCCTCACGGGCGACACCGAGCTCCTCCTCCTGTCGCAGGCCGTGGGCTGGGACGAAGGCGAGACGCTCGGCGACACGGGCGGCCCCATCGAGGTGCCCCTCATGTTCGGTCGCCCGAACGGGCGGGGCGGCTACCTCATCGACCGCGCGCAGCTCGGGCCCGGGAACGCACCCGTGGTGCGCTTCGTGGGCGACGCCGACAACCAGGGCGCCTACCTCGGGCGCACCCCGGTCTTCGAGCTGACCATTCCGCTCGCGATTCCGTTCACCCTCACGCTGACCGGCGCCGACCTCGCGGGCACGATGAACGTCGGCGTGGCCGGGGTCGGCTTCGACCTCGCGCCCTCACGCATCCAGGGCTACTGGCGCGAGGCCGACCTGCAGGTGTGGCTCGCCGACCTCCAGGCCTCGTGCGACGGCGTCGACAGCGAGCTCTGCACGCTCATCACCGACATCGCCGGCCCGCCGGGCACCTGCGTTGCGCCGCCGGGCGCCTGCCCCGCCGTCCTCGACGTGGCCGACCTCTTCGGCGGACTCGACGCACGCGTGGTCGGCGGGCAGGGCGTCGAGTGTGACCCGGACCTCCCCGGGGATTGCGACGCGATCGGCGTCTGCCTCGTGACGACCCTCACCGGCACCACGGTCACCGGCTACACGGCGCCCTGACGACCCGTCGCTTTCACCAGTTCGGATCGTTGCGCGCCAGGAGGATCACGAGCTCCTTGAAGAGCTCCGCGTCCACCCCGCCCAGCATGTGCTCCTTGATGATGTTCAGCGCATCGAAGGAGCGCGCGGCCGCGTGGTACGAGCGGTTGGTGGTCAGCGCGTCGTAGATGTCGGCCAGCGCGACGATACGACCCGGCAGCGCGACCTCGTCCTTCTGCAGGCCGAAGGGGTAACCACGGCCGTCGATGCGTTCGTGGTGCCCGATGATGGCCCACCGCGTCACCTCGTCGAGCGGACCATGGGCGGCGAGCAGGTCGATGCCGAGCTGCGGGTGCTGCTTCATGACCTGCCACTCTTCGGGCGTGAGCGGGCCGGGCTTCGTGAGGATTTCCGGGGGCACGAGCGCCTTGCCGACGTCGTGGAGCAGCGCCCCCTCGCCCAGCTTGCGCAGGAAGGCCTGCGACATGCCGAGCTGCAGGCCGAGCGCGACGCTGTACACCTCGACGTGCAGCGTGTGGGTGTAGGTGTAGTAGTCGTGGGTGCACAGCCGGATGACGCTCCGGAACGCCTGGCGCCCGGTCGCGATGAAGCCGACCGTGTTCTCGACGAGCGTTCGGACCCTCGGCAGCGTGTCCGGTGACTCGGGGTGCGTGAACAGGTCGTCCATGATGATGCGGCTCGCCTCCATCAGGAACGAGGCCTTCTCATCGAGCGGCAGGTTCGGATCCTTCAGCCGGACGGCGAGCTCTTGCTCCATGTAGCGGGCCAGCGTTTTCTTCGCGCGCCCGTCGACGAAGAACTGAGTCACGCCCCGCGCCTTGAAGCTCCGCAGGTCATCGAGCGTCAGCGGCAGGTGCGCCTTGCGAAAGAGCACGAACTGGTCGCCGTGCTTCACGAAAAGGTCGAAGGGAATGTCCTCGTCCGCGCGGAGCTTGGCGAACTCCAGGGGCAAGTACGCCTCCGTGCGGTGGGTGCCGCCGATGGCGCCCGTTCGCGTCGTCTGTCCGTCGATCATCCGCCCCCCCCTTCGCGCTCACCCGGCCGTGGCGGTTC
>JBMOFP010000266.1:0-7010 GCA_049318805.1 Bradymonadia bacterium
CCACCATGCATTCCGCCATTGTGCCGCCAGACATCTGGAGGCCGGTGGCCTGGGCTATGACTTCGGCGCAGGACTCGGCGCCGTCTTCGGCCAGCAGGATCGCCATGAGCGCCGAGGTATCGACGACGATCACCTCGGCAAGCCGTCGTCGTCATACAGGAAGTCCTGGCTGCGCGCCGCGGAGGGGCCCGGGCTCGCGTTCTGTCGCGCGGACAGCTGGAGCGCGTGCATGAGCTGCAGCCGCTCCGAGGCGGAATGTCGCGCGGCGATGGCCGACAACCGGGCGACCGGTTTCCCGTGGCGGGTCAGAACGACCTCTTCCCCGGCTTCGGCTCGCCGGATGAGTTCCAGGATCTGGACCTTCGCTTCGCTGACCGGGATGGCGAACATGGTCCAAATAATGGACCACTTCTGATGTCTGGGTCAAGCCGGTGGTTCGCCGCTCAGGCCCGAGGTACTAGATCGTCGGCCTACGGCCCAGGTACACGGTCGAGGTGTAGAGCGAGGGCTCGCCCTCTTCGAGCGGGCGATTCAGACGCTCGACCTGGAAGCCGGCGGCTTCGAGGGTCCGCGCCCACGTCGCGTCGTCGAACAGGCCCTCGAGGTGGCGGTCGTGCACGACCCGCAGGCCGCTCGCGTCGCGCAGCATGAAGACATAGTCGACCGTGTAGGTCGTGTCGTCGGGGTTGGGGTCCCAACTCCACGCCATGCAGCGCATCGAGCGGCCGTCTTCGTCGTCTTGCTCGTCGATCTCGGTGCTGTCTCGAAAGGACTCGCGTGTGCAATCCGGGGCGAACACAGCCACGCCACCGGGACGCAGGTGGGCGAAGGCCGTGTCGGCGCACGCACGCACCTCCGCCTCGGTGCGCATGTAGACGATCGCGTCGTGCACGAACACCGCGTCGAAGGTCCGGTCGAGTCGGACGGTCCGCATGTCGCCGTCCACATGCTCACACCCGGGGTTCTGTGCGCGCGACAGTGCCCGCATCTGCGACGAGGGGTCGACGAGGGTGCATGCGAAGTGCGCCTTTACGAAGTACGCGTTGTTCCCGGCGCCGGACCCGAGCTCGAGGAGGTTGCCGCCGCCCGCACCCAGCGCGGCTCGGAAGACCTCGGAGAAGTAGGCCCCCTCGTCGGCGTGCTCATCGCGCGGGTCGAGGAGGAGGTACCAGTCGGTCAAACGCTCGTAGAGTTCCACGGACGCCTCGCAGGTCGTTGGTGACGGTGGGCAACGCCGTGAAATACACAGGGCATTCCAGCGAGGCGAGCCCATGTCACAGCCCCCCAACGCCACACCCCTTCGCCTCGAGGCCTTCACGGCATCGGAGCGACACGCGGCGACCGACGCCGTGCGAGACGCGTTCTCGCGGGTCGGCGCGTGGATCCTCGACTTCGAGCAGTTCGGGAACCTGGCGATCTGCCTGCGCTTCGAGGTGGCCGCGGGCAACGCCGCGGCGCTGGGGACCGAGCTCGCCGCCGCCCTGCATCTCACACCCGAGAGCACGGCGTCGCTGGCCGCGGCGGCCGCGCAGTCCCCGCCCGAGGTCGCGCTCCCCGGCACGCTGAACGTGCGTTTTCTGCACGATGAGCCGGACCTGCAGATCCCCAAGCCGCGTGTCCCGGGCTGAGCCGTCGGAAGTTTGCGCCCCGGCGCCACGGCGGCGCATCGTCCGGCGCGTGCATCGAGAACGGAGCGCGCGGCGGCGATGAGACGGGTCCTCGGAGGTTTGCAGTCCCTGTGGAGCATGACGGGCCCGGTGCGCGGCGTGGACGCGCCGACGCACGCTGCGTTGCCCTATGCCGAGGCCAGGGGCCGCGCTGGGCGCCCACCGGTGGCCGATGTCTACTTGCCCGACGGCCCAGGTCCACACCCTTCGATCGTGTGGGTGCATGGGGGCGGCTTCGCCGTAGGGTCGCGCGCGATGAAGCCGATGCGCCTGCTCTCGACGGCGTGTCGACGCGCCGGCTGGGCGGTGATGACCTTCGACTACCGCCTGCTCCTGCGGGGCGGCGGGGTCGAGGCCGCGCTGCACGACACAACGCTGGCGATGGGGTGGTGGCGCGACCAGGGGCCGCGTTTCGCTCTCGATCCGAACCGCATTGCGCTGGGCGGCCTCAGCGCGGGCGGGTGCCTGGCGCTGCTCGCGGCGCCGCGCCTCGACCCCCTGCCCTACAAGGTCGTGAGCGTCTTTTCCCTGTACGATTTCGACTCGCTGCGGGGCGGAGCGGGCGGTCTCTTGTCTCGCCTCGCCGCGGGGACCGATCCCGCGACCCGCCAGGCCCTTTCGCCGGCGCACGGGCCGGACCTGCCGATGCCGGTCCTGCTCCTCCATGGCACCGCCGACACCCTCATCCCCGTCTCCGACGCCCACCGGTACGCTCAACGCCGTCAGGCGGCGGGGCTGCCGACCACGCTGCGCATCTACGAGGGCGCGCCCCACGCATTCTTCAACTGGCCGCAGCGCCCGCCGGCCCCGGAAGCCACCCACGACCTGCTGGCGTGGCTGGATGCGCCGCAGGCACACTGAGTGGATGACCGAGCCCCGTCGCATCTCCTGGTACCGCACGCTGCCCCCCCTCGACCTGGCGCCTGAAGGCGAGGAAGAGGTCGAGGCCCGGTCGACGCCGATCTCCATGAAACACGACGACCGCGAGAGCCTGTGGGCCGCCGCGCTCGTCGAGCTCCAGGCCACGGCGGAGCACCGCATCGAGCAGCGTCTCGACGCGACCGGACTCCAGCACGCGCACGTCGTGTCGGAGCACCTCGAGGAGCACCATGACACTGCGCACGACACATTCGAGCTGCGCGGCCGCTGGACGTACATCACCTATCGTGATCCGCCGCTCCAGCCGATGACCCCGGACGACGGCGCGCAGTCGTGAGGTCGATACCGCTCGATGGCGAGCGCCTCGCTCGGGTCGTGCCCGCGCTGGCCGCGTGTCCGCTCTTCGCCGGCCTGACGCCCGAACAGGTCGCGCGGGTCGCCGGGGCGGCGGTCCTGGTGCAGTTCGAGGCCGGCGAGGCGCTGATGCGCACGGGAGAAGTCTCGGAGGGCTTCGACGTGGTCGTGAGCGGCCTGTGTTCGGTCTGCGTGGATGGGGCCGATGGCACCCCGCGCGAGGTCTCTCAGCTCGGCGTGCACGACGCCGTGGGCGAGATGGGCCTGCTGCTGAACAGCCCGCGCACCGCCGACGTGCTCGCCCTGGAGCGCACGGTGGTCGTTCGTTTCGGCGCCGAGGTCTTTCGCCAGCTCTTCGAGAAGCTGCCGGGCTTCGGGCAAGCCATCTGCCGCGCGCTCGCCGAGCGCTTGCGCGGTGCGTCGCGGGCTCAACCCATGGCCGAGGTCGCGACCTTCGCGCCTCCGTCCCCCGAGGTCGCCGGTCTACTCCCGGTCGCTTTCGTTCGCCACCATCGTGTCCTGCCCCTCTCGACCGACGGCAATCAGCTCACGCTGGGCTGCGTGGACGACCTCGCGCCCCAGACCGCGCAGGCCGCACGGCAACTCCTGCCCGGCATGGAGCTGCGCACCGTGCGGTTGAGCGTCGCGTTCTTCGAAGAAGCGCTCGAGCGCCTGGAGCCCAGGGTTTCGGGCCCCCTCGTGGCCGAACCCACCATCGCACCGCCGACCTCACCCCGCCTCGACGCGCTGCTCCGACGGGTCGTCGCCGAGGGCGCCTCGGACCTGCACCTTTCCGCGCGTCATCGCCCACGATGGCGCATCGACGGCGAGCTGCGCGAGCTGCCCGACCAGGCGGCGCTGCGTTCGGAAGAGGTCTACACGCTCCTCGAACCTGTAATGAACGAGACCCAGCGGGCCACGTGGCTCGCGTCGGACGACGTCGACTTCGCCTACGCGCTGGCGGACCTGGCGCGCTTTCGGGTGAACGTATTCCGAGACCACCACGGCGTCGGCGCGGTGCTGCGTCAGATCCCCGCGAAGATCCTCACCTTCGAGCAGCTCGGCCTGCCCCCCGCAGTCAAGACGCTGAGCGACCTGCCGAAGGGGCTGGTCCTCGTCACCGGACCCACGGGGAGCGGCAAGTCGACCACGCTCGCGGCCATGGTGGACGCCATCAATCGTCGCCGCCGCGCCCACATCATCACGCTCGAGGACCCCATCGAGTTCGTGCACCCGTCGCAGCTCTCGCTGGTCAACCAGCGCGAGGTCGGCCCCCACACCCGCAGCTTCGCGCGCGCGCTGAAGGCCGCGCTCCGTGAGGACCCGGACATCGTGCTCGTCGGCGAGATGCGTGACCTCGAGACCATCTCGCTCGCCCTCGAGACGGCGAATACCGGCCACCTGGTCTTCGGCACACTGCACACCTCGACGGCGGCCTCCACCGTCGACCGCATCATCAACGTCTTCCCCGCCGACCAGCAGGCTCAAATCCGCGCCACACTCGCCGAGACGCTGAAGGGCGTCGTGGCCCAGACGCTGTGCCGCCGGACCGGAGGCGGACGCGTCGCCGCCCTCGAGGTGCTCGTGGTCACCGCGGCGGTGTCGAACCTGATCCGCGAGGGCAAGACGTTCCAGCTTGCGTCCACCATGAGCATGGGCCGCGGGCTCGGCAACCAGCTCCTCAACGACGAGCTCGCGCGGCTCGTCACCACCGGCAAAGTTGCGCAGGAGGAAGCCATGAGCAAGGCCGTCGATAAGACCGACCTCGCGAAGAAGCTCGGGGTGCCGCCCCCATGAGCAGCGCAAACCGGGGGAATCTCCTCGACCGCATCGAGCGCCTTGGCAACAAGCTCCCGGAGCCCGCGCTCATCTTCGTCATCCTCGCCGCGGTCGTGATCGTCGTCGCGGCGGTGGGGGATTTGGCCGGATGGAGTGTGCAGCCGGTTACGCCGAAGCCGGTGCTCGTCGACCAGGTCGACGCGACGGGCGCGGTGCAGAAGGTCGTGCAGCTCTCCGCCTCGGGCAAGCCCGAGATCGTGCTCGAGAAGACTGGCGCGCCCATCGAGCCCCGCAGCCTACTCACGGCCGACGGCGTGTACTGGGCGCTGTCGTCGATGCTCCGCAACTTCACGGCCTTGCCGGCGCTGGGGCTCATCTTCGTCGCCATGCTCGGCATTGGCCTCGCGGAGAAGTTCGGCTTCTTCGGCGCGCTCATGCGCGCACTCGCGTTCGTCACGCCGAAGCGGTTCCTCACGCCCGTGATCGTGCTCATCGGCGCGAACGCGTCGGTCGCCAGCGACGCGGGTTACATCATCCTGCCGCCCCTTGCCGCCGCGCTCTATCTCGCAGTGGGACGACATCCCGTCGCCGGGCTCGCGGCGGCCTTCGCGGGTGTGGCCGGCGGCTTCGGCGGCGGCTTCTTCCCGACGGGGGGGGACGGCGCGCTCACGGGCTTCGCGCAGGACGCCGCGCGCATCATCGACCCCTTCTACACGGTCACGATCCTGCACAACGCGTACTTCAAGGCCGCGTCCGCGTTGGTCGTGATGGTCTTCGGGTGGTTGGTCACCGACCTCTTGGTCGAGCCACGTCTCCTTCGGCAACGGGCCGAGCGCGCCGCCGAGCCCGACGCCGTGTCGGCGGACCTCTCCGCCCCGCTCACCGAGATGGCCCTGACGCCCGTCGAACGCCGCGGCCTCATCTACGCCGTCGCCGCCGGGGTTGCGGTCCTGGGCCTCTTTGCGACCCTCATCTTCGTGCCGGGCCTCCCGCTGCACGGGGTCGGCCAGCCCTCGCTGGCGGACGGCCGGGTCATCGTGCAGCACCCCGTCGACCTGCTGCCGCCCAACACCGAGGCCGAGGTGCCGAAGCACGACATCCTCTCGAAGCAGCCCCTCACCGTCGTCGAACGCCCTACGCGCGGGCGGCTCTCCGAGTCTCCGGGCGACCGCTGGTCCCACGTGATCGTGCCCATCATCTTCTTCGCGTTTCTCATCCCCGGCATGGTCTACGGCCGGGTGACGGGCACACTGCGGACCCAGGCCGACTTCATCGAGGGCCTGTACCACGGCATCCGCTCCATCGTGCCGGTGCTGGCCATCGCGTTTTTCATGGGCCAGTTCGTGAACTACTTCGCGTACACACGGCTCGACCAGATCCTCGCCTACTCCGGCGGCTCGCTGCTCGTCTCCGCCGACCTGCCCGTGCCGGTCCTCGTCACGCTCTTTGTGCTCGTCGTCGTGCTCGGGGACTTCGCTCTGAGCGGCATGCTCAGCAAGTTCGGGGTCATGGCGCCCATCTTCATCCCGATGTTCATGATGGTCGGCATCAGCCCGGAGCTCACGACCGCGGCCTACCGCATCGGCGACAGCGTGGTGAACATCATCACGCCGCTGAACAGCTACCTGCTCATCATCCTCGTCGTGCTGCAGAAGTATCAGCGCAACGCCGGCCTCGGGAGCCTGATGGCGCTGATGTTGCCCTACTCCGTGGTGCTCTTCGTGGCGTGGACCGGGTTCTTGCTGCTCTGGTACCTCACCGGCGCCGACCTCGGCCCGGACGCGCCGCTGTTCTTCACGCCGCCGCACTCATAAACGCGCTGCGCCCGCCCTCGCCGGCGACGCTGCGTGGACGTTCGGGTGGACGTCAGGCCGTCTGAGGGTGCGCCGCCACCGCGCTTTGGGCGTGGTACCCTCCCGCCGCCTCGGGGCCATTCCGTGGCGCCGGTGTCCTGACGAGGGGGGAAGTCGATGAACACGAAGAATCTGTGGTTTGCCGCGCTCACGTTCAGTGCGGCCGCGTGTGGGGACGACGCCACGGCAGACGCCGAACCGTCGGGTCGAACGGACGCGGGCGGCGGCGGCCAGATCGGCGCGGGCGGCGCTTCGGGCGGTTCTGGCGCGGGCGGCGGCGGGCAGGTCGGCGCGGGCGGCGCTTCCGGCGGTTCAGCCACGGGAGGCGCTGACGGCCAGTCCACCGGAGGCACTTCTGCGAGCGGCGGCACCGGCGGCAGCGGCGGCAGCGGCGGCGCAGGCGGCGCAGGCGGCGCGCCAGGCATCGAGGCGTTCTTCTGCCAGGAGGTCTGTCAGGCCGACGACGACTGCTCCGCCG
>JBMOFP010000267.1:0-6935 GCA_049318805.1 Bradymonadia bacterium
CCGGCGGGGGCCTCGGGGGCCGCCTCGGGCTCCGCGGCGGAGCAGCGCAGCGGGGGGGCCGTGTAGTACGCGGTGCTCTGGCCCCACGTCCAGCAGCGGGGCTCGTCGGAGTCCTTGTCGAGAACAACGACGTACGTCAGCTTCGACGCGAAGCTCGCGTCGATCAGCGTCTTCGAGCCGGCCACCACCTCGGGCACCGTGGCGACGTCCGTGAGCGTGAGCGTGCCGTCGGCGGCGACGGGGTGGCAGACGTCCAGGTCGTTCTTGATCCCGGGGATGCAGTCTTCGCCGTACCAGCCGTTGTCGGCGCCGGTCTCGGCAAGGCCGAAGTGGAACGCGCCGAGGTCAGCGCCCTCGAAGATGTTCAGCGTGAGCGTGGTGCCCTCGAGCGAGAAGTCGAACTTCGGCTCGGGGGGCGCGGTGGGGGGCGCCTCGCCACCGACCGGGGGGGGCTCGCCGCCGGCCGCGCCGCCGATCGGCGCGCCGCCGGCGCCGGCGTCGCCGGTGCCTTCTTCATCATCGACTTCGCAGGCGGCCATGCCCATGGCGAAAACGGCGCACATCGCGACCAGCTTCTTCTCGAACTTCATTTCCGACTCCTCCCCAAATGGGTGCTTTGCTCGGGACCGAGCGGGCGACCGCTTTACGCGGTCGTCGTTTGTTTGGACTACCCCGGATTTCGGGGCGGTAACTTGGTTTCATCTCGCCGGCTTGTCAAGCTTTATCGCTGACACCCCCCGCACTCCGGATGGACGCGAACGACCTCGCCCGCATTCAAACGAAGGCCCGGGATCCGACGCAAGAGACGGCGCCTCGAAACGAAAAAAACCCGCCGAGAGGGCGGGCTTCGTCGGGTCACGCGGACTGGGTCAGGCGAGGCGGGCGATCGTCTCGAGGAAGCCGCGCCCCCGCGCCTGGGCCGCCGCGTCGGGCGCCCGCGGGGTGACCCGCTCGGGTTGCTCACCGTCGGGCGTGAGCAAGCGCTGCCGGGCGCCGTCCCGCAGCTCGCGTGTGCTGCGCTTCGCGGTCGCGTCCTGGAGGGCGTCGAGGAATCGACCCAGGGACTCGAGCGCGGGCCCTTCACCGGACGCCCGCGCCGACGCACTGCGCTCCGCCAGAACCTTGCTCAGATCGCCCGCGGCCACGAGCACGTCTTGGCGGCGCTCCTCGACACGCGCGCGCAGGCCCTCCAGCGCCGCCCCGAGCGACTCGAAGCCGTCGGGGCGCAGCCCGGCCGGCGGCGGCACCAGCTCGCTGTCCTCGACCCGCGCGAAGAAGCTCTTCACCTCGTCCACGAACCCGCGGCGCGCGTCGTCGAGCTCGCCGGCGCTGAGGCCGAGGTCTCGCTCGTACTCCGAGAAGAGCACGTCCACGGACTGCACGAACTTCGCCAACGCCCCCGGGTCCTTCAGGCCGGTGTCGGCCAGCGCCTCGAGGGCCGCGGCGAGTCCCTGCCGCTCCTCGGAGTTCGCCAGGGCCTCCAGGTTCACCTCACCCGACGCATCGCGGGGCAGCGCCCGCGTGGCGAAGTCGAACTCCAGGCTGAGCCGCTCGTGCTGCTCCGAGAGCACACGCGACTGACCTTGACGGTCGATGCGGGTGACCTGGCGCGCATACGCCAGATCGAGCCCGAAGCCACCGACGACCACCGAGTCGCCCTGGGTGCGGGCGATCGGGGTCGTATCACTGCGGTCTGCTCCGGGTCGGGGCTGTACGCTGCGTGCCCGATCCTCCGCGCCGACCAGCGTGCGGCTGGGCGCATTCGCGACCACCTTCGCGTAGCCGAGCTGTGGGATCATGACGACTGCCTCCGATGTCGGCGCGTCCATGCGCCTTGCATCTCGAACATCGACCGGATCGCACGTCGCTTGAACGAATTGTGCGGCGAGTTCGGGTCGAGAGGGCCGACCGTGTCAGCGTCGGAGCTCGTCGGGGACCCGAAACGTCGAGGCGTCGCGATCGAGCTCGGCGTGGCGTGTCCGTAGGCGCTCGAGCTGTTGGAGCTCCAGCAGAAGCAAGGCGTCTGCGCCGCTCTCGCCCGCGGACTTCCGGGCCTCGAGCCCGCGCACCTTCTCGATCTGTTTGCGGAGCTCGCCGGCGAGGTTCCGAAATCGACCCTGCCACTCCGCGCCCGTGAAGGGTCCGAAAGCCGTGAGCCGAGGCTCGCCCACCGGCGGGGTCGGGGGCGCGCTCGACGCGGCCAGCGCGTCGCCGACGGGCGGCGCCTCGAGGTCGATGAGCAAGCCGGTGGCGCGTCGCCCGCCGAGGCCGCTCGCGCCGATGCGGAACGTGCGCGCGCGGGTCGCGGTCGGCCGGGCCACGGTGAGCTCCGCGACCACGAGCCGCAGGCCGTCGACCTCGCCGCTCGCCCAGGAACGCCGCGCGCCGAGGGAGAGCTGCGAGAGCATCGTCGCGTCCGGGAAGGGGGTGTCCTTGAACGCGGCGGCCTCGATCTGGACGAGCTCACGCCCGAAACGTGGGTTCCGGTCGTCGACGTCCTGGTCGGGGGTGAGGAACGTCAACTCGACCGGGGCGGACGCGTCGACGCGCATCGCCCCCCGCAGCGGGACCCCGAGGCGCACTCGGCAGCGTTGGACCTCACACGCCCCCTCGAGGAGCAGCGCGCTCTCGAGCGCCGCGTGCAGCTCGGGGTGTTCCGCGCGCGCGTCGGCGCGAACGCGCGCCTGCCACTCCAGGAGCTTCGGGGTCGACGCGCGCGGCGCGCGGATCTCCGTGAGCAGCGCCTGTGGACCCTCGACGAGCAGGTTCACGGGCCACGCGTGAACGACCCGCGCCTCGGTGGGGGGGTCGAGGGAAAGGCCCGCAGGCGCGGTGCGCACCGCGACGACGAGACCGGCGGGGTTGAAGAGGGGCGCGCCGAGCACGTCGTCCCCGAGCAGCGCCGCGGTCCGCTCCAGCGCCACGACGAGCAGGTCGCCGCGGCGGGCATCGGGTCGAAGCACGGTCGCAGGCCGAAGCTCCGGCACCCCGCTCGAGAGACGCCCCACATACGTCGCGTCGGAGGCGCCCACGGTGGTCAGGTCGCCGAGACCGAGCGCATAGGGCAGCACCATCGGCACCTTGAAGAGCCCGAGGCCGGCGGTGTCGTCCCGCCGAGACAGGGTCGCGCGAAGGTCGTGACCCGCGACCCGCATCGTCGCGCCGCCCACGCCGTCGAGGAAGGCGAGGGGCGCCACGACCCACCCGTCGCGGTCGACCACGAAGCCCACGCCGACGCGGGCCCCCAGGCGCACCTCGACGAGGCCGCCGAGCACGTCGGACGGGGCGTCGGCGCCGGTCTTCGCGGGGACCAAGGAAGGCGCCGTGCTCGCGGGCGCCGCTCGTCGACGTCCGACCTGCTGCTCCGTGTCCCACATCAGCCAGAGGCCGCCGGCAAAGAGCAGGGTCGCAGGCACGGCGAAGAACGCCCACACGCCCACACGCGACCCGCCCAGCGACGGCATGGGCGGCGCCGCGTCGTCCTCTTCGAGGGCGACCTGCACCCCGACGTTCTCGAGCTCGTGACGGGCACGCAGCGCCTGATTCTCGGTGAGACCGCCGAGGATGATCGCCGGGAGTCGGGCGAAGCGAGCGTCGAGCTTCTCGGCCTTCGGGGCCCGCGGGTCGCGGTGCACGATCCACTCGACGAGGCTCCCCCGCGCCCGGGGGGTGTCGAAGCCGAGCGCGCCGACCCGATACAGCCAGGACTCGCGACAGCTCCCGCACCGACGTGCGTCGCGGTCGCGTGGTCCGCCGCAGGCCCGGCACTCCGCGCGGGACTCGATCCGGGGCGCTCGCGCGGGCCGCGCCACGGGCTTCTGGGGCTCGGGCGCCGGGGTCTTGCCGGTCGCGATGACCTCGTTGCATTCCGGGCACAGGGTGCCGCTGAGCCCGTGGCGCGCGACGACGTCGACGCGGGCGCCGCACGCGTTGCAGGTCAGCAGCAACGACCCCCCAGAAGGAAAACTGAGTAAACCCGGAGACTTACGGCTTAGCCAGAGACAACGGCGCCAGTATCCGGCTGTTTTCTTCGGACCGTCAAGGTCGTCCCCTATCATGGTCCCCGAAGACGAACTCGCCCGAAGGAGTCCGACGATTCAAGCGGCAGCCCAAGCGTTGGAGCTCGTGCTCGCGGTCGGTGTGCGCCTGTCTCGGGAGGCCCCCTTCGACGGCGGCGCCGGAGAGCTGTGCGGTAAGCTGGCCCTGCTCGGTGGGGCACGCGCCCTGGCGCTGCACGCCGTCGACCTCGCCCATGGAGAAGCGGAGCTGCTGGGCGCGTGGGGTCTGCCTGTCGAGTACGTCAAGCGCTTCCCGCCCCGGGAGCGCAAACCCCTCGCCCAACTCCCGGGCGATCTGCGCGATGCGGTCAAGCGGGTCGAGCCGGTGCTCGTGCCCGACGTCGACCAGGACACGCGCACCCTCTCGCTGACGAGTGTTGCCCGGCAGGCCGGGCTGCGGGTCGCCCTGTCGATTCCCGTCGCGCTCGATCGGCACGTGGTGGGGCTCGTGCACGCCTTTTTCGCCGGTCCACCGGACACGGCCGCGGTGTCCGTGCTCGACCGGACCTGCGCGCTCGTCGCCGGCGCCATCGGGCGGGACCGCCTACGACAGTCGCTCCTCGTGGCGCAGTCGACGCCCTCGGGCGTCGGGGTCGACGAGTCGCTGGGACTCTACACCCGCGCGCAGATCGAGCGGCAGCTCGGTCACACACACGCCGCGGCGGATCGGTACTCGGGGCACTATGCGGTCGTGGTCTACGCCCTCGACCACCCGCAGCGCCTCACCAACCGATACGGACAGCCGCTCCACGAGCAGGCCATGGGGCGCCTTGCGGCGAGCATCAACGAGGAGGCGCGTGACGCGGACCAGGCCGGGCGCCTGGACGAGTCGACGCTGGTGCTCGTGATGCCGAGCACTCCGGAGCGCGGAGCCTACTCCCATGCGGAGCGCACGTTGCAGCGCTTCGGACGCCACGTGTTCAAGCACGGCGAGGAGCGCCTGCAGCTCAGCGCCAGCGCCGGGGTGAGCTGCTTCCCGGAGAACGGTGCGCTCTCGGCCGAAGCGACGGTGCACTCGGCCCACGCGGCGTTGCGCTCGGCGCTCGGAGAGCACGGTCGACACATCGTTGCGATCGCCGCGCGGGGCGCCGCCTCGCCCGGTTCCTGAGGTCAGGCGTCGGCGTAGTCGCGCGCGAGCACCCGCGCCCAGGGCGCGGTCGGGGACTCTCGAGCCGCGATGCGGGCGAGCGCTCTGGCGGCCTCGCGATCGCCCGAGGCTTCAGCGGACTCGACGAGCAGGCGCAGGGCCTCGGCGCGACACGGACCGGAGGCGAGCGCGTCGAAGAGGGGCGAGCGCGCGGCGTCGGTGTGCCCCAGGGCGAACTGCGCCTGACCGACGGACAGGGCATAGGTCGGCTCTTCGGGGCTCAGGGCGCGCGCACGCCCGAGGTGCGCCACGGCGAGCGCGGCTTGACCCTGCGCGAGGTGCAGCGCGCCCAGGCGCGCGTGGGCGAGCTCGTGCTCCCAATCCGTGGGCTGCGTGACGGCGACGATGCGCCGGTAGAAGAACGTCGCACGACGCCGATGTCCCGCGCGGGCGCTTTGTTCCGCAGCATCCAGCAGCTGCCGGACCTTCGTCTCTCTCAGCATGAGAGCACGCTAGCAGCGCCACCCGAGCGCGTCGAATTCATGGCCTGGTCATCAGATGACCCACAGCAGGATGAGCCCGAGGAGCAGGCCGCCCAGCACCGCGAGGCTCCGCAGCGCGGGCACCAGGTCGACCCCAGAGCGCTCCAGCAGGACCCCGCGGCGTCCGTCGCGGAGCACTTCGCACGCCTGGGTGCGCGCCACCGCGAGCGCCATGGCCTCGGTGAGCGCGGGCGCCCGCAGGGCCATGCGCAGGACCTCCCGCCCCAGGTCGGCGAGCGCGGCGCGCCGCCGGTCGAGCAACTGCGCCGTGTCCCGCACCGCCCCTTCACGCTCTCGGCGGACCGCGTCCAGGTGGACGGCGCGGGCATGTTGCGTGAGCGCGCGCTCTTCGAGCAGCGCCGCGATGCGCCGACGCGCGGCCTCCGCCCGTGCCTGAACGGGGGCCGACTCCACCGCGAGCCCACGCAATCCGGCACGCAGTTGGTCGAGCTCGGCCGTGTGCTCGGCCGCACGTTTGCCCTCGAGGGCCGTGAGGCGACGCTGGGTCTCCTCGGCGCGCCGACGATGCTCGGCGACGGCGACCTCCTCGGTCTGCAACGCGCGGCGAGCGGCGTCGAGCTGGGCATCGAGACCCTCGAGCTCCGCGCGCATGTCGGCCTCGGAGCGATCCACGACGGAGGCCAACGTGAGTGCCCGCTCTTCGGCCACCCGGGCCTGACCGCGCAGGGCCTCGGCCGTGACGGCGAAACGCTCCACCTCGGGTACGTCGCAGGCGCCTGGCCGAGCGGCGGCCTCGCCGAGGGCGACGAGCGCGGCGTCACGGGCGTCCACGGCTTCACGAAGCGCTTCATCCGCGGCGCGAATGCGTCCGCGCCAGTCGGCGAACCACTTCACGAGCGCCCAGGTGTACTTCAGGTGACCCCGGACCCCGCGGGCCTCGGGCAGAGCGATCAACGGCCCCGCTTGAGCTCGATGAGGACCTGCTTGGCCACGGCCTTCAATGTATCGAAGACCCCGACGCCCGTGGTCGCCACACCCTCGTAGTCCGGAACGCTCGTCGGGTTGATGTACCGCTTGAGGTACCCGAGCTCGACGGCGTTGGGCAGGTCGCGTTTGTTGTACTGAACGACGTACGGGAGGTTGTCGAGCTCGTAGCCCTGCTCCTTGAGGTTCGTCCTCAGGTTCTCGAGGCTCTCGAGGTTCGCGTCCATGCGCTCGGCCTGGGAGTCGGCTACAAAAACGACCCCGTCGACGCCCTTCAAGATCAGCTTGCGGCTGGCGTCGTAG
>JBMOFP010000268.1:0-6760 GCA_049318805.1 Bradymonadia bacterium
CTCGGGGACGCATGCGACGTCGCGCCGCCCGTGGACACGGACGCCGACGGCCGCCTCGATGCGGACGACAATTGCCCCCTGGTGCCGAACGAAGACCAGCTCGACACGGACCGCGACGGCACCGGCGACCTGTGTGATGGAACGCCCCTCGGCGCGGACGACGATGGGGATGGACGACTGGACGAAGACGACAACTGTCCAGACGCCGCGAATCGTGACCAGCTCGACTCGGACAGCGATGGTCTCGGTGATGCCTGCGACGTGTGTCCGGAGCAGGCGGACGCCGACCAGGCCGATGCCGATGGCGATGGAGTCGGGGATGCGTGCGAGGACGCACTGCCGGGGGATCGGGACGGCGACGGCACGCCAGACGGCGTGGACAATTGCCCCGACGTACCCAACCCCGACCAGGGCGACGCCGATCTCAGCGGCCTCGGCGATGCTTGCCAGGCCGGACCCGGAGATGAGGACGGGGACGGCCTTCCGGATGCCATCGACGTTTGCCCGGAGGTACCGGTCTTCGAACTGACCGACTCCGACGGGGATGGTTACGGGGACGCCTGCGACAACTGTGTGGAGTTCTCCAATCCGGACCAGGCCGACGCCGATGGAGACGGCGTCGGCGACGCGTGTGAGGCCGGAGGGCCCATCGATCCGCCCGCCGAGGACTCCGATGGGGACGGCGTCTCCGACGACGCGGACAACTGCATCCTGCTCCCCAACCCCGACCAGTTCGATCTGGACGCCAACGGCCTCGGGGACCTGTGTCAGGGTCGCTATCTCGACGACGACGGCGACCGAATCCCCAACTTCCGCGATGCCTGTCGATGGCCGGCCGTCATCGAGCCGGGCGGTGGCTCCCTGGTCTTCGACTGTGGAGCGCTCGGCGCCGGGGACAGTGACGGGGACGGTGTGGCCAACGACGCCGACGTGTGCCCCTACTCCGCGAATCCGGGCCAGGACTCGCAGGACCCCTGCCGATTCGACTCGGACGGCGACGGGCTGGCCGACGACGTCGACAATTGCCCCCTGGCTCGAAATCCAGACCAGACGCGCGTCGACCAGCTCTTCGTTCTGGCCTGCTCCATCGAGGTCGACGCGGACCAGGATGCCATCATCGACGAGCGTGACAACTGTGTTGGGATCGCGAACCCGGGCCAGGAGGACGCGGACGGTGACAGCATCGGTGACCCGTGTGAGGCCCGACAGATCGCGGACTTCGACGGCGATGGCATCCGGGACCTGATGGACCGTTGTTTGATGTGGCCTTCGGCGCCCGAGAACCTGCCGTGCGTCGACCTCGTCGAGGCCGATGCGGACGGGGACGGGGTGCCGAACGGCATGGACCGGTGCGTGGTCGCGCCGAATCCCGGCCAGGGCGCCGACGACCCGTGTCTGCGGGACCAGGACCTCGACGGTGTGCCCAACAACCGGGACAACTGTGTCCTGGTCGCCAATCCAGACCAGCGTGAGCGGCTTGCCGGACTCGGCGAGGCCTGCTCGGTCGCAGAGTGAGCGCGCGCTTCAAACGAGGGAGGGACACGATGAACTGGAGTCGCATTTCCGGCTGCGCGGCGCTCGCGTTGGCAGCCATCCTGGGCAGCGCCGGCGTCGCCAGCGCGCTTCCGAATGAGTTCGCGCAGGAGGGTCTCCTCCTCGACCTCGACGGGAACCCGATCGACGGGCGCCATACGATTCGCATTCGGCTTTGGAACGACGCGAACGCGGGCGCGGCGATCCACGATGAGACCTTCGCGAACCTGGACCTGATCGAGGGCTACTACTTCGTCGGGGTCGGCTCGACACGACCCATCAACGGGTCGCTCTTTACCGGCAACGTCTGGCTCGGACTCACGGTCGACAACGGGGCCGAGCTGCAGCCGCGCGTCGCGCTGCGGAAGGTCCCCGCGGCGATGATCGCCGACAACGTCGTCGGGGACATCACACCGCGCTCCGTCATCGTGGGCGGCCGGCCGGTCATCGACGCGAACGGCAACTGGGTCGGACCGGCGGCCAACCTCCAAGGGCCTGCCGGTCCCGTGGGTCCTGCGGGTCCGGCCGGTCCCGCGGGGCCTGCCGGTCCCGGCGGCGCCAACGCCGACCCCGGCGCCGTAGCGGCGCTCGTGGTGCAGAACCTCGTGAACAACCCGGGGCAATTGCCGTTCGTGCGTCGAGATGCGGCCGACCAAAAGGCGGGCGATTTGACGATGAACGCGGGGAACGTCGTCCTCAATGGCGGGGCGCTCGTGGTGCCCGGGGGCGGCGCGGCGCGCAACGCGATTCAGGCGGGCGACCACAACGCCGTCGGCCTCAACAGTGTTCGATTCACGGACCCCGGGCCCAATGAGGGCGTCTTCTGGGATGGCAGCCAGGCGTCCATCGTCGTCTCCCCCGCCAATGGCGCGGACGCCGACGGTTTGCTGCGGTTGCGCAACGACGACGGGATCTCGCTGGAGTCGAACACCTCGGTCTCGGGGACCTTGACCGCCACCACCGTCTCGGCGACGAACCTGAGCGCGACGAACGCCACCCTGACGACCGTCAACGGCCCCGTCACCTTCACGGGCAACCTTGCGCTTCAGGGCGACGTGGACCTGGGCGCGAACACCGACTTCACGGGCACGATGCGTGTCGCCGCTCTGACCGCCGCGGGCAACGTCTCGGCCGGGGGCAGTGTCGCCGCGGCGCAGGCCATCACGGCCGGTGGGTCGGTGACGGCCGGTGGCAACGTGGCCAGCGGCGCTGCGGGTCAGGTTCGCGCGGGCACCGGCGGCATCTTCGTCAACAACGTGCAGCTCTTCGATGGCAACGGCAATCAACTGGTCACGCCCGCCTACGCCTGCCCGCAGGGTCAGGTGCTGATCGGGACCACGAACAACGGCCTTGCGCGGTGCGCGAGCCTCGTCTGCGCGGCCGGCAGCAGCGTGCGTGGCCTCAACGCCGACGGCACGCCGATCTGCGAGGTCGACGATGTCGGCAACCTCAACGTGCCGGCCAACCAGTGCCCCGCCGGACAGGCGGTCGTCGCGATCGCGGCGAACGGTGTGACGACCTGCGCCGCGGTGGGCGGCCTGGGCGGACTCGGCAACCAGGCCTGTCGTGTCGGCGGCAAGATGGTCGGACTCAACGCCAACGGGAGCATCGTCTGCGACTGCACCCAGGACGCACACTGCCCCGCAGACCAGTTCTGCAACGTCGGCTCCAACGTTTGCCAGCCCGGATGCCGGGCGGACGCGAACTGCCCCGCGGGTAACTTCTGCCGTCTGAACGACCACACCTGCCAGCCCGGCTGCCGCGCCAACAACGAGTGCCCCGCAGGACGGTTCTGCACCAACAACCAGTGCGTGGCCGGTGTCCTCATCACCGCGCCGGGCGAGGCGTACGGCCACCACGGCGCGTGCGATGGATGGAATCAGTGCGGCAACGCGCAGAACTGCGCACTCTGGGCCTGCAACATCCGGGGCTTCGGCAACCTGGTGTCCTTTGGCCGCAACGGACCGTGCGGCGGCTTCAACGTCTGCCACCTCTTCTTCGGGGGATGTTGCTCGGGCATCGACTGGAACTGGGGCAACTGGTGCGGCGTCTACGGGGTGTCGGAGATCATGTGCCGTTGAGAGGGTCGACCCGCTGACAGGGTCGAACCGCTCGGCGCCTGATCAGCGCCCGCAGGTGGCGCAGTCCGGGGCGGCCGATGCCCCCGGCCTGGACGGACGCATGCCCGTGTTGTAGGGCGGCGGCGGGCCGAAGGCGGCCAGAATCGGGCCGCCCGGGCGATTCTCGGTGCCCGGCAGGATGTGGGGGGCCGGATACAGGGTCTGGCCGGGCGCGTTCGGCTGGCCCGTCACGCCCGAAACGGGCGCCACCCCCACCGGCTGCGGGGAGACCAGCGCGACCCCGGGTGCGACCGGACTCGTGCCCGCGGCGGCTTGCGCGGCGACGAGCTGTGTCAGCGCGTCGATCTTGGCCTCGAGCTGTCGAATCCGATCGGCGTCGGAGACCGGGGGGGCGTCCGCGAGCGGTCGGTCCGGGGCGCCCGTTGTGCCGCGCAGCGGAGGCAGCGCGGCGCGTCGCTCGACGGGGACCACAGGGTCGGCGCCCGGAGCGGACATCGACGGCTGAGTCGGCTGAACGGCGTCCCCGTCACCCACGAAGTAGACGGCGGCACCGCTGGCGCAGGCGATGAGTCCAAAGGCGAGAAAGCGCGCGTTCATGGGTTCGAATCTCCTCCGCAAGAGGCGTCACGGGGGCGAAGAAAGGGCGGGGTCCTGGGGCGCGTCGGTGAGTGTCTCGAGGAACGCCACCAGGTCACGCTGCTCGTCGGCGCTGAGCCCGAGGGGGACCAACAGCGGATCGCGCTCGCCGACCTGCGGGACCGTGGCCGACGGGTCGTTCTTGAAAGCGACGACCTGGTCGAGCGTGGTGAAGCGGCCGTCGTGGAACCACGGACGGCTGCCGGCCACGTTGCGCAACGTCGGCGTGCGAAACTGGCCGGCCTGCGATGCGTCGACGCCGAGCGCTCGCGCGCGCTGTGCCCCGGGACCGACCCGGTCATCGCTGAACGGGCCGAAGGCATTGAACGGATCCTCGAGAACACGGGCCGCGCCGGACTGACGCCCCAGGTCGAGGGGAATCCGTGGGTCGAGCTCGTCGAGGCCGAGGTTGTGGAACCCGCCATCCGAGAGGACGGGACCGGCATGGCACATCGAACAGCGCGCCTTCCCGACAAAGAGGGCGGCACCTCGGCGCGCCGCCTCGGGGTACTGCGCCGCACGCTCGGCGTCGCCCGTCGCCAACGCGTCGAGGAAGGCGTCGAAGGCCGAGGTCCCGGTTCGGAGGCGCCGTTGGTAGGCCGCGACGGCCTTGCCCACGTTCGCCACGACGCCATTGACCGTCGTTTGGTCCTCAGGGCGCATGGCGCGCCAGGCGGCGTCGAGGGGGGCCTCGTCCGCCTGCGCGCTCGGTTTGCCGCGCTCGGGGAATCGACCCGGGTCGCTCAGGTCGGGTATCTGGCCGAAGACCGCCCCGTACTCGGCACGATAGGTCGGGTCCTCCGTCACCCGCCGCGCGAGCGAGACCCGATCGCCGGCGAGCTCGTCGTTCTTTTCGAACGGCACGACGAACTGGGCCCACATCGAGTCGGCCCGGCCGTCCCAGAAGAACCAGACCTGCCAAGCCGATCCGAGCAACGCGGGCACGTTCCTGAAGTCCAGGCCGCCGAATCCGTCGTAGGTCAACGCGCTCGTGAAGCCGTTCGCAGGCACGTGGCAGAACGCGCAGTCGAGTCCCCGACTCGAGAGCGTCTCGTCGAAGAAGACCTTCTGACCGAGGCGGGCGGCCGCGTCGACCTCTGCGTAGCGATTGGTGGAGTCGGCCGGAGGTCCCCCCGACATGCGGTGCATCAGCAGCAGGACACGAGTGTCGTCCTCAATCCCCGCGAGAGGCGGCGCGAGCGGTTCGGCATCGAGCGGCGGGGGCGTCACGGTCGCCGGTGCCGCATCCGTGACGGGCGGCGACGCAGCGTCGAACTCAGGCGGCGTCGAGTCTTCCCGAGGCCGCGCGTCGACGATGGGCGCCCCGCCGTCGTTGGTCGCGTCGTCACCCAGTCTCACGGAGGCGGTGTCCTGGCATCCGACGCCGCAGCAAGCCGCAAGTGAGAGGGCTGCGACGATGCGCGTCACAGCGGAATGTTCCCGTGCTTGCGCGGCGGGTTCGTGTCGACCTTGTCCTGGAGCATGTCGAGTCCCCGGATGAGCTTGCGACGAGTCTCCCGAGGATGGATGACCTCGTCCACGTAGCCCAGCTCGGCCGCGCGGAACGGGTTCGCGAACGTGTCGCGGTATTCGTCGATGAGGCCGCGACGCCGCGCCTCGGGGTCCTCGGCTTTCGCGAGCTCGTGCCTGTAGATGATGTTCACGGCGCCGTCCGGCCCCATGACGGCGATCTCGGCCGTGGGCCAGGCGAAGTTCAGGTCGGCCCGGATGTGCTTCGACGCCATCACGTCATACGCACCCCCGTAGGCTTTGCGTGTGATCACCGTGAGCTTCGGCACGGTGGCCTCGGCGTAGGCGTACAGGAGTTTGGCCCCGTGGGTGATGATGCCGTTCCACTCCTGCGCCGTGCCCGGCAGGAAGCCCGGCACGTCCACGAACGTCACGACGGGCACGTTGAAACAGTCGCAGAAGCGCACGAATCGCGCGGCCTTGCGGCTCGCTTCGATGTCGAGGCAGCCGGCGAGCACGGCGGGCTGGTTGGCCACGATGCCGACACTCCGACCGCCGAGCCGCGCGAAGCCGCACACGATGTTCATGGCCCAGTGGGGCTGCACCTCGAGGAACTCGCCCTCGTCGACGATGAGGCGAATGACCTCCTTCACGTCGTAGGGCTTGTTGGCGTTCTCGGGCACGACCGTGTCCAGCGCGGGGTCGGCGCGGTCGGGCGGGTCGTCGGTCGGCACGAACGGCGGGTCCTCGGACCGGTTCTGGGGCAGGTAGCCGAGCAGGTCGCGGATGAGCGCCAGGCAGGTCGGCTCGTCGGGCGTGACGAAGTGGTTCACCCCGCTGCGGGTGGCGTGGGCCATCGCGCCGCCCAGGTCCTCCTGCGTGACCTCCTCGTGGGTGACTGCTCGAATCACGTCTGGACCCGTGATGAACATGTGGCTGGTGTCGTCAACCATAAAAATAAAATCAGTCATGGCAGGTGAATAGACCGCTCCACCGGCGCAGGGGCCCAAAATCAGCGACAATTGAGGGATAACCCCACT
>JBMOFP010000269.1:0-6623 GCA_049318805.1 Bradymonadia bacterium
CACCCGCCGGGGAGGGGGCAGGACCAGCCGACGTCGATCACCGATCGGCACTGTCATGCAGACCTCCGTGCTTGCGTTTTGTCCGAAAAGACGATGGATTCCAGAACCTTAAAGAGCTGGATATCGAGGCGGTCGGCGTCCGGCGCCCGCACCGCATGCTCGAAGAGCGCCGCGACGTCCTGGGGCGCCTCGCTCACCTCGACCCCGATGACCGCGATGCCCTGCTCGGCGGCGACGCGCTGCTGCCACCGCACCACCTCGGGGTCGTCCGGCATGCCGTCCGTAATGACGAGCACCACGCGGTAGCGGTCCGTGCACGCCCGCAGGCCGCGCAGCGCGACCTCGATGCCGTCCCCCATGGGCGTACCGCCGCGGTGCGCGGGCTTCGCGATGCGCGACCACACGGCGGCGCTCATGGGCTCGCGCCAGTCTTTGTAGAGCTCCAGGTACACGGTCGCCTCGCGAAACGTGTAGACCGGCGCGGCCGCCTGCTTTGGCTGGCCAGGCAGGTCGCAGCCCTCGAAGCTCGTGAACCCGACGACCATCACGGGGCAGCCCGCCTGGTGCAGCGCGTCCGCGACGCCCGCCGCGGCGACGTTGACCGACCACTCGACCGGGGCCATCGAGCCGGAGCGGTCGACGACGATCGCCACGCTCAGCCCGCACGCAGGCCCACGCGTCATCGCAGCGTCCGGTCGGCTGGGCTGTTGGCCCGCGACCGCCTCAAGGTAGGAGTCTACGAGGCGCCGCTCGGAGAGCGCCGCACCGCGTCGAACGCCGTGCACCACCACCGGCGCGCGCCGCGCCAAGAAGCGCGTCCGCAGCCGGGCCGCGAGGCTCGCCACGGCCTCGCGCGCCGCGACCTTGAGGGTCTGCGCCTTGACAGGCGTGACGGGGTCGCTCGAGACATGGAGAGCATCGCGGGGACTGCCCGAGGCTCGAAACCGCCGCTCGCCGTCCGGAGCCGTGGCGAAGACGACGTTGAGGTGCCATGTGAGCGCGGCGTCCACGCAAGTCGGCGGGGGCGCGCGCTCGGCCTGGTCGCGGTCGTCGCGCCGCGGCGCGCCACAGCCGCGGCGGTACGTCTAGATGCGCGACGGCCTGCATCGCCAGCGGCAGCGCGCCCAGGCCATCGGCCGCGCCAAGGCCATCGGCCGCGCCCAGTGCCCGCGCGGCGACGACCAGCGCCCACAGCGCAGGGTCGACCTGAGCGGCGGGCTGCGGTCCCAGGTCACGCAGCGCGCGGATGCTCGCCTGCGCCCGCTCCAATCGGGGCGCGCTGGGGTCCACCAGCGGGCTGTCCTCGTCGAAGCGGCGCAGCAGGGCGTCGAAGGCGAGCACCCGAGCCAGCGTGCCGGGGAACTCAGCCACCCCGAGCGCCCGCACACGCTGCAGCTCGAGCGCGTCCGCCGCGCCGAGCAGCGCGTCCGCCGCCGCCGACCAGTCCGGGATGCGCGCCCAGTGCGGGGCGACGAGGGCGTGCACCTCGTCGACGGTGACTGCGCCGCGCCGCCCATACAGCGTGCGGAAGGCCTCGATGTAGCCGCCCCCGACCAGCGCGTGCGCGAAGTCCGGCGGCAGGTCGTCGGGCGTCGCGCCCATCTGAATCACGGCGCGCGGCGCGGGTGCCGCGTTGACCTGCTCGACCCAGCCGGCCACAACCGCCCGCGTGAGCCGCCCCGGTCGGGTTCGGCCGATGGCCTCGATGAGCCGCGGCAGCGCAAAGGCGTCCACGTTGCGGAACGCGCAGGCGTCCACCTCGACTGGGCGCACGCCCGTCCCCAGGATCGAGTCAATCGTGGCTTGGTGCGTGCGGCGCCACTGCGCCCCGCCCAAGAGGTCCAAATCCGGCTTCGACATCGCTGCCCCCGACCCGTGAGTGCCTACCACTCAGACGCCTTCAGGATGCCGAAAAAACCGAAAATCGGACACTAAAATACCGGTTTAGCTTGGCTCGCTCGGCGCGTTCTATCGGTAGGAGCGTCGCCGATTTTCGGCTTTTTCAGGCCCGCCCGACCGTTTGAGTCGTGTGAGCCCACTGATTTTGTCCGATGGGAGGTGTCTAATGGCTGGCCGTCTGATGAATTCTCGCTCGAAGCCTGCTGCGCGGCAGCGTTCGACGCATGAGACTGTCTATGACATCCCGCTCGTGGCGGACGCGGGTGTGTCCCCGAGCGATTGTCTCACCGCGCCGAGTGGCTATCGCTGGCCGACGCAGGGCGCCGCCCGCGACGCCGCGATCCGGGCCTTGCTCGCCCTGACGCGCGGCCGCAACTGCTTCATCTGGGGGCCGCCCGGCGCCGGCAAGGACGCCCTGGTGCACGCCTTCAGCGCGTTCACGCGGCGGCCGGCCGTCGCGGTCACGTTCCGCCCCGGGGCCGACCTGGCCCCCTGGTTTTACGCGCGGCGCGTCGACGCCCGCGGCACCTCGTGGGAGTACGGCCACCTGTGGCGCGCGCTCACCGAGGGCGTGCAGGGCGAGGACGGCGTGCCTCGCCCCGCGCTGGTCCTGCTCTCGGACGTCGACCGCGCGGACATGGCGCAGCTCGAGTGGTTCCGCGTGCTCGTCGACTCCATCGAGGGCCGCATCCTCGGACCGGATGGTCAGATGGTGCCCGTGCTGCCCGGCACGCAGTTCGTGTGCACCGCCAATACCTGCGGCGGCGGCGACCTGCGGGGCCGGCTGGTGTCCGCGCAGGCGATGGATGCCTCGATCCTCGACCGCCTGGGCCGCAAGATCGAGCTGCCCTACCTGCACTGGAGCGACGAGTCCGCGGTGCTCCAGGCGCGGTACGCCCGCCTCGAGGCCGCCGTCCCCGGCCTGTTCGCCGCGCTCGGCCGCGCGACGGAGTCCCTGCGGCGGGCCGTGCGCGGCGAGGCGCTGCACGCGGACTTTACCCACCGCAGCCTGTGCGACGTGCTCGACGAGTGCGCCGACCGCGCCGACCACGCGGGCGAGGCCTCGCTCAAGCTCCTCGCGCAGAGCTTCTCGGCCTGGCTCGACGGCCTAGAGCCCGAGGTTCGGCTCAACGCGATTCGGCTGATCGACCCGCACCTGGGGGGCGCGCTCGAGCTCGCCACAAAACGCCGCTGAGCAGGTTCTGAAGCGTCTCCCGACTCGTTTCATCCAGACAACACCCGGAGGTTGATATGTGGCATCGCCCCAAGCCGTCCAAGCTCGCTCGCCGGCCCCTGCGCTCGAGCGAGATCGCCCAGACCGTCGAGCTGTGGTGCATCGCGGCCCTGCTCTGTGCCTGCCGCGACCTGAGCTCGAACGCCGAACGCACGCGCGATGAAATCGCGTCGGCCATGACCGACCTGGGCCTGCTGAGCGTCGAGGACGATGAGATCTTCACGCCGAAGCCGGACATGGCCACGCTGCGTCGGACCCTGCGGGACCGCGCGATCTTCGTGCGCCGGACGCGGCGCGAGATCGCGGACCCCACGCTCGACAACGTGGCGCGTCTGTCGGGCATGCTCGGGCTCGACGAACAAGAGCGCGCGCTCCTGGGTCTCTTGGTCCTGTGTAAGGCCTCGCGGGCCGTGGAGCGATGCATGACGCTCGCGGCGCACGCGGCCGCGGACTCGCGCGAGCAGATGATGCAGATGCTCGCCGACATCTTGGACATCGACGCCCGCACGCTCAACCGCGTCGCGAGCCCACGCGGGCTGATGACACGCGCCGGGCTGCTCAAGCACGAGTGGGACAACATCTCACACGGGTGGCTCGGCCTATCGGTCGAGAGCGATCTGGCCAGTGTGCTGAGCGAGCCCGACGCCGACGAGGAGAGCCTACTGACCCTGCTCGCGCCACGCGCCCCGCAAACGCAGCTCGGGCCCAACGACTACGCCTACATGAACGAGGACCTCGATCTGCTCGTCGACCTGGTGCGGAACGCGCTGCTGCAGCGTCAGCAGGGTGTGAACGTGCTGCTGCACGGCCCCCCCGGCACAGGGAAGACGGAGCTCGCGCGGCTGGTGGCGGCCCGAGCGCACGCCGAGCTGCGCATGGTGCCTACGCGCGACGCATACTCCTCGCTCTCGGCGAACCGCATGAAGGCCTACGCGACGGCCCAGCACCTGCTCAGCAAGAGCGCGCAGACCGTGCTGCTCTTCGACGAGGTCGAGGACGCCTTCCCGTACGACGCGTCGAGCTTGTTCGGCGTGCGGGTGCGGTCGACCCACGACAAGGCCTGGGTCAACGGCCTGCTCGAGTCGAACGCCGTGCCGGCGGTCTGGATCAGCAATCATATCGAGCACCTGGACCCTGCGTTGCTCCGGCGCTTCACGGTCGAGCTCGAGGTTCGGCCGTTCCCCTTGGCCACACGCGAGGCGATGGCGCGCCGGGTCGCCCGCAGCGCGCACGTGCCCGCACAGCTCGAGCGCGAGTGGATCGAGCGCGTGGCGGCCAACGAGCGCGTGACCCCGGCGGCGCTCGCGCGGTTCGAGCACGCCGCGACGCTCGCCGGCCTGCCGGATGCGGCGACGAGCGACGCGCGGGTGAAGCGACTCACCCAGATGTGCGGCCTCAATCTGGGCGCGACCGCACGCGCGCCTCAGCAGGCCGAGGTCTTCGATACGCAGCTCGCGCGCACGAACGTCGAGCTCGACGCCGTGGTGGACGGCCTACGGCGACGCGGGCGCGGCTCGGTGCTGCTGTACGGCGCGCCGGGCACGGGCAAGACCGCGTTCGCCTACCACGTCGGGCGGACGCTGGACCGCCCCGTGCATCACATTCGGGCGTCGAGCCTCCTCGACCCTTACGTGGGCGCCACGGAGCACAAGATGGCCGAGATGTTCGAGCGCGCGCGGGCCGAGGGCGCCGTGCTCCTGCTCGACGAGGCGGACACCTTCTTCGCGAGCCGCCATGACGCTAAGCAGCGCTGGGAGGTCTCGCAGACCAACGAGCTGCTCATGCAGTCCGAGGCCGCCGACTGCATCTTCATGTGCACGACGAACTTGGTCGACCGCATCGACGCCGCGGCCTTTCGACGCTTCGACCTGCGCATCCGGTTCGAGCAAGCCGACCCCCTCGCTGTGACCCGGCTCGTGGCCCGAACGCTCGAGCGCCTGGGCGCCGAGCCCCTGGCCCTCGAGGACCTCGCGGCGCGGCTGGGCGACCTGCGCGGTGTGAGCGCCGGCGACGTGGTCGCCATCACGCGGCAGTTCGAGCTCCTGGCCCGGGCGCCCACCCCCGAGGCCCTCGCCGAGGCGCTCCGTGAAGACGCCCGCCTGCGCGGCGTGCGCGGCGGCGCAGGGCGCACGGACGGGCGGATCGGGTTTTGAAGTCCGGAGGTTGCGGTCAGCCGCAGGCGACCTTGACCTTCGCTACGGATGAGAAGTTAGAGGAACTTGAGGCTCAAGTTTGCTGACATGGTCAGTGCCCGACTATCGTCGTTGATGCCCGAACGCGTGGGGACAAGTGCGCCCGCTGTGACCGTGAGCACTCCGCCGAGATCGCCGCTCATTCGCGACGCTTAGACTTTTTTCGCGATCGAGGCGGCTCATCATCGTCATCGTCGGAACTATTGACCGACGCTGGATCAAATGCACCCGCCGCACCCACAGAACGAAAATACGGGATCGCTCCCCCGAGCATGAGTCCCAGCCCTACTATTGCGGCTCCATCGGCCCCGGCCCGATCACCCGGATTGCTCGACTCCGCGGCAGCCAAGGCGAGCGCACCGAATACTGCGCCCACGACAATGAGGACATTTCCCGGGTGGTCAATATCAACCACATCAGTCCCGGGGACACGAACGCTTCTGCCATTCTTGCCTTCGACAGTCAGGCTCCGGGAATCGCTTCCGATGATTCGTGCGTCAATGTCAGGGGATTTTCGTCGCTCAATCGTTGCGGTGCATGCGACTTGCAGCGCGACCAGACCAAATATCCCCACTCGCCAAGCGGCCGCAGATATTATTCGCCCCATTTAACCCCTCCGTTTTCGCGAAGCAACATCAAAACAGGGGAGAAATAAAGCACGTTCGGCGCACCTTCTGCAACGACACCGTTGAGACTCTCTCACCGAGATTCTGATGGCCTCTACTCGCGTTGAATCTCGCGTTCCCTGCGCGCGTCGTGCTCAATACCGCCCGACAGCAACAGAAGGCCCTCATGCGCGCTCGACCCCTCTCCATCGCCCCAAAGCTGGCCCTGCTCGGCCTGGCACTGTCCGCCTGCGGCGGGCCTCCACAGGCGGTGCAGACGGACGCGCAGGGCGTCCCCACGTCCGCGCCCGTGCGGCTCGCGGTGCCTCGGCAGTCGGTGTACCTGCGCGCCAGCTTCGACGAGGACCCGAGCGGCGTACTCGGGCAGTTCGTGCCGAACGGCACGCCCGCCGACCAACTCGACGAGAACGTCGCCGCCAAGACACGCTGCTCCGCGCACCTCAAGGTCGTCAGGGTGGCGGCGTCCGGCAGCTTCGACGAGAGCCTGAACGCGAGCCAGGGCGTGAGGGGCGGCTTCGGCGTGCAGCCCGTCGCGGGGCTGCCGAGCGGCGGCCTCGAGGCTGCGTATGGGCGCGGCAGCGCGATGCGGGTGCGCTACACACTCACCGAGAAGATGCGGGGAGGGTAGTAACCACAAAGTGCATTCTGCAACACGGTCTCGAGTAGGGGAGC
>JBMOFP010000270.1:0-6609 GCA_049318805.1 Bradymonadia bacterium
CGGTCTTCGGGTCTCAGCCGCGGGTCAGGTCGGCCGGCAAGGTCAACGTAAACGTCGCACCCTCGTCTCGGCGCCCGGTCGCGACGAGCGTGCCTCCGAGCCGCTCCGCGAGGCGACGAGCGAGCGTCAGCCCCACGCCGGTCCCGTCCTCGCCGAGGTGGGCGTGAAGCCGCTCGAAGGGCGCGAAGATCCGTTCGCCGTCCGTGGGGTCGAAGCCCAGCCCGTTGTCCGCGACCTCGATGTTCCAGCGACCGCCGGGCACCGGCGCGGCGTCGATGCGCACCTGGGGGGGCACCTCGCGCTTCCGGTACTTGAGCGCATTGCTCAGAAGATTCTGCAGCACCACGGCGAGCAGTGCGGCGTCCGAGTGTACGACCGGCAACGCGCCGACGACGATCTCCGCCTCGGTCTGTTCGATCATGGGCTCGAGCGCCGAGAGTGTTTCGCGGACCAGCGCGCCGAGGTCGGCCGGACCGAAGACGAGCGAGCGCCCGGAGATCCTCGAGAAGGCCAGCATCGCTTCGATGCGCCGCTCCAGGGCGTCCGCCGAGCGGTGCATGCGCGCCAGGAAGTCGCGCTCCGTCGGGTCGAGGCGCTGACCCGCGCTCTCGGTCAGCCGCTCGATGAACGCCCGGATTTTCCGGAGCGGGGCCCGCAGGTCGTGGCTCGCCGTCCACGCGAAGTCCCGCAGCTCCGCGTTGCGGCGCTCCAGGAGCTCGGCCTGGCTCACGAGGCGCTCCTCGACGCGCTTACGCTCCGTGATGTTGCGCATCACCACGAGCATCGGGGGGGGAGCGCCGGCCTCGCCCTCGAGGGGGACGAGGTCCGCTTCGAGCCAAAGAGCCTGACCGTCCTCTTGGGGTTCGCAGCCTTGCCAGCGGCTCGGGGCGCCGATGGTGTGCGCCTCGTCGAGCGCGACGAAGAGGTCCTGAGCGTCCGCGAGCCGCACGAGCGCGTCGAAGGTCACCGAACCCCGCACCGCGGCCCGCCCGCCGAGGCGACGCATGCGCTCGTTGGCGTAGCGCACGGTCCACGCCGAGCGCCGGTCCGCAACCCCAGCGTCACGGTCGAGCACGGCGAGCCCCTCCTCCACGCCGTCCACGATGCGTTGCAGCTCGACGTAGGAGAGTCGTTCGACGGCCTCTTGTGCGGGCGGGGGGGTGTGGTCCTGCGCGTCGAGGACCAGCCGCTCCAGGGCGTCCAGGCTGCGCGTCCGAAGGTCGGTGTCGTCGGAGCGGGCGTCCGACAAGAGCGCCTGGAGCTGCGCCCGATTTCGGGAAAGCGGTTTCACGGCACTCCACTACAGTGCCGCCGATGCATCCCGCCCAGGCGTACCTCCTGCTCGTCTCGTCCGCGGTCGGCTTCGGCTCGATGGCCCTGCTCTCGAAGCTCGCGTGTCAGACCTACGACGGCGCGACCGTGGCAGGCGTGCGCTTCGCGATCGGCGCCGCGGTGACTGGCCTGCTTTGGGCCAGCGGGCGGGTCGACGCGCGACCGCGTCACCGCGATCTGCTCTGGCTGCGCGGCGCGACCGGCGGCATCGCGGTGGTCTTGTATTTCATGTCCATCGAACGTTTATCGGTCGGATTGGCCACACTCTTGAACTACACCTCACCGGCCTTCACGGTCTTTATGGCACGGATCTTCCTGGGGGAGCGTGTGCCCCGCGGTGGCTACGTCGCGCTGGGCCTGACGAGCCTCGGTGTCGCGCTCGTGGTCTTCGGCAAGCAGGACCTGGGCGACGCGCCGTCCCCGGACCCCGTGTGGATCGCGCTCGCCCTGCTCTCCGCGGTCTTCTCCTCGGGGGCGATCGTGAGCGTGCGGGCCCTGCGCAGCCGGCCCGAGCCCGAGACGGTGTGGAGCATTTTCCTGGCGTTCTGTCTCATCGGCGTCGTGTGCGCCGCGCCCATGTCCCGGGGCCTGCACACCCCGAACGCGACCGAGCTCGCGCTCTTGCTCGGGGTCGGGGCCACCGCCATGGGCGCGCAGCTCGGCATGAACGCCGTGATGCGCTGGGTCCCGGCGGCCTTGTTCGGCGTCACCGCCCAGCTCGCGGTCGTCTTCACGCTCGTGCTGGGCGCGCTGTTGCTCGACGAGCCGTGGAGTCTCACGAGCGCGACCGGGGCGGCGATCACGCTCGCCGGGGTCGCGCTCGCGGGCTACGCGCACCGCCCCAGGGAGGCCGCGCGGTCGTAGCAGGACGACCCTCCGTGGTCGTCAGTTGCCCCAGCGCCAGCAGAAGTTGCGCCGCGCGGCGCAGAACTCGTGGTCGTCGACGTAGGCGGAGTACGCCGAGCCGTCGTTGCCGTCGGGGTCGTAGACCGCGCCGCGGACGAAGGTGTCCGTGGCGCCGTTGAAGTCGCGGCAGAAGCGTGTGTCGTCCACGCCGTCCACGAAGGCGCGCCGGTCCACGAACTCCCCGGAGCGGGAGCACTGGTAGTCTGCGGCGTTCCCGCCGAAGCGCGACGCGCAGGCGGCCACGCAGGACAGGGGCACCGGCAGGTCGTCGGCGTTGGGGCCGTCCCCCAGGAGGTAGCTGCCGGCGACCGCGAGACGACGCGCCTCGCGGGCGAAGACGAACCACTGGCCGTCCACATTGCTCTGGTTGCCGCACTTGCGGGCCTCGTCGTCCTCGCCCCAGTCCGTGCCGTCCTGCTCGTTCGAGTCCATGCCGCGGTCGGTGAAGTCGACGGAGAAGTCCGCCGTGTCGTTGCACGCGTCTTCGCCCTCGAGGTAGTTCGTGGGGCGACCATTGCCGCTGCGCCCGTTGTACGGCGTGTTCGCGGGCAGGTACCCGGCCGTGAGGTTGTTGCGCCGCGCGGGGGGCACACGGTCGGCGCCTGCACCGTCGGCCTCGCTGAAGCAGCTCTGCTCGTCGGTCCCGGTGGTCCACTCGCCGTACCAGTTCATGCCGTAGAACGTGAGGTCCACGTTCATCGGGGCGTTCGCGCCGAGCTGCTGCTGGCGGCAGGCGAAGCGGGTGTCCCAGGCCTGCACGTTGGCCAGGCGGAGTCCGTTCCAGACCCCGGCGTTGGCGTTCGCGGGCGCGAGCGTGCGCAGGTCGTCGTACCAGGCGGAACTCTGGTCGTTGAGGGTCTGGCTTCGGGTGCTGCCGACGAGCGTCCAGCCGCCGCCGTCCGTGACCTGGTCACAGTAGACCTCGCGGATCGCGTCGCCCTGGCGGAGACGGTAGATGCCGCTCTCGCGCCAGTTCTGGCGCAGCGCGTCCAGGCAGCTCGTGAAGCTGAGGCACGTCGGGCCCTCGTCGACCTCACCGTCGCAGTCGTCGTCGAGCTGGTTGCAGACCTCCGCAGACGGTTGCCGCGCCTGCGCCGAGCAGGTGAGCACGCCGTTGCCGCATTGGGTCACCCCGCGGACGGCGCAGGCGCCCTCGCCTGCGGTGCAGGCCACGCCCACGTCCGTCGGCGCATCGTCGACGACGCTGTTGCAGTTGTCGTCCACCCCGTTGCACAGCTCGGCGACGGCCTCGCCCGCACTCACGCTGCAGACCACGCCCTGTGCGCCTCCGCACACGGTCACGCCCTGGCGGAAACACCCGCCCACGCCGGCGGTACAGATGAGCCCGGTCCCTGCGATGCCGTCGTCCGTCTGACCGTCGCAGTCGTCGTCCACCCCGTTGCAGACCTCGGCGCCGGGTTGGCCGGCGACCCCGGTGCACACCAGCGCGCCCGACGCCTGGTCACACACACGATTGCCGGCGCCGGCGCAGGCGCCGACCCCGTTCACACACGCGTCGCCCAGACCCTCGACGTCGTCGGCGACCCCGTCGCAGTCGTTGTCGAGGCCGTCGCAGGTCTCCGCCGCCGGGGCGCCGGGCACCACGTCGCACACGAGCACACCGCGCTCGGCGTTGCAGACGAGCACGCCGTCGCGGGCGCAGGCGCCCAGTCCGGCCCCGCACTCCGAGCCGAGCCCGATCACGTCGTCGACCTGACCGTCACAGTCGTCGTCGGCGCCGTTGCAGGTCTCGCCGCCGGGCAAAACCTGGCCTTCGCAGGGCCCGTAACCGGCGCCGTCGGCGGCGCAGGTCTGGTTGCCACCGCGGCAGGCCCCCACACCCTCGAGGTCCGCGGGCCCGGTGTAACACGCACGGGTCGAGCCCGGCGCACACACGCACGTATTGCCGAGCCCGTCGTCGGCGGCGCCGTTGCAGTCGTTGTCGACGGAGTCGCAGATCTCTGCGCTCGGGATGGTCTGACCCACACACGCCCCGAAGAGGCCGGCGTTGCACTGCTGGACGCCGCCGACGCAGGGTCCGACCCCTTCCGTGTTCGCGGCGCCCTCGTAGCAGGCCTGGGTGAGCGGCTGACCGGCGCCGTCCTCGTCCTCGAGGCCGTCGCAGTCGTTGTCGAGGCCGTCGCAGGTCTCGTCGGTGGGCTCCACAGTCTGAACGCAGGTGAAGCCGCCGTCTTCGCAGACTGTCGCCCCGATCCCGCAGACCCCGAGCTCGCCCGTATCGCAGGGCTGGTCGCCGCCGGGGTTGCCGTCGTCCACCACGCCGTCGCAGTCGTCGTCGAGGCCGTTGCAGGCCTCGGCGCCCGGAGCGCTGGGCAGCGCATTGCAGTAGGTCGTGCCGTCACGGGCACACACGACCAGACCCTCGGCGACGCATACGCCCAGCCCCAGCGTGCAGGCTTCGCCCAGGCCCAGGTCCTCGTCCACGGCGCCGTCGCAGTCGTCGTCCGCCTGGTTGCAGAGCTCGCCCGCGGGCTCGCCCTGCCGCGCGTCACAGACCACGTTCCCGAGCGCGTCGCAGACACGCTGACCGTCGGCCGCGCAGGCGCCCACGCCGGCGCTGCAGACCTCGCCGAGGCCGAGCCCGTCGTCGGCCCGCCCATCGCAGTCGTCGTCGATGCCGTTGCACGTCTCGTCGCTCGGGGCCGCGGGCACCGCGCCGCAGAGCACCGCGCCGGCCGCGCTGTCGCACACCGTCACGCCCGCGACCTCGCAGGCCCCGAGCCCTTCGAGGCAGTCGAGCCCCGTGCCCGGCACACCGTCGTCGAGCTCGCCGTCGCAGTCGTCGTCGACGCCGTTGCAGGTCTCGGCGGCGGGGCGGACCTCGCCCTCACACGGCCCGAAGACGCCCGCGTCCGTGCAGGCCTGCGTGCCGGCCAGACATGCGCCCACGTCCAGGGTCCCGGCCGCGCCGGAGTAGCATGCGCGGCTCGCGCCGGGCTCACATTCGCAGCTCTGCCCGTCGGGCACGTCGTCGGTGCCGCCGTTGCAGTCGTTGTCGAAGGTGTCGCAGATCTCGACGCCGGGCAGGACCTGACCCGCGCACGCGCCCGGAATGCCGTCGAGGCACGCCGACGCGCCGGCGGCGCAGACCCCGACGCCGACCGTGCCGTCGGGGCCGTCGTAGCAGACCTCGCTCAGCGGGGCGCCCTCGAGTCCTTCGTCGGAGAAGCCGTCGCAGTCGTCGTCCGTGGCGTTGCAGCTCTCGTCCGCGGGTTCGACCGCGCCGAGGCAGGCCGAGAAGGCGCCGTTCTCGCAGAAGCGGGCGCCCTCGGTGCACGCACCCACACCCAGGGTCGCCGGATCCGCGCCGTAGCAGGGCTCCGTGAGCGCGAGCCCGTCGGCGCCGTCGTCGACTGCGCCGTCGCAGTCGTTGTCGACGCCGTCGCACACCTCGGGGCTCGCCGCCCCGGCGATGGCGTTGCACTGGGCCGCGTCGCGCGCGGCGTTGCACACGAACTGACCGGCGGCGAAACACGCGCCCTGGCCGGCGCTGCAGTCGAGGCCCAGCTCGGGGTAGTCCTCGTCCGCGCGGCCATCGCAGTCGTCGTCGCGGAAGTTGCACAGCTCCGCGGGGCCGACGCAGGCCCCGAAGCGCCCCTCGGCGTCGCAGGTGCGGGTGCCGCCCAGGCAGGCCGGGTCGTCGCAGGGCGCGGACTCGCCGGGGAGGCACTCCGGGGGCGCGGCGTCGGCGGGGGGCGCGGCGTCGGCGGTGGGGCCGGCGTCGGCGATGGGGCCGGCGTCGGCGGTGACCGCGACGTCCCCCTCGTCGATGGTCGCGTCCTTCACTCCGGTGTCATCGAGGATGCGTGCGTCCGACTCCGTGCCGCCGACGGGGGCGCCGCCGACGGGGGCGCCGCCGACGGGGGCGCCACCGACCGGGTCGCCGCCGACCGGGTCGCCGCCGACCGGGTCGCCGCCGACCGGGTCGCCGCCCGTGCCGCCTGTGGGCGTGTCGGCGTCCGGTTGGACCTCGCCGGCGTCGGTCGTCGCGCCCTTGTAGAGCGAGTTTGCGCTGTCGCAGCCCACGGCGAGCAGCGCCGCAGGCAGAGCGAGTCTCAGCCAGCGTGAGTGAGCATCAGACACTTTCATGGAATCCCCCGCAGGATCGAACACCGTTGCCGAGGCGTATCCTACGGGGAGGCGGGGGTTCGTGGCTCGCGCGAAACGCCGATTGGAGGGTCAGGGGGCGGCGGAGAGCGGGAGGTCGAGGCAGCAGCGGTATTCGGGGCAGTCCGGGCGAAGGTCGACCTGCTCGTCGTTGTCGACGACCAGCCGGGTGCCGTTTTCGCGCGTGAGGTGCGCGGCGGAGTAGCCGTCGGCCGTTGCGACGAGGTCCGCGGTGGTCCAACA
>JBMOFP010000271.1:0-6585 GCA_049318805.1 Bradymonadia bacterium
CTGCGTGCACGCCGCGTTCGCGCTGGCCGACGACGGATACGAGACCATCATGGTCAACTGCAATCCCGAGACGGTCAGCACCGACTACGACACCTCGGACCGGCTCTACTTCGAGCCGCTCACCCTCGAGGACGTACTCGCCATCGTCGAGCGCGAGAAGCCGAAGGGGGTCATCGTCCAGTTCGGCGGGCAGACGCCGCTGAAGCTCGCCGTGCCGCTCGAACGCGCCGGGGTCCCCATCCTGGGGACCACGCCGGACGCCATCGACCGCGCGGAGGATCGCGAGCGGTTCCAGCAGATGTTGCACGCGCTCGGGCTGAGGCAGCCGCCCAACGGTACGGCCCGGAGCGAGGCCGACGCGCAGCGCATCGCCGCGGAGATCGGGTACCCCGTCGTGGTGCGACCGAGCTACGTGCTCGGCGGGCGCGCGATGGAGATCGTCGGCGACGCCGCCGACCTCGCCCGCTACATGCGCGAGGCCGTGACCGTGAGTCCGGAGCATCCGGTTCTCGTCGATCGCTACGTCGGCGGCGCCATCGAGCTGGACGTCGACTGTGTCTCGGACGGCGAGACCGTCGTGGTCGGCGGGATCATGCAGCACGTCGAAGAGGCGGGCATTCACAGCGGCGACTCGGCGTGCAGCCTGCCGCCCTACAGTGTGCCGGCGCCCGTGCTCGACGAGCTCCGCCGCCAAACCATCGCCATGGCGAAGGCGTTGGGCGTCGTCGGGCTGATGAACGTCCAGTTCGCGGTCCGTTTGGAGGACGCAGGCGACGCGCACGACATCTTCGTGCTCGAGGTCAACCCCCGTGCCAGCCGCACTGTGCCCTTCGTCAGCAAGGCCATCGGCCGACCGCTCGCCAAGATCGCGGCGCGTGTCATGGCCGGCAAGAAGCTCTCCGAGATCGGCTTCGAGCGCGAGATCGTGCCCACCTTCACCTCGGTGAAGGAGAGCGTCTTCCCGTTCTCGCGCTTCATGGGGGTGGACACGATCCTCGGCCCGGAGATGAAGTCGACGGGCGAGGTCATGGGCATCGCGCGGGACTTTCCCGCGGCGTTCGCGAAGGCTCAGGCTGCAGCCAACAACGCCTTGCCGTCGCGGGGCCGGGTGCTGTTCTCGATGGCCGATGAGGACAAGGTCGCGGTGCTCGCGCTGGCGCGGCGCGTGAGCGCGCTGGGCTTCGAGATCATCGCCACTTCGGGGACCGCCGAGACACTCGCGCTGGGGGGCCTCGAGGTGCCCACGGTGCGCAAGGAGCACGAGGAAGCGCCGAACACCACCACGGCGCTGCTCGCCCGCGAGATCCACCTGGTCTTCACGACGACCCGGGAGGCCTCGAAGCTGCGCGCGTCCTTCGGGATGCGGCGAGCCGCCTTGCGCAACGGGGTGCCGTACTTCACCACCCTCACTGGCTGCGCCGCCGCGGTGGGGGCGCTCGAGTCCCTCGCCCGCGGCGAGGCCCTCGAGGTCGAGTCGCTCGGTCGTCTGCACGGGGACTGAACGTCGGACCGTCAGAGCCCGCGTTGACACCGGCGCGGAGCGTGCGCAACATCGAGGCCCGAGCGACGACCGAGAGCCCCGATGTCCGACCGAATGCCCATCACCCGCGCTGGTTACGAAGCGCTCCGCGAGCGCCTCAACAAACTCAAGACCTTCGACCGCCGCGAGGTGGCGAAGGAGATCGAAATCGCCCGCGGTCACGGTGATCTGCGTGAGAACGCGGACTATGACGCCGCGAAGAACAAGCAGGGCATGATCGAGGCCAACATCCGCGATCTCGAAGACAAACTCGCGCGCGCCGACGTGATCGACGTCGGTAAGCTGAGTGGAGAGCGGGTCGTCTTCGGTGCGACGGTGAGCTTCACCGAGGCCGACACGGGCAACGAGCAGAAGGTCCAGATCGTGGGTGAGGTCGAGGCGGACCCGAAAGCGGGCCGCGTGAGTGTGACCTCACCGCTCGCGCGCGGGCTCATCGGCAAACGACTGGGCGACACCGTGAAGATGCAGGTCCCGGGCGGGACGCGCGAGGTCGAGATCACCGACGTCCTCTTCGAGTGAGCGCGGCACCGGGGAACGAGACCTCGGGGCGTTCAGAAGGGGGCGCCCGGGGGGCGCAGCGGGCGCTGGAGGGGCTGCTCTCCGACTGGCGACGCTCCCTGGACGCGGGCAAGGCCGCCGTCGTCGGAGCGCGCCTGGCGGGCGCGACGGGCGCCCTGGCCGCCGCGCTGGACGACACCGAGGTGGCCCGAGCGCTGCGCCGCCTCAAGGTCGCCGCGGTGACCGTGGATCGGGCGCCCGTGGACCGCCAGACGGCCCTCGCCGAAGCGCTCGCGGAGGTCCTCGCGTGCCTCGCCCCCCTGGACGCCGAGCTCGAGCCTGCGACTGCGGCCGCGCCCGAGCCGGTCGTCGTGCCGGCGCCGAGCGTGAAGGGGCCGCGGCCTTCGAAACGCGAGGTCGATGCGCTCGGCGTCGCGTCCGGGCCGAGCGTGAAGGCGCCCCGGACTTCGACCCGCAAGGCGGCCTCTCCGCCCAGCGCGCCTGAAGACGCCTCCACGGCGCGTACCCTACCGCCCACGCCTCAGGCCGCGGCCAGTGAGCGGCTCTGCGAGGCGCCCTTGACGTCGCTGCCCGGCGTCGGACCCGCCGTCGCCGCACGCCTGGAAGCCGCGGGTGTGCGCGACATCGGCGACCTGCTCTTGCTGCGTCCCCGGCGCTATGAAGACCGTCGACAACGGACTCGGGTGGTCGAACTCGAACCCGGCAAGTTCGCGGTCGTTCGGGGGTTCATCACCCGCGCCTGGGGTGGCTTCGGTGGCGGGGGACGACGCTTCTCCATGGAGGTCAGTGACGACTCCGGCGCGGTGAACTGTGCGTTCTTCCGGGTCAACTTCGGTTTTGCGACGCGGACGTGGGTCGTCGGTCGCGAGGTCATCGTCGCGGGCCCCGTGAGCGCCTACCGCGGTCGGCCGCAGCTCGCGCATCCGACCGTGGACGTGCTCTCCCCGGAGGGCGGTGGGTCCAACGAAGATGCCGGGCTGCGTCCGCTGTATCCCGAGATCGAAGGTGTCGGCGATCGTGTGCTCCGCCGCCTTGTCGGGGTGGCCCTCGACCGCCACGCCGACGAGCTCCCGGACGCGCTGCCCGAGCCGATTCGCGCGCGCCTCGGGCTCCCTGACATCGCCGTTGCGCTGCGGAGAGTGCATCGCCCGCCGCAAGATGCCGAGCCGTCGGCCTTCCTCAAGTTCACCGACCCCGCGCTGCGGCGATTCATCTTCGACGAGCTCCTCACCTTACAGTTGGCGCTGGGCCTGCGGCGTCAAACGACGGCGCGCCGACCTTCGGAGCCCGTCGACGTCCCGGAGGACCTGGAGGGTTTCACGGACGCCGTGCTGCCCTTCGTGGCGACAGGCGCGCAGCGCCGTGTGCTTCGACAGCTCGCCGCCGACCTCCGCGCCGGACGCCCGATGCACCGTTTGCTGCAGGGGGACGTGGGGAGCGGCAAGACCGCCGTGGCGTACGTCGTGTCCAGGCTGGTCGCAAACGCCGGGCTGCAAACCGCTCTCATGGCGCCGACGGAGGTCCTGGCCCAGCAACACCATCGGACCCTCTCGACATGGTTCGCGGCCGCGGGTCTACGTTGCGCGTTGCTCACCGCCGGCCTGCCGAAGCGCGAACAACGCCTCGTCCGTGAGCTCACGCTGGCCGGCGCGGTGCACTGCCTCGTGGGCACGCACAGCCTACTGGGAGAAGGGCTTGGCTTCGCGCGGCTCGGCCTGGTCGTCGTCGACGAGCAACATCGATTCGGCGTGCGGCAGCGCCTGCAGCTGCGCCAGAAGGCCGTGCTCCCGCACCTGCTCGTCATGACCGCGACCCCGATTCCCCGCACGCTCGCCATGACCGCCTACGGGGACCTCGAGGTCTCGGTGCTCGATGAGCTGCCGCCGGGTCGACAACCCGTGCGCACGACCTTGCATCGCCGCGCGCTCCGCGACGACGTGTATCAGCGGGTCTGTGCCCAGCTCCGACAGGGACGCCAGGCCTACGTCGTCTTTCCGCTCGTCGAGGAGTCCGAGGTCGTCGACCTGGCCGACGCCACCACATCCTACGAGGACCTCCGGGTCGGCCCTTTCCGGGACTTCCGGGTCGGCCTGGTCCACGGCCGTATGGGCCCGGACGCAAAGTCCGCCGCGCTCGAGTCGTTCGCGGCCGGCGAGCTCGACGTGCTCGTGACGACGACGGTCATCGAGGTCGGAATCGACGTCGCGAACGCGACGGTCATGGTCATCGAACACGCCGACCGATTCGGCCTCAGCCAGCTGCACCAGCTTCGCGGCCGGGTCGGGCGCGGGCGTCACGAGAGTTATTGCCTGCTGCTCTCGGGCGAACAACCCACGGACGACGCGCTCGCGCGCTTGAAGGTGATGACGACGACGAACGACGGCTTCGTGGTCGCTCAGGCCGACCTGGAGCTGCGCGGCCCGGGCGAGATGCTCGGAACGCGACAGGCCGGGGTCACGGACCTGCAGCTCGCCGACCTGGTCCGAGACGCGGACCTCGTCGAGCATGCGCGCCAGGAAGCCGAGCGGCTCCTCGCGGAAGACCCTCAGCTCGCCCAGCCGGAGCATGGGACCTTGCGCCGGCTGGTCTGGGCCCGATGGGGCGAAAAGCTGGAACTGGCCGAGGCGGGCTGAGCACGACGGCCCAGCCGGCCGCGCGGGTCAGTCGAAGTACGGCTCGGTCACGACGCGGATCCAGCGGAGATCGTTGACGAACTCCCCGAATCGACCGACGCGGAGCTTGGCCGCCTCGTACTCGGCGCGGACAGCGTCGTCGGTCGGATCGGCGTCGAAGGCATCCCGCGCCGGCTCGAATACGTCGTCCGCGTACTGGCGGAAGTATGTCAGCAGCTCGTGGCTGATCGAGTCGCGCGTCAGCGTTTGCGGCGCCAGGTAACGCACGCGGGTGAGCGGGTCGACGTAGGCCGCGACCTCGGTGTCCGGGTCCAACGTACGCGCCTCACCGGAACCCTCCTCGAAGACCAACATCCGCTCCATGAAGTCGAACTCCTGGTCGAAGGGCGAGGAGTTGAAGACCGACGACATGAGCAGCGCCTGGAACGCGAGCGCACGAGGCACCTCCGTCGCGATGGGCGTACCCGTCGGACGCTCGGCGCCGTTGATCCACGGCACCTCGACGCGGGGGAGCTGGACCTCGCCGTCGGCGTCGATCAGGGGTCCGATGACACGGCTGCTCGCGATCCCGAGGTGGTTGAAGACCAGGTCGCGCATCATCGAGGTGATCTGCTCGGGGAACAGCCGGTAGTAGTTGATCGAGAAGCGGCGGCTGTCACCGAAGTCCGTGACGTTGAAGAACTGGGTCGAGTCGTCCATCAGGTAAAACAGCACGTTCCACTTGTCGTAGAACGAACCGATGTAGTCGATGCGACCGCCTCGGTAGATCTCCAGAGTCTCGCGCTCGTCGTTGAACTTGATGTACGGCTGGCGTCCATCCCCGTCGGCGATGTCGATGGGGTCGTCACACCGCGCCGAGTTCGGATCGAAGACGTAGGTCCCGCTGGTGGCGTCGAGGCAGTGTCGGCCCGGCACCGGCGTGCCGAGGACCTGGTTGATGTAGTTGAGGGCGATGTACGACGCCTCGAGGTACTCCAACTGAATCGGGTCCAGGGTGTCCTGCCGCGTCTGCGCATAGGACTCACGGTTGAGCGTGTAGACCAGGTAGCGAATCGGATACGTCAGGTCCCGCATGAGGCGAGCTTGCAGGCCGAAGTAACGGTCGTAGAAGCTCATCTCCCGCGCGCCGCGCCGGAAGTTGTTGAAGTAGTAGTAGTTCCAGTACTGCTGGATGGCGTTCGTCACGATTTCGGGATGCGACGCCCCCTGGTCGAACATGCGGCAACCCACGTTGCCTTCGTACGCATGCTCGCAGAACTGGTAGGGCACCTCGCGCGTCGCGGAGAAGCCCGTGACCTCGCTGTCGTAGATGGACTCGATGCTCTTCGCGGCGTTCTGGCGCAGCGAATCCAGTCGACCCTGGCGAATCTCCTCGATGGGCACGTCCTTGCGCTTCGAGAGGTTCGCCACACTCTCGCCGTAGACGTTCGGGAGCGACGCGTTGCCCCAGACGAACTGGGTGTAGAGGCCCGTCAGGGCGAAGTTCGGCAACTCGACGCTGTCCTCGAAGACCTCGAGAGTCCGCGCGTAGGCGAACTTGACGGCCGCGACGTCGTACTTGCCGAGGCCCTGGTCATCGCTGTTGAACCGCCCGTGGTAGTCCATGATCGACGAGTACATGAACTCGGGGAGCCGCTGACGAACCCGGTCGTCGAGCGCGTCGTCGTCCGCGCCGTCCCCCGGCGGGGTCTCGTTGATGATCTTCCAGTAGTCGTCCTGGAAGTTCATGGCGTCGAAGGAGCCGGCGAAGTTGTGCGTGAGCCCCATCGTGTGGCCGATCTCGTGGAGTGTGACGGCGCGGTACACCTCCTCGCGCAGCTCGAGGTAGAGCTCCTCGGGATCGCGGCCCTTCAGCTCGAGTGCTTTGCCGATGATGGCGTTGTCGACCATGTC
>JBMOFP010000272.1:0-6562 GCA_049318805.1 Bradymonadia bacterium
CCTCGTTGGCCACTGAGCCCGGGACCGAGCTCGTCAATCGACGCGTTGTCTCTCGCGACATAGCGATCACCGCTGTCGTCGCGGTCGCGTTGCACCTGCCGGCGTTGATACGCAAAGCCGCCTTGAACAGCGACGAGGCCACCATGGCAACCGTGGCTCGAATGATGAGCAACGGAGCACAGCTCTATACAGGTGCCGTCGACCGCAAGCCGCCTGGCGCATGTCTCGTTTACCGGCTGCTCGAACCCATCTTTGGAATGTGGAGCCTTACGGCTGCTCGCTGGCTTGCGCTCGCGGCCATCGTGGCCGCGGTCTTGCCCCCGGAGCAGGACGCCGCGGTGGTCGATGCGGAGGTGGTGGACGCGGAGGTCGTGGACGCGGAGGTGATCGACGCGGAGGTGGTGGACGCCGAGGTGATCGATGCGGAGGTGGTGGACGCCGAGGTGATCGACGCGCGGATTGTCGACGCGCGGATTGTCGACGCACGGGTCGTCGATGCGCGGATCGTCGATGCGCGGGTCGTCGACGCGGAGGTGATCGACGCGGAGTTGATCGACGCGGAGGTGATCGACGCCGAGGTGATCGACGCACGGCTCGTCGACGCGCGGATCGTCGACGCGGAGGCGGTCGACGCGCGGGTCGTCGACGCGCGGGTCGTCGACGCGCTGCCCGACCTGGACGCCCTCGAGCTCGACGCCGCGGTCATCACGCCCGATGCCCAACGTGACGTCGATGCGCGCGTCGACGACGCGCGCGTCATCGTGCCGATCTTCCCTGATTTCGAGCTCTTCGACGCACGCGTCCTCGCGGACGGGGGCGACGGCGCGGTCGTCGTCTTCGACGACGCGCGGCTCTTCGACGCCGCGCGCCCGATGGCGGACGGCCCTCCAGAGCCACCCGTCGATGCCGCCTCGGCGTCTCCCGATGGCTCGGCTGCGGACGCGCGCGCCGGGGTCGACGGCGACGTGACTGCGGACCTCGGGGCCGATGTGCCGACCGTACTGCCCCCCGAGGTCGACGCGGACGCCGACGATCCGCCTGCGGACGCACGACGGCCCGTACCGGTCGCCGACGCAAACCCCGACGCCGACGCCGACACCGACGTCGACGCGGGCCGCACGAAGACCGGCGGCGGTGCTGCGGGCGGCTGCAGCTGTGATGTGCGCTCTCGCCCCGTCGACGCCTTCTGGGGTCTCACGGCGCTGGCCGTCTCGGGCTCCGCCGGACGCGACGCCGCGGCCCGGTCAGCCCAACATCCGCAGGGTCCGCTGGCTCGGCGTGAAGACCTGGGGGCCGGTCGACGCGAGGAAGACACTGACGGTGCTGCGGAGACCGTGGTCCGGCAGGTAGAGGCCGGGTCCGAGCGTGAAGCAGGTGCCGACGACGAGGGGGCGCGTATCGTGGGTCTCGACGTCGTCGAGGGCGGCGCCGGCCCCCTCGAGCGCCGCAGAGCCCAGGTTGTGGCCCGAGCGGCGCGGGCAGCGGGCCTCTGGCATCTGCGCCGCCACGACCTCGCGGATCGCACGGTCGACCTCGCAGCCCAGGACCCGCTCGCCGGCGGCGTGGCGCGCGCGCAGGTGCTCCAGTCCAGCTTCGCGGGCCGTCCGGAGCGCATCCCAGGCCTGCCGGACCTCGCTCGGAGGGTCACGGCCGGTGAACGCCATCCACGTCACCGCGGCGAAGGCGGCCCTCGCCGCGGTCTCCTTGCCCGACAGGTCGATCCGCACGAGTTGGCCGCGTTCGATGGGCGTCGGGTCATCGGCCGAGGCCTGATGGTCCGGGTCCGCGGTGTGCCGGCCGACAGCGACCGTGGGCCCCTCGGACGAGACGAGCCCGTGCTCGGCGAAGTGGCCCCGCATGAGCGCCTCGACCTCGTGCTCGAAGGCCGGTCGACCCGCGCGCAGGCGCTCACCGATGTGGTGGAACGCGGCCTCCTTCGTCACCTCGAGGCGCATCGCGGCCCGGCGGTGGCTCTCGAGCTGGGCCTCGTCCCATCGACACAGCAGCCACTGGACGAGGTGCGCGGAGCTCACGAGCTCCAGGCCCAGGCCGCGCAACAGGTCGACCGTGCCCGCGTCGACTCGATTCAGGGCCGGGGCCCGCCCGCCCGGGGCGTACTCGAGAGCGACGCGCGCCCCTACGGGCAGTAGGTCTCGAAGCGTGTCCTCGAGGTCGCGGGCGCTCGCGACGGGGCGCTTCGGCCACGCCAACCCAGCAAACGCGGCCCGGTCACGTGGGTGGTGAACGACGCACGGCGCGCCTGTGACCGGGAGCCACACAAAGAACCTGCCCCGCGGCGGGGAGACCGAGAGGCCCAGCGCGTCGACGGCGATCGGGTTCCGACCGTCGAAGTCGGTCAGGAGCCAACCGTCCAGACGCTGGTCGGCGAGGGCGTTTTGGACCTCGTCGAGCGGCGGCAACACCTCAGCGCCCGCAGTCGGTATTGTAGCGGGCGGTGATCCGGGTGCCCGCAGGCGGCACCGCGGCGTCCCGCTCAAGTCGGATGAGCTGTCCGGCCGCGGCGTAGTTCCAGCTCTCCGAGACACGCCCGTTGACCTCGACCACGACCTCACCGTCCGGCGGCAAGGTGAGTCGATGGGCGCGCCGCGGTCCGAAGATGCGGCCCGTCATCTGGCGAACCGCTTCCTCCATGGGTTGGCAGATGGTGAAGAGCCGCCCGCCCATGCGGTCGAAGGCGTCGACGTAGCGACCCGCGCCGTCCGTCGCGACGGCGGCGCCGTTCATGCAAACGCTCGCGCGGCCGTTGGCGTCGACGCCGGCGATACCGGCGGCGTGGACCCGCTCGGGCGAGACACCCGCCGCGGCGAGCAGGCGGTCCCCGATCTGGCGGGCGTCGACCATGGATTGGTCGTCCTCGTCGGTCAGGACCAGGTACGCCAGGTCGGTGTTCGCGCGGCGAAAGCCCACGTTGCGGACCGGATCGATGGCGAGCAGCATCGCCTGCAGGCCGGTCTCCGTGCCCGAGCCCGCGTTGCCCCGCTCGACGGCGAACGCGTAGCGCGCCTCGGCGTCCGGTCCAGGACCGAAGAACGGCGGGACGCCCTGGAAGCGACCCTGGGGGCCACTGTTTTCCGTGTCCGTCGTCGTGACGCCGAGGCGCCAGTCGACCCCGTTCTCCGAGGCGGTGCGCACGAAGTCGTCGTACACGGCGGACAAGGCGTCCTGGTAGGGCGTCATCGAGCCGGAATCGTCGACGACAAAGAGCAGGTCGATGGCTTCGGGCGTGCTGGAGACGAAGTTGTCGACCCGTTCACGGCCTGCTGTGGATCCGGTCAACGGCACGCTTCGAGTGGCCTCGGCGTTGCCCCGCTCCGCGCGGACCTCGAGGGCGCACTCGAGGTCGCCGACGGCCTGCGGAGACCAGGAGACCCGCACGGTCAGCGGTCCGCCGCCGAACGGCGCACAGCCCGCGCTCGAGGGCGAGACGAGATCGACGTCGTCGCAGGCGCCGACGAGGCGCGCTTCGGCCAGGCAAGCGCCGGCCTCGGAGCTCACCTCGACGGTCCGCTCTATGGCGCCGCAGGCTACGGGCACGGCACCGAACGCCACCATGCCCGGGGCGACCTGGAGCGCGAGGGGGCACGCCCCGACCTGCACGGACGCGTCGGTGGGGCAGCCGTCGCACAGGTCTCCGGCGCCGTCCTGGTCCTCGTCCTGCTGGCGGTTGTTCGCGTCGTTCAGGCAGTTGTCGAGGTCGTCCGCGACACCGTCGTCGTCGCGGTCGCCGGGTGGGCCCATGGGCGTCGAGGGGTCACACACGTCCCCGATGCCGTCGGCGTCCGCGTCCGCCTGGTCCGGGTTCGCGGCCTCGGGGCAGTTGTCGCAGAGGTCGCCGGGGCCATCGCCGTCGGCGTCGCGCTGGTTGTTGTTCGCGGCGTTCGGGCAGTTGTCGTCGCGGTCGGGCACGCCGTCGTCGTCGGTGTCGGCGCCGGGCGGGGGGCCGCCGCCGACGGGTGGTTCACCGCCCATCGGAGGATCGCCCCCGGTCGGGGCGTCACCCCCCGAGGGACCATCGCCGCCCGCCGGTGCATCGCCGCCCGCAGGTGCATCGCCGCCCGAGGGCGCATCGCCGCCCGACGGTGGGTCCCCGCCTGCGGGTGCGTCCCCGCCCGAGGGCGCTTCGCCACCGGCCGGGGCGCCGCCGACGCCCGTATCGCTTGCGCCGTCGTCCACCGCGGGGTTGTCGGTCGCGGTGCAGGCAGACAGGCTGAACAGAACGGCCAAAAAAGCGTTGCGCTGCATCTGGATGCGCTCCTGGACTCGAGACCGCGCGCAGAGTGCCACAACGATCGGGTCCATCGAAACCGACCTTCAGGGCAGCGCGGGCGGCTGCACCACGGCGTTCGGCACGGAGAGGGGCGGGGCTTCCGCCGCTTCGTCGGTGTCCTCGGTCTCGGGGTCCTCGGCCTCGGCGGGCGGGGCCGTGCGGATCTCGACCTTCGACAGGCGTCCGGCGAGCTTCTGAACCTGCTGCTTGAAGGTCGGGAGGAGCTTGGCGGGCACAGGCGGATCACGGGACTGCTTGAGCTTCTCGGAGTCGACCCAGGCGCCGTTGCGCTTCACGCCGAAGTGCAGATGCGGTCCAGTGGCGAGGCCGGTCATACCCACATAACCCACGACCTGCTTCTGCTCCACGGCGACCCCCGCCTTGATGCCCTTGGCGAAGCGGCTCAGGTGAGCCGAGAAGCTGAGCAGGCCGTTCTTGTGGTCGATGACGACGACGTTGCCGAAGCCCCGCTCGAAGGCCGCTTTGCGGACCACACCGCCCGCCATCGCCCACACCGGCGTGCCCGTGCGCGCCGCGTAGTCCGTGCCGTAGTGCGCCCGCGTGTACTTGAGGATCGGATGCTTGCGTTTCAGGTCGAACTTGCTCGAGACCCGGGCGAACTTGAGCGGTGTCTTGAGGAAGGTCTTGCGGGTGTTCTGCCCGGTTTCGTCGTAGTACCCCGCCCAGGGGGCCGGCTTGGCATTCGCGCCGCCCTCGGGGCCGAAGTAGAAGACCCGGAACGTCTTGCCGTGCCGCGCGCTGGTGTACTCGGCGGCGAGCAGGCGCCCGTATTCGATGAATCGATCGCCGCTGAAGACCTTCTCGACGAGCACCCGAAATCGATCACCGGGGCGCGGGTCCTTGTAGAAGTCGAGGTCGAACGCGAAGACGTCGACGAGGTCCGCCACCAGGGCCGGGGACTCTCCGGCCCGTTGCATCGCCTGGTACAACGAGACCTTCAGCTCCGCGCCGATCTCGGCGACCTCGCGGCGTACCGGCACGTCGACCTTGCGGGCCGAGAGCTTGCCTGCGCCGTCGCGCGCGGCCTCGTAGACCTCGAGCGGGCCGGTCTCGTACCGGAACTTCTCGAGTCGGCCGTCGACGGAGCGGACGGTCGTGGTGAACTTCGCGCCCTGACGGATTTTGCGGAAGTCGAGCACGCCTTCGAAAGCCGCCACGAGCTCGTTCACGCCGGCCTGAGGCACACCCTGCGTCGCGAGTTCGGCGCCGAGGGCGCGGGTGATGCGTCCTTCGTGCTCGACGAAGGGGGGCGGCGGGCCCGCGGGGCGCGACGGGCTGGTCGAGGCGAGGACCGCGCCGGTGGTGGGCGGCGAAGGGTTGACCGTGGGCGACTCGGCGACCCTCGAAGGACCGGCGGGCACGACCGCGCGCACGACCAGGTACACGAAGGCGAGCAGCGCCAGTGCGACCAGCAGGACCTGGAGGGGGTGGAGGGGTTTGTCCCGCATTCCGCGCGCATGATACGGAACCGCCGGGCGGTTGCCGCCCGGAAAGGGGATCCGGGTTGAGAAGCACGGCTTTGGTCGGGGTCTGCATTTGGCTCGTCGGCTGCGGGGGCGGTGACGAGGGCGAGGTTCGCGACATCGACGAGGGCACGGGGGGCATTTCCGCCGAGCTCGACGAAGGCGTGGAGCCGGACGGCGCGTCGGGCGGCATGCCGACGGGCGGGGCGGCGGGTGGAGACCCCGTCGGTGGCGGCGGGCCGGCCGGCGGTGCGGAGGGTGGCACCATCGGACCCGACACCGGACCAGGCGGGAGTCCGCCGGACGCCGGCCCGACCGCCGACTGTGGATCGACGTGCGCCGCCCTACAGGCGTGCGGGGTCGAGCTCGGCGGGGATTGCGTCGAGACCTGCTCGGGTCTCTCGAACGAAGCCCAATCAGCCTTCACCACGTGCGGCGCGCGCCTGAACGGAGGGGACTGTGCCGTCGACGCGTTCTACGGTTGCCTGGGAGACGATGCGTTCGCGGCGTGCGGACGCTTCTGCGAGGCCGATGCGCGCTGTGCGCTGGGCGCGGACGCGCGGTGCCTGCGCGCCTGTGTCGCCGAGACCCTCGAAGCGGATCCACTCCAGAGCTTGCGCCTCGAGGCGCGAGATTCCTGTCTGACAGAGGCCGCGGAAGATTGCGACGCGGCGCGTGGCTGCCTGGACGTGCAACGGTCCCTGGTCCCGAGCCGAGACCAGTGGTGCGCTGCGTACCAGGGGTGTGGCTTCGAGGGGCTCTTCGGCTTCTCGTGCGACGACGCCCTCGA
>JBMOFP010000273.1:0-6558 GCA_049318805.1 Bradymonadia bacterium
CTGCGGCGGAGGCGGACGGGCCGCCGGCGACGGCACTCTGCTCGCGCCCTTCAGGGACCGCCTCGCAGACAACCCGTCGAGGATGACCGAGACGAGCCGCAGCCGGCCACCGCAGGTCGGACACTTCAACACGTCGATCTCGAAGACGCGGCGGAGCAAGAACCCGCCGGCGCGCCGCGGGTCGAAGTCGTCGCAGTCTGCGTCGCAGGCCGTCGCGCCGTCACCGTCCAAGTCCTGGCAGGCAGGCTAATCGCCCCCCGGCGCAGCGCCGCCGGGCAATGCGCCGCCGGACATGGCGCCGCCGGACATGGCGCCGCCGGACATGGCGCCGCCGGACATGACACCGCCGGACATGACACCGCCGGACATCGCACCGCCGGAGATCGCTCCGCCGGGCATCGCTCCGCCCTGCACTGCTCCGTCGGGTGTCGCGCCGCCTGCGGTGCCGCCCGTTGGACCACCCTGCCCGCCGCTGGCCCCGCCATCGGGGGTTCGCTCGCGGGCCGCGTCCGCCTCGCTCGGCTCACAGCCCGGCAGGTTGCGTTCGCCCGCGGGCGCGCACGCCTCCGCCCCACACACGCCGAGACCCAGCACAAGCCGCGTCGTCGTCCACCTCGAGGCCATGTCGCCCTCCATGGGGTATTCGACTTCAACGATGGACGATTACACCTCGTCCGTCACGATGACCGTGCCGAAGGGCGCGGGCCCATGCCCTGCGTGCGTGACCCAGAGCACCGGAAACTCCGGAGCGCGCGGGGGCAGCCGCGTGCGCAGGTCCGTGAAGGCGACCAAGAGCGTCGGCTCGAGGCGATGCTCGCGGATGTAGTCGAAGACCGGAACGTGGTTGGTTCCCCCACCCCCCTGGACATGCCCGCGCTCGAGCCAACGGTCGAGGTCATCGAGCTCGATCACCTCGCGCACGGCGGCGTCCGCCACGATCACTGTTGCCCGCTCGGCGAGCTCGGTGACCGCCTTGATCTCGGCGCACGCCTGCCGAATGACGTCCGGCGTCATGCTGCCGCTCGTATCGAGAGCGACCACCAGCGATGGCAGGCGGTCGCCGCCCAGCCCGGGGCGAATGAGGTCGTGCGCGCACCACCGCCGGCTCAGCCGCAGCGGATCCAGCTCCTCTCGGAGCGTGGTCTGCTCGAGCAACGCGCGCAACGTCCTGAGCCACGCCGGCGTCGGCGGCGAGCGCGGCGCGAAGCTGCGCTCGATGTCGCCGGGCATGTCCCCGCGCCGCCCCTGCCGCCGCCAGTGATTCACGGCGTCCTTGAGGCGCTCGGCGCGCTTCTCGGTCTGCTGCGCGTCTGGCTGCGCGGACACATGGACGTCGATGCCGCCGTTGTGGTCCCCCTCGCTGTCCAGGTCCTCGGCTTCCGCCTGGTCGAGCGCGCTCCGCGCGATCTGCCGCAGCTTCGCTTCACGCTCTAGGTAGGCATAAATGACCTCGGCGTGCATGCCGTCGAAGCGTCGGTCGAGGAGCACGCCCGCGGGCGGCGCATACAGCCGCTCCCCGGGTCGGCTCGGATCGTGGATCTGCGCGACGATGCGGTTGATCGCGAAGTCCGTGGCGCAGTTCCACAGCCGGGCGTGACGGCCCCGCACCCGGGCGTGGCTCTGGTAGGCCATGTGCCCGATCTCGTGCGCCATCACGAAGCCCAGCTCGCGGTGCGAGAGCGCCGAAGTGCGCGTGGGGTTGTACCAAATGCGTTGGGTGCAGTCCGTTGCGGCGATCGCGGGCAGCTCGGGGGCCGCGACGAGCTCCGCGCTCAGGAGCAGGTGCCCCCAGAACGGGTGGTGCTCGAGCAGCTCCATCCGGACCGCCGAGATGCGGTCACGCTCCCTTTGCAAGAGCAGGGGCGACGGCGCGTCGGTCGCCGCGGGCGTGACGGCGCTCAAGCCGCCGCCTCGGCGATGATCGGCTGCAAATTCACGAGGCGCGCCGCCAGCGCTCGAAACTCCGGGAACCGGCGCAGCGCCCGAAAGAGCTCAGGGCTTCGACCGAGCCCGCGCAGCAGCAGGATCACGTACTCAGGGTCCATGCCGGGCGAGGTCGCGAACTTGACCAGGTTGGGCAGCTCGTCCTCGTTGAGCTGCTCGCCCCGGGCAGCGACCTCGGCCACGGCCTTCGTCACGGCGCAGATGAACGACGGGTCGCTGAACTGAGGCCGCGTGAAGTCGATGGCCTTGCCCCGGCGCAGGATGGCGTCGATGTCGACCTGCATGAAGAGCCGGCGCCACTCGAAGAACTGCTCGGCCGCGCGCACACCGATGCAGGCCGACACCGCGCGCCGATGCTCGACCTCGGGCAGCGCCCGCAGCAGCGTGCTCGCCATCGTCCACGAGCGCGGCGTCGGGAAGGCCGGCTCGTCGCCCATCGGGGCGTAGAGCGCCGCGACGCCAAGCTTCTCGATGTAGGCGACTACGCTCGCCTCGACGTTCGCCTCGCGGGCCCACGCCAGCCAGGTGTCGGCGTCCGGCCGCAGGGTGAAGTGCACGAAACGATTCGACAGCGCCGAAGAGAGCCGGGTGACGATGGCCTCGTCCGTCTCGAGGTTGCCGGCAGCCAGGATGACGGTGTCCGGGTGCAGGCGCACCTGACCCACGCGCCGCTCGAGGACAATCTGGTACGCCGCCGCCTGCAGGGGGCGCGATACACCGGCATTGATCTCATCCAGAAAAAGGAAGACGGGCCGCTCGGCGGCCTGCACGGCCCAGCTCGGCGGATACGACACGAGCTGGCGCGCCTCGCGGTCCGGGAACCACACGCCGCACAGGTCCGTGGGGTCGCACTGCGCCAGGCGAATATCCACCAGCGGCAAGCCGAGCGTCTCGGCCATGCGCGCCGCCATCGTCGACTTGCCCACCCCCGGGTGACCGCGCAGGAGCACGGACAGGCGCGCCTTGAGCGTTGCCAGGACCAGCGGGTAGAGCTCGGGCCACGTGTAGCCATCGGTGCGGCCGGCGGGCATGTGTGTCATAGGAAGAACCCCAAGAGTTGGCATCGCAGGTGCACCTCACGCAGGAGCAGCGCGACGGTGTGGCGACAGAAGCCCTGAAGCTCGGCGCGACGGCCCTCGACGCAGGTGCAGCGCGGGTCGTGCGACCACTCATCACAGATCTCGAGCTCGTGTCGCCGATGGCCCTCGCTGACGATGTAACGCCCTCGCTCGACCTCGGAGATCTCACACTCGTTCAAGACCTCGACCGCGTTCACCAAGATGCGCTGCGTGCGCTGACTCACGGACGTCCCCGCCGCGGTCATTCGACTGATGCGCGCGCGGGTCGCGATCGCCGAGAGCGGCGTTGGCGCGGTCTGCTTCGTCGTCGGCCTGGGCGAGCCGGTCACCGCGCCCAAGTGACGGGTCGGACGCGCCGCAGCAGGGGCAGCGGCCTCGCGACCCACGTGGCTCAGGTCGCAGCCGCTGCACATCCCCGTGTCGCAGCCCGGCGAATGCACCAGCAGGTAGTGGTTCGACGAGACGAGGCTGTCGAGAAACTCGCCCCACTTCTCGGCCGGCCACGTCACGCCGTCCGGGTGCGCGTTGTCGAGCACGACGAACTTCTGGCGACTGGCGTACGACACCCGACACTTCTGTCCGGTGGGCGTGTGATGCAGGCGCCCGAAGTGCACGCTCATCGCGTGGGGAATACTCGGCAAAAGTCGACCCTGCTGGTCGCTCGGCCATGGCCTGTAGGCTTGCGCGTCTGGTGTCATGTGGGCCTCCTGGGGTGAGCGTGCTTCAAGACATCCGCGCGAGCTGCAGCGCCCGCCGCTTGTGCTTGCGCGCCGCGCGCTCGGCCTCGCGCGCCTGCGCCCCGAGCCGCTCCGCGAGCGCGGTGTCACCCGCTTCGTGCGCGGCGACGGCGGCGTTGAAGAGCGCCGCGCACTGGTAAAACGCATCGGTCGCCGCGGCGACGGCGAGGATCTCCATCTCGACGCTGTCCATGGTCGCCTCCTGCTCTCGATCGTTCGTTTGGTCGTTTCCTCTGTGCCCTCTAGTGACGCCGCCTGTTCGTCGATAGGAGAAGGTAAACAAAGCACTCGCCGTCGTCGCTCGGCGGCCGGCCGCCACCACCGCCGGTCAAATTGAGATTGCCTCGCGAGTTAAAGAAGCTATCAATCAACGAAGCTTCATCACGTGCCGCGTCCTCTCTGTCGAAATACCCACGCAGGACAACAATCTCATCCCATTCATGGCGGTGCCGACTGGCGCGGCGTTCCACGTTACTCGTCATGCCGATCTTGTGATGCTTCGCACCAAAACTCGAAATCAAGCCCCGAACAACAGCTACAAGATTCAGCGAATTACGCCCTGACTCCCAGCAAGCACGATGATACAGAGTATTCACTCAGCAACTCCTTTATTAAGAAAACAACACCAATAAAGGCAACTGAACCCTCGCACACACCCCAACGATTTACGTGGGGAAATGTTCCCGCTTTTTTCGCGCGGCAGGTCGATTTTTGGCTGGGGCGCTGCACTCAAAGAAAAAGACCGCTGCGCTTGTCATTCGCCGCCGCGCCCTCACACACACCCTAACGTTTTGCGTGGGGAAATGTTCCCGCTTTTTTCGCGCGGCAGGTCGATCTTTGGCTGGGGCGCTGCACTCGAAGAAAAAGACCGCTGCGCGTGTCATTCGCCGCCGCGCCCTCACTCACTCTGAGGGTCGATGCGGTTCGGCAGGAACTGGTGCTGGTCGCCAGACCCCGGAGTACAGGATAGAGGACGCCGAGGGCTGGGCTGCCGCCGTGGCGCTCCAGCACAGCGCGGCCAGGCTGCAGTTGGGGAGGGCGCGAAGCATTCGGATCGGTTTGCGACGAGCTTCCGGACGTGAGAACCACATTCCGTCAGCGTCGCGGCTCGCCATGCGTGTGCTCGACGGTGATTTCTCGGGCACCGGGAGGGGAGTCAACATAAGCGGGATTTTGCGGCGTTCCCCCGCCTACTGCTACCGGTTCACCAGCGCGACCCGGTCACCGGAGGCGCATTGGCGGCGCACCTCCCCCAACCCCCAACCCCGGCTGGTGCGCCAGGCTCACCTGCCCCGCGATGTCCCCCCCGAGGCGCCACGTCCATGCCACGGCTGCCCGACCATCTCGTTGCACCGGAGGCGGACGGGCCGCCGGCTCCGGCATTCTGCCCGCGCCCTGCAGGTACCGCCTCGCGGACCACCCGTCGAGGATGACCGAGACGAGCCGGAGGCGGCCGGCGGAGGTCGGACACTTCAACATGTGGATCTCGAAGATGCGGCGGAGCAACTCGGCCCAGACGAGGTACCGCCCGGAGCGGGGCCGCGAGACGTGCGCCGTCGACCCGCCGGCGTCGTCTGCAACGGCGCGCGGCCCCGGAACGATCTCCGACCACCCGCGCGCGCTGAGTGCGAGGACGCCGTGGTACCGGATCAGGTTCTTCGCCGGCCGCGGAATCAACGCGGCCAGCCGGGCGTCGAACTGCTCAGGCGTGAACTGGAGCGGGATGGTGCCGTCGCGCCACGGCGTCTTCAACGCCAGATCCACCCGGCCGTCGTAGAGCCGAGTGAGCCGCTTATCAGACACCGGCGGCCCGAGGCGCTGTCGAACGCCCCGATGGCTACCTCAGCGTGAAGGTCGAAGCCGTCGACGCCGAAGTGCCCGACGCTCGGAGGCCGCGCAAGGAGAGGCTCGACAACGCGTCCCTTCGGAATGCTCACCGACTCGGCGATCAAGCCGGCCAGCTCAGGCTGGGCATTCGCCGTGTCGGCGAGGACCTGATCGCCTCGCGGGCGACCGCACGCGCGACGCCCTCGAGCTCGGCAGCGGTGGGCGGACGGAACCGGCGGGGTGTGGACGTTGCGGCGCCCCGCTCAGCCCCGTCGCAGCAGGCTCCGCGCGCGAACCACCCGCGCCTGGGCCTCTTCGACCGTGTCGCCCAGCGCGGTGAGGTGCCCCATCTTGCGGCCGGCCCGCGCCTCGGGCTTGCCGTACACATGCAGGCGTACGCCGGGCACGGCGAGCGCAGCCGCCCAGTCCGGTTCACCGTCGGCCCACAGGTCGCCGAGCAGGTTCGCCATCGCCGCCGGCCGGACCGGGCCGAAGTCGCCCAGGGGCAGGCCGCACATCGCCCGCACCTGCTGCTCGAACTGGCTCGTGACGGCGCCCTCGATCGTGAGGTGTCCCGAGTTGTGGGGCCGCGGCGCGACCTCGTTCACGAGCAGGCGCGGTCCGTCGGGTGACGCGACCACAAAGAGCTCGACGCACAGCATCCCGACGACGTCGAGCGCCTCCAGCAATCGCTCGCCGAGGTCCCGGGCGGCGCGCGCGACCGCTTCGCCGTAGGGTGAGGGGGCGCTGCTCACGTCGAGCACGTGGTGGCTGTGCACGTTGAGCACGGGGCCGAAGACCTGCACCTCGCCGTCTACGCCCCGCGCCCCGACGACCGAGAGCTCGGCCTCGAAGGGCACCAGCGCTTCGAGCACGCACGGCTGTCCGCCGAGCGCCGTCCACGCGGCGTCGAGGGCCTCGGCGGTGGGCGACTTCACCCGCACCTGCCCCTTGCCGTCGTAGCTGAAGCC
>JBMOFP010000274.1:0-6535 GCA_049318805.1 Bradymonadia bacterium
CAGGTCGTTCATCACCGCGAACAGCGGAGCGCCCTCGTCGATGAAGTGCTCGAACGGCTCGAAGCGCGAGTCCGGGGCGACGAGCTCGAGGGTGTCCTTGAACCAGTCGTAGACCGGGCGGAAGTTGTCGACCCGCTGCGACACCGAGTTCGTCAGGAACAGCTGATTGTCCCGCGTGCCCTGGAAGGCAAACCGCAGGAACGCGTCGTTGGCGAGGCTGTCGTCGAAGTTCGGCCGGCCGTCGCGGCGGTCGAACAGGACACGCTCGCTCGTGCTGGTGATGTGGACGAGGCGCTCCTCGACCACAGCCTTGCGGGTGAGCGCGAAGGCGTACGCGTACATCTGGTCCCCGACGAGCAGCTCGAACTCGAAGCGCGTGGGTTGCTCGCCGGCCTTGGGGTCGAGGCGAAAGGGCTCGACGGCGATGAGCGCGTCAGGGAGCGTGCCGCGGACGATGAGACCCTTCGCGAAGCTCAGCGCGCGGAAGAAGTTGGTCTTGCCCGAGGCGTTGCCGCCGTAGATCGCGGCGATGGGGAGCACGCGCGTCTGGTACTTCGCGACCTTGGGTACGCGCTCGCCGTGCTGTCGCTCCTTGCTCGCGACCATCGAGAACGTCGCGGTCGCCCGAAACGACATCCAGTTTTCCAGAGAGAATCGAACCAGCATCCACGCACCTCGCAGGTGACGTTTTCTCTCCTGCCGGGTGCAATATGGCTTCCAGCGCCTCTCAGGTCAACCCGTGCGAGATAAAATCTCGTTGTGCATGGGAGCTGCCAAGGGTGTCTACCCCAGCACCCGCACGCCCACCTCTGCCTCGGTGCTGCGGTTCGGCCCGCGCTCCCGCTGGCACGCGAGCGTGATCGCCCAGAACTGATCGGCGTGCCCGCGGTTCGTGCGCTCGGCGTCGTAGCTGACGTTGCCCGACGGCAGCACGCGCCGCTTGATGCTGTGCAGCTGGGCGACGAGCTCGCGATCGCGTGGCAGGTCGACGTCGCGGCGTTGCAGCAGGATCTTGAAGTCGGTCGCCCAGCGCTCCTTGCTCGCGTTCGTGAACGCCTCGCCGACCACCTGGGGGAACGCTCGCCCAAGGTTCTCGGCGAGGTTCATGCCGATGCCGCTCCGGTCCACGGACAGCCGCGCAATCGGGAGCGTGTTGAGCATCCGCATGAGATCGCCCTCCTGCTCCGCGAACGGCACGCGGTCGTAGCTTCGGAGCAGCCGGCAGATGAAACGCCCGCCGACCTCCTCGAACACGGCAAGCTCGGAGCGGTCGTGGCTGCGGCCGACGTCGAAGCCCGCGACCAGGCGCCCCTCCGGGAACGGCAGGTCGCTGAAGTCGTCGCAGAGCGTCAGGTCCTCGCGCGTGTTCGGGAGGATCAGGTCGTAGGGGTAGAAGCTGTAGGACTCGTCCACGAACCGGCACTCGAGCTCCTGCTGGAAGTCTTCGAGCGGCAACGAGTCGAACTGCTCCACGATCGTCGGACGGCCGAAGCGCGCGACCCGCTCCTCGGTCTCCAGCGTCGGGGCCTCGATGGCGGCGCGCTCGATGTCGTTGCAGAAGAAGCGGCACAGCCACCACGGCACCTCCTGGCGGCGGTGGTGCGTGTACTTCCGCAGCTCCTCGGTGGCGATCTCCCAGAAGATGCCGCGGCGGCCGAGCGGCGTGCTGCACCCGGTGAGCTGCCCGTTCGACCGCAGGATGAGCGCGGTCGAGCCCGTGTAGACCTGCCGGTCGTTGACGTAGTGGGCGAGCTCGTCGAGCACGATGTCGCCCTTCTTGCCGCGCGGCGGCTTCGACGGGACCGAGAGGATGCGCGAGATGCGGCCCCCCTTGCCGATGGGCTCGAACGCCAGTTCGGTCTTCGAGTCGACCACCAACTTCTTCTGATAGGCGAGCGGCAGCTCCTCGTAGACCTGCCGGGCGAGCAGGATCTTCTCCTTGGCGTCGTCGAGGTTGTAGCTGACGAACACCGCCGTGTAGCCGTCGCGCAGGTGGCACCGCGCGAGAGCCTCGAGGGCGACGATGAACGAGTAGCCGACCTGGCGCGCCTTGGTGACCCAGCGGAAGCGCGAGCGGTTCTCGAGGAAGGCGACCTGGTAGGGCTCGAGCACGATGGGTTCGCCGTCGAACGAGCAGAGGCCGGCGATGAAACCCGCCTCGGTGGCGAGCCAGTCGCCGAGTTCGCGCGGGCTTTTCTTCACGACGGTCAGCACGACGCGACCTCCACGGCGGAAACACCACGTTCTCGCGAGGTGGACTTGATAGGTGCGCGAAACGAAGCGTGTATGGCGTGGCTGACGGCCCCTCGTCGTCGCCAGGAGCCACCATGACCGCCTACGCCGACCGCATCACCCGAGCCCCGCGGACCCTGTCCGAGCGAGAGCAGCGCCTGCTGCTCGCCGTGACCGGGCAACACCGCGACGGCTTCCGCGACCACGTCCTCGTCAGCCTCGCGCTCGGGACCGGGCTGCGCGAGCATGAGCTGCTCGCCCTCGACGTCGGCGACGTGTTCGATGACGGCCGGGCCCGACGTCGCGTCCGCCTCCGCACCTTCAAGCGCAGCAACGACGACCTCGAGCTGCAGGAGGTCATCCTGCCCGACAACGTCCGCGCCAAGCTTGACAAGCTCTACGCCTGGAAGCGGCAGGAGGGGCAGCCCCTCGACGCCGACGCGCCGGTGTTCGTGAGCCGCGTCGGCAACCGCCTCTCGACCCGCCAGATTCGGACGGCCTTCAAGGTCTGGCAGGAGCGCGCCGGCTTCGACCGCGCCTTCACCTTCCACGCGCTGCGCCACACCGCCTGCACGAACCTGTACCGGGCCTCGCGCGACATCCGACTCACGCAGCGCTTCGCGCGCCACAAGGCGATCACCTCGACCGCCATCTACACGCACCCGACCGACGAGGACCTGATCCGGTCCCTCCAGCAGCTCACCTGCTGACCGCGCCGGGTCACTTGCACGGTGAAAATGAACAGGGGGCCTCGAAGGGCCTCGGGAGGCGCCGTTCACTTCTCCGGGGCCGCGCCGTTCATTTTCCCAGATCGACCCCTGTCGAAATCGGGACCAGGCAACGCACCCCTCGGCGGCCCGCCCGCGGAGTTTCGACCCTCCCCCCCGGGGGGCGGCGGTCGACCCCGGCGAGGCCCACGTGGCCGCGCACGTGCCCCGCTGTCCCGCGACGTCGCGCCCGCTGGCCCACGCACCGCCCGCAGGCACCAACGCGCCACACGCGGCCACACAGGCCCGCTGTGCGCGGGGGGCCTTCGCGCGGGTGTCGACCTGGGTCGCGATCCCGGGCTTCCATCCGGCCGCCCGCGGCGCAGCGGCGGTCACGAGAGGAAAGCGGCCATTCGGCTCTGGCTCCTGGGCCAAACGGACGAGGCGGAAGTCCGCGAACCACCGTCGCGCGGCGTTCGCGAATGGCCGCTTTCGACGATTAGCGGCCATTCGGGACCTCGCTGTCGGGGCCGAGCTCGCCGTCGTCCAGCGACTCGAATTGAACGGCGCGCCGCGTGTTCACTTGGCCGGGCGCACCAGGGACCTCATGCGCGTCACAGTCGGCCACCATCAGCACAGGAGCCCGCGGAAGAACACGGGCAGCTTCGCCGGCGTCAGCGGGAGAAGGCGTCGAAACGGCGGTGTTTCGCGGGGTTGGGCGACGAACAGGGCGGGCCAACACGCCTTCTGTGGCGTGCTCACCAGGTTCCTCAGAGTCTTCCAGCATCGGCCCATGAGCAACGGAGGCGCGCCTGCTCGAGTCAGGGTGCGCCGCGGCGGAGGCCGTCTCGGGGCCGTGCAAATGAACGTTCAAATCGCCAGCGGCGTCCGCGATGGGGCCGCGCGGGGGGCTGGAGGCCTCGGCGGCCGTCGCGTCCAGAGCCATGCCGCTCGTCGGCCCGGGCAGCTCGCCGCGCGCCGGAAGGCCCGCCTCGTTCACGACGCGGACCATCCGCTGGTGGCGCGCCTGGATGTCCTCGAGCGACAGCGACGCGTGGATCTCCTGTCGCGAGTCGGCGCCCCCCATCACGAACTCCTTGAGGCGAACCATCGTGTTGAAGTCGCCCGGGTTGTCGAAGCGGACGCGCCCCTCCGACAGCGCCTTCTCGAAGCCCGAGAGGTAGCTGTCGATGATGCGGAGCTCGTCGTCCTTCGACAGCGCGACGGCGGTCGCCCGCAGCTCGACGAGCTTCTGGTCGGCCTGCGCCTGAATGCGCGCCTTCGCCTGCGAACGGCGACGGATGCAGTTGTGGTCCTTGGCGTACTTCGCGACGAGCGTCGTCGACACGCCGTAGCGCTCGGCGAGGTCCCGGTAGCTCGGGAACACGACGGTCTGCGACGTGCCGTCGTCGCAGGTCACGACCTCGCCGAACACGAGGAGGCGATCGACCTCCTCTCCGGGCAGCGCGGGCGCGGCTCCCTTCGGCGGTCGCCCCTTCGCGCGCGTGGTGGGCTGGGGCTTCCGCGTGCTCATCGGGTCCGCAGCCCCCACCACTCGCCGACGAGCTCGAGGAAGTCCTCGAGCAGCAGCGTGACCGTCGGGTCTGCGCGGTCGTCCCGCACAACGGCGATCGGCATGCGGCCTGGCGGCGATGCCTCGATGGCCTGGGTGAGCGCTCCTCGGATGTTCGGCTTCTTGCCGCGCTTGGCTTCGACCCAGAACACCGGGCACTCGACGTCGGCGGCCTCCTCGCCCGAGCGGGTCTGGAAGCCGCGCTTGATCTCGGCGCCGGGCATGACCTCACGGAATCGGTGGACGAGCTCGCGCTCGTAGTTCGCGCCTTTCCTCCGAGAACGCGCACCGCTCATGCCGCACCTCCGGGGCTGGCGAAGGCGACGGCGATGCCGCGCGCCTCGGCGTGCTGGAGCTCGAGGCGCATCCCCTCGGTGACGCGGTCGCCGTAGACCCGCACCTCGTCGCAGGCGTCGAGCAGCTCGAGGCAGAGCGCGATTGCCTCGTCTCGCTGCGTGGCCTCGTCGACGAAGGCGGGCAGGTAGAGCTGCGGCGCGATGGGCGCGAAGCCGTCGTCGGTCAGCGCCCGGCAGATGCCGGCGACCTTGGCGGCGTTCCCGCTGGGGTCATCACGGAACGGGTGGCAGACATAGACACGTCGTCTGCGAAGACGCGGCACCCGCGGACGCTGCAGGCGCACGAGCTCGGCCGCGCAGTAGTGCAGGCCGTCGATGACCTCGGCGAAGGCCTCTGCACGGTAGTCGCGTCCGTCATCGACCTTCCACGGGCCGTACTGGTCGCGCCCGGCGTCGATGCGATCGAGGAGTGCGTCGAGGATCGGGCGCTCGTCCTCGGCGAGGCGCGCGACGCGGCGACCGAGCATCGCCCGATCCCGCAGGCAACGTGCGACCTCGAGGGAGGCCATCGCATCGGCGAGCGCACGGTGTGGCGACGGACGCGCAAGCCCGAGCGCCGCGCACACGGCGTCGAGCGACAACGACGTGGTCTCGGCCCCGGACACGAGTGGCCAGGCGAGGCTCGCGGTGTCGACCCGGTGGTAGTCCACCGGCGGCAGCGGCACGCCGGCGCGAGCGAAGCCGCGCACGAGGAACGACCAGTCGAAGGCGACGTTGTGGCCCGCGACGATCGCGTCTTCGAGGAGCGGTGCGAGCCGGCGCAGCGCGTTTCCGAGGCTCACGGCGTCTTGCCAATCGGCCTCGCAGTAGCCGTTGACCTCGAGGGCGCGCGGGTCGGCGTCACCGAGGCGCTCTGGCACGACGCGCACCGAGAGGTGGTCGAGGGGTTCGAGCGTGTGCGGGTGCACGCGCACGGCGGCGACCTCGATGAGCTCGTGGCGATCGGGGTCGAGCCCGGTCGTCTCGACGTCGACGAAGACGAGGTCCTTCATGCCTCCTCCTTCGCGGAGAAGCGCTGCGAGAGGCGCTTCTCGACCACCGTGTCGAGCTCGGCCTTGAGCAGGTTCAGCCGGTCTTTACCGAGCGTCTTGCCGAGGTCCTTGAGCAGCGCGTCGAGCGCCTTGTTCTCGACGCTCGCGAGACGGCCGACCAGGTCCTGGCGGTCGTGGCCCGAGGCGCGGGTGAGCACGTCGAGCGTCCGGTCGAGCGGGTAGGCCTTCGAGGCGGTGGTGAACATCCGGTAGCGGACGCCCGCGAGCGCGAGCTCGTCGTGGCCCTCGAGGTGGGCCTTCAGGACGTCCTCGAGCTCCTGCTTGCGCGCGTAGAGGACCTTCGCGAGTCGAGCGACCTCCTCGCGCTCGCGGGCGACGGTCTCCAGGTCGGAAAGGTCCTCGCACACGACGCTGCGTTCGCCGCGGAGCGCCGAGGCATACGCTGGGCAGTCCTGGCGATGGTCGCAGTAGACGCAGTTCGCGTTGAGCCGCGCCGGGAACTCACGAGCCTCCTCGGTCATGCGTCCCATCGTCTCGACGTAGGCCTTGGCGGCCGCGAGCTGCTCCTCGTCGCGCTCGGTGGTGAGGCGCACGTCGTGGCGGAGCATCTCGAAGGTCAGCCGCACCTTCTTCGCCCACGGCCAGAGCTGCCGCGCGGCCAGGTGGTAGAGCGAC
>JBMOFP010000275.1:0-6533 GCA_049318805.1 Bradymonadia bacterium
GCCCGAGCTGGCGCGCATCGGCGACCAGTTGCCGAATCGGCTGGACGTCGCCCGCCAGCTGCTCTCGTCCATCGACGAGCGTGGTCAGGTGGCCGACTCCGCCAGCGGCGACCTGGGGCACCTGCGCCTGCGTGTCGCGCAGCTTCACGAGCAGCTGAAGCACCGCATCACGAACCTGGTCTCGGACCCCCAGTACACGGGGATGCTTCAGGACGAGTACTACACGCTCCGCGAGGACCGTTACGTCTTGCCCATCCGCTCGGGGCACAAGAACCACGTGCCCGGCATCGTCCACGGGTGGTCGCACACAGGGCACACGGTCTACATCGAGCCGCAGGCGATCGTCGAAGCCAACAACGCGCTGAGATTCGCCCAGGCGGACGTCGAACGCGAGGTCACGCGCATCTTGACCCGCCTCTCGGCGCTGGTCGGAGAGGTGGCGACCGACATCGGTTCGGCCGTGGAGCACCTCGCGACCCTCGACCTCTCCCTGGCATGTGGTGCGCTCTCCAAGGCCCTGGACGGCACGGCGCCCGCGGTCGACGACGGCGGCGAGCTGCGGCTCAACCGCGCACGCCACGCGTTGCTGGTGCTCGACGGCGTTCGAGTCGTGCCCAACGACCTGGTGCTGGGCGGCGGCCAGCGTGCGTTGGTGATCACCGGGCCGAATACGGGCGGCAAAACGGTCGCCCTGAAGACCGCGGGCCTGTGCACCCTGCTGGCCCTCGCGGGGCTTCATGTGCCGTGCGATGCCGGCTCTCGTGTGCCGCGCGTGCCCGGCGTCTTCACCGACATCGGGGACGAACAGAGTCTGCAGGCCCACCTCTCGACCTTCAGCGGCCACATCGTGAACGTGAAGGGCATGCTCGAGGTCCTGCTCCCGGGCGCCCTCGTCTTGCTCGACGAGCTCGTCGTCGGCACGGATCCGGTGCAAGGCGCGGCGCTGGCGCAGGCGATCCTCGAGGCGCTCGTGTCTCGCGGGGCGTATGCGATCGTCACCACTCACTACGAGTCCCTCAAGGCGCTCCCCTACGCTGATCCGCGCTTTCGCAACGGCGCGATGGGGATCGACCCGGACCGAGCGACCCCGACCTACCTGCTGCGCCTCGACCTGCCGGGGACGTCGTCGGCCCTGGGGACCGCGCGTCGCCTGGGGTTGGAGCCTGAGATCGTGGACCGCGCCGAAGCGCTCGCGGGCCAGCAGCACAGCAACCTCGACAAGGTCCTGGAACGCCTCGAACGCGACGCGGAGGCGGCGCGGCAGGAGCGCCTCACGCTCGAGACCGAGCGGCGGGCCCTCGAGCGCGCGCGCCACGACGCCGAGCAGCACGAGAAGACCCTGCGCGAGCGCCTGAAGACCGGGCTCGACCGGGAACGCACGGCGGCGCTGGACGAGGCCCGGAAGCTCCGAGATGAGGTGCGGGCCCTGAAGCGGGCGCTGCAGGCCCCCGAGAAGCGCACGGACGTCCGTGTGCTCGAGGCGAGCAAGGGCCGCGCCGAGCAGGTCATCACGACGCTGGTCGCTCAGCAGGCCGCCGCGACGAAGGCCCAGGCGGGCGCGGCCCCGAGCTCCGCCCAGCTGGTGCCGGGCACGCGTGTGTACGTCCTCTCGCTCGGCTGCGACGCCGAGCTTCTCCGCGCCCCGGATGATCGCGGCCGAACGGAGGTGCGCGCCGGCGCGCTCACCATCAAGGTCGACGCCAGCGACCTCCGGCTCGCGGGTCCGAAGGGCGCGCGCCTCCCCGAGCCCGCGCCGCGCAAAGAAGCGCCTGCGGGCAAGGTCGCCGTAGGATTCGCCGACGCCACCCCGCAAGGCGTGCACAATACGCTCGACGTCCGCGGCATGCGCGCCGACGAGGCCATCGCCGCGACGGAGCGATTCCTCGACGCGCAAATCGAGCGCGACGGGGATGTCGCCTACGTCATTCACGGTCACGGGACCGGCGCGCTGAAGAAGGAGTTGAGACGATGGCTCGAGACCTCTCCCTACGTGCGGGCGTCGAGGCCAGCGGAGCAACACCAGGGCGGCGACGGCGTGACCGCTGTGCTGCTCTCGTGAGCGCCGGACCAGGCGCCTGGGCGCTCCTGGTCGCGTTCATCACCCCGAGCCTCGCCCAAGCGCAACGCCCCGGCGCGGGTGTCCTGTTGCCGGGCGCGACCCATGCGGCCGAAGACCATGCCGAGGCCGCCGAGGTGAACCCGGGCGGGCTCGGCTTCGGCGGGGCTTTCGACCTCACCCTGACGACCGTCGACGCCGCCGGCGATCGCGCGGGCGAGGGCTTTGCGACGCACGTCGCGCTGGGGCTGCTGGACCCCTGGCATACGGCGCTCGGCTTCCAGTTCCTCGAGGTCGCGGGACGCCAACGCAACGAGCCGCTGAAGGTGACCTGGGCGAACGCGCTCGCCCTGAGCGAGACAGCGTCCCTCGGGCTTTCGTGGCACACCTTCTACGCCGACGACGACCGGGCCCTCGACCGCCTCTCGACCATCGACGTCGGGCTGGCGCTGCGACCCTGGCGATACCTGGCCCTCGGCGTCGTCGCCACGGACGCGGCGACACCGAGTTTCGGCGGTGTCCCCCTGGACCGGGGGTGGGAGTTCAGCCTCGCTCTCCGACCGGGCACGGAGCGGTTCACGCTCGGGGGCTTCGCGCGTGTCCCCGAGTCCGGGCCTGAGGCGGAGACCTTCGGCGCGCGTTTGCAGGCCTCGCTCTTCGGCGGCTTCGGACTCGAAGGTCGCTGGGACACGCAGGACCTGGCCGCCGGTCGAAGTCACCAGCTCGTCGTCGGGCTCACCCACCAGTTCGCGGCGCCTCTCGGGATCGGGCTCTTCGGCTTCTCGCCCGACGTGGCCGATGACGGCGCCGCCTGGGGCCTCGCGTCCCGCGTGCGCGTTTCGGCCGCCCAGGAGGCCGGCGCCGAGCGACCCCGTCGGACCCCGCGCGTGCTCGAGCTCGTGGTCCGCGGTGGCGTCGACGAGCTCGCCTCGGGCGGTCTCTTCGACTTCTCTCCCCGCACCCCGTTCCTGAACCTCATCGAGCGGCTTCGGCAGGTCGAGACCGATCCGGGGGTCGACGCCGTGCTCCTCGCGCTCGTCGATCCGGGCTACGGCTGGGCCCAGGCCGAGGAGCTCCGACGCCGCATTCAAGCCGTGCGGCGGGCCGGCAAGACCGTGTACGCGTGGACCGCCGTCGGGGACACCCGCGGATACTACGTGGCCTGCGCCGCGGACAAGGTCTACACGGCCCCCGCGGGCGGCCTGCTCGTCACCGGGCTCCGCGCGGAGTTCACCTACCTGAAGCCGTTGCTGGACAAGGTCGGCGCGCAACCCGAGTTTGTCGCGGTCGGCGCGTACAAGAGCGCGCCGGAGATGTTCACCCGCGAAGGCCCGAGCGAGCCCGCGCGGGAGGCCGAGAACGCCCTGCTGGACGACATCTTCGCGCGCCTGGTGGACGGCATCGCCGAGAGCCGAGGGCAAAAGCCCGAGGCCGTGCGCGCGTGGATCGACGACGCGCCATACGACGCCCAGCGCGCGCGCACCGTCGGGCTCGTCGACGGTGTGATCCAGTACGACGAGTTCGAGGGGGAGTTCGAGAAACACTTCGGCCGTAGGCCCCACTTCGTCCGGACCGAGGATCTGCGCACCCGAAACGCCGACCGTTGGGGTCGGCGGCCGGCGATCGGCGTGCTGTACGCCGTCGGCACGATCACCGACGGGGAGTCCGTCAACAACCCGTTCACGGGGAGCGTCTCGACGGGCGCCGACACCTTCCTCCAGGCCGCACGCGCCTTGCGCGAGGACAAGGACGTCGAGGCGGTCGTGCTTCGCATCGACAGCCCGGGCGGCTCGGTCACCGCTTCGGACGCCATGTGGCGCGAGCTCTCTCTCCTTGCCCGCGACAAGCCGCTCATCGTGAGCATGGGGGACGTGGCGGCGTCCGGTGGGTACTACGTGGCCGTGCCGGGCGCGGAGATCTTCGCCGAGGGCGCGACGGTGACCGGCAGCATCGGCGTCTTCACGGGGAAGTTCGACCTCAGCGGGCTCTACGAGTGGCTCGGCGTGCGGAACGAGACCTTCGTTCGAGGCGCACGGGCCGACCTCCTGAGCTTGTCGCGCCCGTGGACGGCCGACGAGGTCACGGCCGTACGCGCGGGCATGGAGGCGCTGTACACGCTGTTCCTCGACCGCGTGGTCGCGAGCCGACCCCGGTTGCCCCGCGCGCAGCTCGAGCAGGTCGCGCAGGGTCGGGTGTGGACCGGAGCGGCCGCACGCACCCACGGACTCGTCGACCACCAGGGGGGCCTCTCGGAGGCGATCGCGCGTGCAGCCGAGGTCATCGGCAGAGACCGCGACGACGTCGCGCTCGAGGTCGCCCCGTCCGGCGGTGGGCTCGGGGGCATACCCCGGAGCCCCGTGCTCTCCGAGCTGCTCGCGGCCGTCGGCCAGGGGCAGGCCCGGACCCTCGCGGCCGCCGTGCCAGAGCCGCTCCGGCGCCTCCTCGACCTGCCCCTCGCGCACTTCCGAAGCGGAGAGCCGCTGGCGCTGCTCCCCTTCGTCCTGGACGACTGAGAGGGTCGGACGACCCTCCGAGAACGCCTCAGCGCTCGAGGAAGGCGCGGAACCGACGCACGCCCGGGCCGGCCGAGGGCTCACCCGGCTCATCCCACGTCAGCGTCAGCGCACGCCCGCGCAGCTCGAGGCGTCCCCCCACGTCGCAGTCGCTCGGGGCCCACGAGAAGGCGCCGTTCGTCACGGCGTCTGCGTCGTCGAAGCGCTCGATGCGCCCCCGTCGACGAAATCCGGACGCGTCGAGCGTCAGCACACCGGTGCGGTCGATCCGCAACCCACCCCCGCGCCGACCGTCGTCCCGGGCGTGCACGATGCGCAGGTCGGCAACGACCTCGCCTTCGCCGGAGGCGTCCACCGGAACGAAGTCCGAGCGCACCTCGATGCGACTCCAGACCCCCGCGAGGGCATCACTCGCGGAGAGACCGGCGACAGGTTCGACCCCTTCCCAGGGGAGCCAGCGGTACTCCCCCGTAGGGTGCGCGACACGCAAGGTGCCGTCGGCGCTCTCGGTGACGGCGAAACGTGCGCCCGTGCGGTCCTCGAAGCGGTCCCCCAGCAGGCGACCACACGCGAAGACCGCGGCCGCGGCGCCCGGCCCATCGAAGACCGGGCCGTCGAAGCTCACCCGACCGCACGCGTCGACGGCGAGCGACACCACGGCACCCGAGGCGTCGCAGAGCCCCTCGTCGCCCTGAAGGACACGCCAACGACTCGGCTGCGACGCCCCCGCGCAGGGCCGCACATCCCCTCGCCAGTACCCCACCACCCCCTGGACGGACGCCTCGCCCTCTGCGCTCTCGAGGGGGGCGCCGCTCTCGAGGAAAGTGTCGAGAGCGAGGCCGGCGCGCACCCGCCGAACGGCGCCGACCAGGCGTCAGGCGTCGAGCGGGTCCGCGCCTTCGACCTCCGGCCATGAGAACGCGCCCCGGCCTTCTGGAACGAGCAGGGTCCACGCGCCGGGCTCACACTCCGAGTCCGCATCGAGGTCGACCTGGAGCCATGCGTCGTCTTCCGAAGGTGTCACACGCACCTCGGCGCCCGCGCGGTCCAGCGGGAGAGGCACCTCGAATCGCTCGACGAGCGCGGGCGCGACCTCGAGGACCGGCGATGCGGTGAAGACGTGCGCGTCTCGGTCCGTGGGGAGGAGCGCGACCCAGGAACGCTCCGGCGGTGTCGGGAGGCCGAAGGCCGACTGCGAAGCCTCGAGACGCCATGCGTGCTCGACGCCGGGGAAGTCGCCGGGGAGCGCGAGCGCGAGGGCGGTCCCCTCGCCCACCCGACCCTCCGCCCACCGCAGACCCGTGTCGACGCCGTCGACCATCGCGGTGAGCGTGAAGGCTGCGCTCGACGTCCCTTCGAGGCCGACGCGGAGCGTGCGGTCCGGCGCCCTCGGTTCGAGCGTCAGCTCACCCTGGTCGGCGGGCACCGAAGCCATCGCCCAGCGCGAGAGCAACCCGTTGTCCCGCCAGGCCGCGAGCACGATCGTCTCGTCTGGTCCCGTCGAAACCCGGGCCCCCACTGCGGTGGGCACGACCAGCAGGCGTCGGCCGCCCGAGACCGCCGCGACCTCCACGACCTCACCGACCGGGGCTTCGACACGGACGACCAGGGCGCCGCTCAGCGCGACGGGGGTCGCCTCGACGAGGGGCCGAAGGTCCAAGCCACGCGGCTCGACCTCGACGAACGTCCATGTACGGGAGGCCGTGCGCCAGTGCAGCGTAAAGGGGCCCTCGGCCGGCACGGCGATCTCGGCGACTTTGCCCGGCTCGACGAAGGTGTTTCCGAGCGCGGTGAGGACCTCCCCACGCTCGCCCACACGCACCTCGATCCGGCGCGGCGCCGCCAGGGCGACGTCGCCCTCATCACAGCCCCACCCGCAGGTCCCCAGCAGCAGGACCAGCGTTCGTCGAGCAGGCTGCTGAAGAAGCAGCCTGCCCGGGCCAGGACGGCCCGGCGGAATCACC
>JBMOFP010000276.1:0-6526 GCA_049318805.1 Bradymonadia bacterium
TACGCGCCCGACGGGGTCTTTCGTGACCTGCCGGGCTTCACGGTGAGCGAGACCAGGGCGATCGCCGCGGAGCCGCTGTCGGCGGAGAACCTGCGCGCGTTCGTCGCGGCGTGCCGCGCCCACGGCCCGATCCGGGTCCAACGGGCCGAAGCCGAGCGCCTTGCGGCGTTGGCAGGGATCTCCGTGGCCGAAGCCGCGCTCGCGCTGCCCGGCTTCTGGTTCCGGGACCGCTGGGACCAGAACTTCCTGCGCAAGGAAGAGCGCGAGGCCTTGGGGCTCAAGGTGAAGGAGGCCGCCTCGGCCCGAGACGCGCTGCTGCGCATCGACGTCGCGGCCCGCCGCGCGTTGCTCGAGAAGGCCTTCGATCCCGAAGCGCTCTTCGCGGACCCCGTCGCCCGTTTTGCGGCCGCCTGGTCGTCGCAGATGGGGCAACGGATCGCCATCCCCGACGAGGTCATGACCCTCGCCGCCGAGCTGCTCGACGACGACGACGTGAACCCTGCGACCCTCCTGGGCGCTTTTGTTGCGCCGCGCGACGACGACCCGCTCGGCACCGATGGGCAGTGGAAGATGACGGCCCACGGAGAGCCCGAGACCGAGGCGAAGGGCGCCTTCGACGGCGCGACCCTGCACGCCACCGTGAAGCTCGTGGCGACGCTCTTCGCCGAACGACCCGTGGGCGACCCGTTTCGCGCGGGCATTCCCCAGGCGGTCGCGCGACTCCAGGCGCGCCTGGCGAACCCCGACCTGCTCCTGGGCGGGATGCGCATCGAGCCCGACTTCCCCGACGAAGACGACGACGCGGCGATGCTCAAGGTCACCCGCGCCGTGCTCGACGGCCTGGGCGGCGAGCCCTTCGAGCTCGGCACGGCCCGCGAGAAGGTCCCGGGACGCGACACCGGGGGCGTGGTCGCGGTCTGCGCCGACGAGTACGGGATCGACCTCGCCGTGCGCCCGGCGAAGCTCGTCGACCTGGACGCGGTGCGGCGCATCGTCGGTTCTACGGACGCCTCGCTCTGGGCCCTGGCCTACGCCTGCTCGCCGGGGTTCGCGTCGATCGCCGCGCGGGTCGCCGAAACGCCCGTCGCGGACGGCGGGTGGGAGACGGACCCTCGGCAGTCGGCGCCCGCGACCGTGGCGGCGGTCGTGCAGGCGCGCGGCCTCGACGAGGACGCGGCCACGCTCTACCTGCAGACCCTCGCCTTGCCGAACCCGTCGGCCGCGAACGTCAAGCGTTGGAACGACTGGACCCCGGCGCGATACGAGCGCGCGGCCGCCGCCCTCGTCGCGGCCGATCTGCTCATCGTCGCGAAGCGTAAACGTGCGGGACGCAACCACTTTTTGCCCGGAGGATGGGAGGCGCTCGACGCGCCCCTGCCGCCGCTCGAGACCTGGAAGCTGTCGCTCCTCGGCCTCGAAGTCGACGCGGACGGGGACGTCGAGACGCCGCCGCTGGACCGGCTGCTCCTGCCCGCGCCGCTGCATGTGCTCTTCGAGCGGGCGTGGGCGCGGATCATTGCGGGGGATGTGCCGCGATACCGGGAGGTCCGATGAGCGCGGCCGAAACGAACGTCATGCAGTTGCCGCCCGCCGAGGCGCGCCACGCGGAGGACCTCGCGACCCTCGCCGCCTGGGACGACGGGCCGCGACCGCCGGGCTGGCGTCTGACACCGCGCGCCGTGGTGACCTTCATCGTCGGCAGCGGCGGTGAGAAACTCCGCGGCCGCGTCATCACTGAGAAGTTCGTGGGTGACCGGGCGCTGGTCGAGCGGTGCGTCGTCACACTCTGCGGGAGCCGCGGGCTGATGCTCGTCGGCGAGCCGGGCACCGCGAAGTCGATGTTGTCGGAGCTGCTGTCGGCGGCCGTGAGCGGCACGAGCGCGCTGACGGTCCAGGGCACCGCGGGCACGACCGAGGACCAGCTCCGCTACGGGTGGAACTACGCGCTGCTGATCGCGCGGGGGCCGTCGCCCGAGGCGCTCGTGCCGTCGCCGGTGCTCCAGGCGATGCGGAGCGGGGCGGTCGTGCGCATCGAGGAGATCACACGCTGTCTGCCCGAGGTCCAGGACGCGCTGGTCTCGATCTTGAGCGAGCGTGCGCTCGCCGTGCCCGAGCTGGGCGGCGGTCACCTCGAGGCCGCGCGGCCGGGCTTCAACGTGATCGCCACGGCGAACCTGCGCGACCGCGGTGTCTCGGAGATGTCGGCCGCGCTCAAGCGGCGCTTCAACTTCGAGACCGTGCCGCCGATCGCCGACCTGGCGCGGGAGCAGGCGCTGGTGCGCGCCCAGGCCACCGCGAGCCTGGCGCAGGTCGGGCTGCCGTTCACGCTGGACGACGCCGTTCTCGAGGCGCTCGTCACAGTGTTCAGCGATCTGCGCAACGGGCGCACGGTCGAGGGCTGGGCGGTCGAGAAGCCCGCCGCGGTCTTGTCCACGGCCGAGGCGGTCTCGGTCGCGGCCGCGCTGGGCTTCCAGACGGCGTGGTTCCGCTCGGACCGGGACGTGCTCTCGCTGCTTCCCGGGTATCTGCTCGGAGTGGTCCTCAAGGACGATCCGAAGGACCGTGGGCGCCTGCTCGCCTACTGGGACGGGGCGGTGAAGCGCAGGGCCGACGGCACGGCGCGGCTGTGGAAGCAGCTCCACGCCCTCCGAGGCGTGCTCGAAGGCGCGTGAGCGAGCGCCCCATGCGGCAGGACGAGGTTCAGCCCGGCACACCCGGGCTGGCCGCGCTCGAAGATCCAGGGGCGGGGCTCGACGCCCTCGTGGCCTGTGCGCGCCCGTGCCTGGTGGGTGTGCGGCACCACTCCGCGGCCTGCGCGGCCGCGATGCCGGCGCTGCTCGACGCGTTTCGACCGGGCCGCATCCTGGTCGAGCTGCCCACGGAGCTCCAGGCGTGGCTCCCCTGGCTGGGGCACCCCGAGCTGCAACCGCCCGTCGCCCTGGCCGGGGCGCGCGAGCGCGGCGAGCTGGTCTTCTACCCTTTCGCGGAGTTCTCGCCGGAGCTCGCGGCCGTCCGGTGGGCCGTCGCGCACGACGTGCCGGTGGAGGCCTTCGACCTGCCGGTCGCCGCCCGCGAGGCCGCGTCGCACGTGCCGGACCGCGATCCGTCCTTGGTGGGCGCGCTGCTGCGGCACACGGGCGCGGCGGACGTCGAGTCCATGTGGGACCGGCTCGTCGAGGCGCGCGCGCCCGGGGCCACACCGGAGCAGGTTCGGCGCGCCGCGCTCGGGGTCGGGCTCGCGCTGCGCCGGTCCGAGGCCCTCGGGGGCGGGGTCTCGACCTCGGATTTGCAGCGCGAGGCCCACATGCGGGCGCGCGTCGAGGCGGCCACGGAGGAGCGCGTGGTGGCGATCGTGGGTGCGTTTCATGCGCCGGCGCTCCTGCCCGAGCCGGTCGACTTCGCGCCCGTCGCGCCCGCCCCCATGAGCGCCGACCCGGTCGTGACCTCGCTGATCCCCTACGCGGATGAGCTCCTCGACACACGTTCGGGCTACCCGGCGGGCATTCGCGACCCCGTTTGGCAACGGCGGGCCTTCGAGGCGCTGTCCGGCCAGGCCGATTCGAGCGACCTGGTCATCGAGTTCGCCGTGGGTGTGTGCCGTGCGCTGCGGGCCGCGGGGCACGTGGCCGGCACACCCGACGCCGCCGAGACCAGCCGCGTCGCGCGGGACCTCGCCGGGCTCCGGGGCCTGCCCGCCGCGGGCCGACGAGAGCTCCTGGAGGGCCTCGAGACGGTCCTTGCCCAGGGCGAGCTGCTCGGGCGCGGGCGCGCGGTCGCTCGCGCGGCCGAGAGTGTGCTGGTGGGGCGCCGCCGGGGTCGCCTGGCCCCGGGTACCCCGCGTTCCGGGCTCGCGCCGCACGTCGAGGGGCTGCTCGCGGAGCTCGGGCTTCCTGGGCCCGACAGCCTCGCGCCCGTGCGGATGCGCCTCGACCCGCTGCGCTCCGACCTGGACCGGCGCCGCCACACCGTGCTCGTGCGGCTGACGGCGTGCGGCGTGCCCTACGGCCGGTGCGAGGACCGGGTCGACGCGGGCGACCTCGAGACCCTCACCGAGGTCTGGAGCATCGCCTGGCAGCCAGCGACCGCGGCGTTGCTGGAGCTGGGCGGGACACGCGGCGTGACCCTGGCGCAGGCCGCCGTGGGGGCTCTGCAGGCGCAGCGCGCCCGACTCCTGGAGCACGACGAGCTGGGGGCGGCCGCGCGCCTGAGACTGGCCATGGGCGCCGCCGAGTGCGGGCTGTCGGACCTGCTCGTGGAGGCCCTCGCGGAGCTGATGGGCCCATTCCTCGACGAGGCCACGCTCCAGGACCTGCTCGGCGCCTTCGAGCTCGTCGAGCGGCTTCGACGCCGACACGTCCCGGCGCTCCCCGACGACTTCGAGTTGCCGCCGGACGTCCGCACGGCCGAGCTGCTGGCCGCCGGAGTCCGCGCGCTCGACGGCCTCGGCGGCTCCGACGCCGTCGACGACGCGCGCGCGATGCTCGCGCTGGTCCGGCTCTTCGAGCGCGACGAGGCCCCGGGCACGGCCCGCCTCGAACAGACCCTCGACGCCCTGGCTCGCGACGGATCTCCAGTGATTTCAGGGGCTTCCGAGGTGCTGCGGGCCCAAGTCGGTCGAGAGGCGGCGGAGACGGTCGGCGAACGCATCGGCTCGTGGGTCGACGCCGCGGCGAACGCCGAAGGCCGCGCGGCGCTGGCCGGCCGCCTGCGGGGCGCGCTGTGTGTCGCCGCGCCGCTCTTCGAGGCGTCGCCCGCGTTCGCGACTCCGTTGCTCGACCGCGTCGAGGCTCAGTCCGACGACGCCTTTCTGGAGCGACTGCCGGCGCTCCGCGAGGGCTTCGAGGTGCTCTCTCCAGCGGCGCGCGGTCGCCTGCTCGAGGTGCTGACGGCGCGGCTCGGCGGCGAGGCGCCGGAGGTCGACGACGTGGAGGATCCCGAGCGGCTGGCGCTCTACGCCGCCGCGGACCGCGCCGGTCGGGCAGGGTGGGGGACCGAGACCGGGCCCTGGGCGCTGGCCGCGGAGTTCCAGACCTCGCCCGGACAAGCCGCAGTGCCGCGACCTCCTACGGCGCACGGCCTCAGCGCACGCGATCGCTGGCGTCTGATCCTCGGGCGCGAGTCGCAGTCGCTCTGTGGTCTCGCCGGTCGCGCTGCGGGCGCGCTCGACGAACTCTACGGCGCCGGCCAGGGCGAGGGCTCGCGCGAGCTCGGGGCGGGCCGCGGGCCGGCGTTCCCGACGGTGCGCGAGTGGAGTGAAGCGCTGTCGGACGTCTTCGGCGAGGGCGTTCGAGACGAGGTCCTCGGCGTCGCGGCCGCGGGGGGCAACGCCGCCGCGGCGTTGGAGGTCGAGGTCGAGAAGGTCACGCCCTCCGTCGAGCTGCTCGAGCAGCTCCTCGCGCTCCGAGGCGCGATGCCCCAGGGGCATATGGACCTACTGCGCCGGAGGGTTGCGCACGTCGTCGACGCGCTCGTGGCGGCCCTCGCGACCCGCATTCGCCCCGCCCTCACGGGGCTCGCGTCGCCGCGGCCCACCTCTCGCCGAGGCGGACCGCTCGACCTCGGCCGCACGCTGCGCGTGAACCTGAAGCACCTGCGCGCGGCCGACGACGGGTCGCCGGCCGTGGTGTGCGAGCGACTCATCTTTCGGACCCGCGCTCGGCGCAGCCTCGACTGGCGGATCGTGCTCGTCGTCGACGTCTCGGGCTCGATGGAGGCGTCGGTCATCTATTCCGCGATGATGGCGGCCATTCTCTCGGGGCTGCCCGCCGTCTCGGTGCACTTCCTGGCCTTCAGCACGCAGGTCGTGGACCTCACCGACCGGGTCGACGATCCCCTGGCGCTGCTGCTCGAGGTGAAGGTCGGCGGCGGCACCCACATCGCCAAGGCGCTCCGCCACGCACGCTCGCTCGTGACCGTGCCCGCCCGCACGCTCGTGCTCTGTCTCTCCGACTTCGAAGAGGGTGGCTCCGTGGGCGCGCTGCTCGCCGAGGTGCGCGCGCTCGTCGAGTCCGGGGTGCGCGCGCTCGGCCTCGCCGCGCTCGACGACCACGGCAAGCCCAGGTACGCCCGGGCCGTGGCCGAGCAGGTGGCGGGGGCCGGCATGCCCGTGGCGGCGCTCACCCCCTCGGAGCTCGCGCGGTGGATCGCGGAGCAGGTGCGATGAGGCCGACGATCGCCCCCGGGCTCATGGCCACGGTCGTGGAGCAGGCGCCGGCTCGCCTCGTTCGTAAGCTGGACGAAGCGCCCCGCGTCGCCGAAGGGTGGGCGTGGCGCCTCGACGGTGCGGTTTGGACCATCGCCACGGACCGGGACGAGCGCGTCACGCTCAGGGGAGTGGCCCTGACGACGCTCACCGAGGTCGGGTGTTCCTGTCTGCTTTCGCCGAAGTGTCTGCATCTGTTGGCGGTGCTGTCGGTGCTCGAGATCACCGAGGCGCAGAGCGGGTCGCCCGAGGCCCCGGACCCGGTCGAGGCCGAGACCGCGGCGTCGCCGGCCGTCGAGTTGACCGCGGCGCAGCGGTCGGCGG
>JBMOFP010000277.1:0-6458 GCA_049318805.1 Bradymonadia bacterium
GTCGCCGTCGTCATCGAGGCCGTTGGTGCACTCGATACGGGAGGTCTCTCCGACCACGGGGGGGCGCGGCGGGGGCTCGGTGGGCGGGTTCGTCGGAGGCGCCGTGGGCGGGTTCGTGGGGGGCTCCGTCGGCGGGTTCGTCGGCGGGTTCGTGGGCGGGTTCGTCGGGGGCTCAGTGGGCGGGCTCGTCGGTGGCTCTGTGGGCGGGTTCGTGGGGGGCTCCGTCGGCGGCGCGACGCCACCCACCGGCGGCGGCGCGATGCCCCCCTCGGGCGGCGGTGGCGTCGAGCCCCCCACGGGCGGGGGCGCCTCCCCGCCTCGAGGCGTGTCGTCGGGCACCTCGGTGCCGCCTTCCGCGCCGGGCTCGGTGCCCCCCTGACCGTCCCCGGTGCCGCCGTCGGGATCAGGGTCGTTGTCGAGGGCAAGACAGGCCGAGAGGGCCAGCGGGGCGAGGGCGAGGGCGAGGCGAGAGCGGCGCATCAGGGCTCCCAGGTGAGGTTCAACGCGGCCAGCACCGTGGACAGGTCCGAAGGCATCGGCGCCTCGATGCGCAGCGGCGCACCCGTGGCGGGATGTTCGAACTCGATGGCCCACGCGTGGAGCGCGAGGCGATGAAACCCGAAACGCGCTCGGAAATCGCGGTTGATCTCGCCCCGCCCGTAGTGGACGTCGCCGACCAGCGGGTGGGACAGGTGTTTCATGTGTCGCCGCACTTGGTGAAATCGACCCGTCTCCGGGTAACAGGCGACCAACGAGAAGCGCTCGCCGGTCGCCACCGTGCGGAAGCGTGTCACGGCGGGGACCCGCGGCTCGTGGCGTCCACGGGGGACCGGATGGTCGACGACACCCTCGGCCGGCGGGCGTCCCCGAACCAGCGCGGCGTAGGTCTTCCGCACGCGCCCCTCGGCGAAGGCCTGGTCGAGGGTCCGCGCGCTCTCGACCGTGCGCGTGGTCAGGAGCACCCCGCTCGTGGCGCGGTCGAGGCGGTGAGGGGTGTGCAGTCCGGGGCCGAAGCGGTCCTCGAGGGCGTCCACCACCCAGGGGCCCACGTCCCCACGGGTCCGGTGCATCGCCCAGCCGCTCGGTTTGGAGACCGCGAGGAGCCACGCGTCCGAGTGCAGGACGGAGAAGTCGCTCTCCACAGGGCCGGACACGTTCACGCGGGCAGTGTGCACGGCCGCGCGTTTCTTGTTGAGGGCTTCCGACCCACCTCGCATGCTGCGCGCCGCCGCGACTTCCCGCGTTGTCGAGAGAGACCATGAAGCAGACCTCGAAGCGTTCGTTCCTCATGTTCGGCGCCCTCGCGCTCCTGGCCGGGGGCAGCGCCTGCGCCGTGGGCGGCAAGGACGCCCCCGCCGCACCCGCGTCGGCCGCTCGTTCCGCGGCGCCGTCGAGCGCGCCGGCCGTCGTCGCCTCGCTCGTGCCGTCGGCGCCGCCGACCCGCCCCGACGACCTGCCCGCGCCCCCGGACGTGACCGCGCCGCCCGCCGATGCCGAGAAGGCGCCGAGCGGCCTCGCCAGCAAGGTGATCACCCCCGGTCAGGGCGGTGACAAGCCCAAGGCGTGGGACGTGGTCAAGGTCCACTATGCCGGCTGGACCACCGACGGCCGGATGTTCGACGGCTCCCACCGCCACGGGGGTCCCGCCACCTTCCCGTTGAACCGCGTCATCCCCGGCTGGACCGAGGGTGTGCAGCTCATGGCCGTCGGGGAGAAGCGCCGCTTCTGGATTCCCGAGGAGATGGCGTACAAGGGTCGGCCGGGGCCGCAGGGCATGCTGGTCTTCGACGTCGAGTTGCTCGAGATTCAGAAGGGCAAGGAGCCCGCCCCGCCGCCGACCACGCCCGCCGATGTCGCCGCGCCCCCGAAGGACGCCGAGAAGAGCCCCAAGGGGGTGTTCTCCAAGGTCCTGGTCAAGGGGAAGGGCAAGGCGAAGCCGGCCCCGACGTCGCGTGTGCGCGTCCACTACTCGGGCTGGACCACGGACGGGAAACTCTTCGACAGCTCCGTGACCGACGGCGAACCCGTCACCTTCGGCCTCAACCAGGTGATCCCGGGCTGGACCGAGGGCGTGGGCCTCATGGTCGAGGGCGAAAAGCGTCGCCTGTGGATCCCCGAGGAGCTCGCCTACAAGGGCAAGCCGGGTCGGCCCCAGGGCATGCTGGTCTTCGACGTCGAGCTGCTCGCGATCGAGACGCCCTGACGAGCGTCAGGCCTCGGGCGAGGTGCTCGTCGCGAGGGCCGGGGCGTCCGGCGCCGCCGGGCTGACATTGCCCGCACCGCCCCCCTGCTGCGCGGCCAGCTCCGCCTGCTGGCGGGCGGCCTCGGCTTGCAGCGCCGGCAGGTCCGCCGGCGTGAACCGCAGGTCCGCGCGCCGGTAGTGTCCGAGCTTCGTCTTGCCGTACAGGAAGTCCACCGCGGCCGGACGGTCCAGGCCGAAGAAGTAGAAGGCCTCGGTGTCGTGGGTGTCGCACAGGCAGAAGTAGAGCCGGCCGAGGCCGTTGTCGAACCAGCCCTTGAGGTGCACGGCCTCCTGCGGCGCCCAACGCACGACGCGTTCGACCATCTTCGGCGCGAACGCCGTGTAGGGGGGGCGCGCCTTCTCGCAACACATGACCACGGGACCACAGGCGCTGTGGTCGTCCCCGGTGCCGTGCGCGTGGACGTACACCCCGGCCTGGCCCTGGGCGTCGAAGCCGACGAGCCACGTGCGCTTCGCATCGCCGGAGGTCAGGCGCTTCTTGATCTTCTTCACCATGCGTCGGGCATCTTTCGCTTGCTGGGGGGCGGCACGCTACACCGACCGCGGGCGCGGGGTGAAGAGGCACGCGAGCCCTTGCGGACGTGGGGATAAATGCGCAAAGTCACGACATGAACCTACTTCGCACCCTCATCATCGCCTGCGCGGCGCTCTTGCTCGTGCCCGGGCCTACCCTCATTGCGGAGGCCGCGGCGGCGTCCGCCAAGGGCAAGGCCTCGAAGCCGAAGCCGACGAAAAAGAAGGCCGCCAACACGAAAAAGAAGGCCGCCAAGAAGAAGCGCGCGGTGGCCCGGGCCATTCCGGACCTGACCGACGACGGCCTGCCGAACGTGCAGTCCCGTCAGGGCATCGTCGTCGACCTCGAAACGGGCGACGTGCTCTGGTCCCGTCAGCCGGACGTGGTGCGCCCGATCGCGTCGGTCTCCAAGCTGATGGCGGCGCTGGTGGTGGCCGAGAAGGGCCTGCCTCTGGACGAGACCCAGACGATGAGCGACGAGGACGCCCGAGTGGCCCGCGGGGGCGCGCGGTCCCGACTGCTGAGCGGCTACGTGGTCAGCAATCACGACCTCTTGCGCGCCGCGCTCCTCGGCTCGGACAACCGCGCGGTCTCGGCCATGGGCCGCTCCCTGGGCATGGATGCGCGGGCCTTCGCCGCCGCCATGACGGAGCGTGCGAAGTCGCTGGGCCTGAAGAAGACCCGCTTCGGTGATCCGACCGGCCTCGACGCGCGGAACGTCTCGACCCCGCGAGAGCTGGTGGAGCTCCTCTCCGCGGTGCTCGCGAACGAGACCATCGCGCCCATCCTGAAGCAGGCCGAGTGGGACCTGAAGTACACCGTGGGCAAGGGCAAAAAGGCCCGCACCGGCAACCTGCACTACGTGAACACGAACCGCCTCATCAAGGGCAGCCCGTACAAGGTGCTCGGGGGCAAGACCGGCTTCACGGACCCGGCGAAGTACTGCTTCGTGACCGCCTGCGAGGTCGAGAAGCGCAAGATCGCCGCGGTCTTCTTGAACGGCGAGGGCGAACTCACACGCTTCGGGGACTTCAAGCGCGTCGCCACCTGGATCAAAAAGGAGATCGAGGCGGGTGGCTTGAAGCCCGTGCAGGTCGCCGTCGCGGCCGCGGGCCCGGCGGCCCCCGAGGTCTCGGACGAGGACGTGCCGCAAGGGGGCGCCCCGGCTTTGGCGCCCGAGGGGTCGGCCGCCACGCCGCCCGCGCCGATCGAGGTCGCGGCCGCCGCGGCCGTGGCTCCGGAACCCGCCCCGCGCGCGCCGGCCGCCGTGGTCGTCCCGGCCGCCGCCGAGCCCGCCCGAGCGCCCGCGGGGGACCGGCTGCCCGGCTACATCCCCGTCGCGCCGTTCCCGCCGCCGTCCGCCGCGGCCGTCCGCTGACCGCCGCGCCCGGCACCCGCCGCGAGAGAGGTCGGATGCGCATCGAATGGGTCAACCACGCCGCGTATGTGCTCGACGCGGGCGGCGTGCGTCTGCTGGCGGATCCGTGGCTCGAGGGCACGGCCTTCGACCACGGTTGGGCTTTGCTTTCGCCCACACGCTTCACCTACGACGACTTCGCCCGCATCACGCATCTGTGGTTCTCCCACGAGCACCCCGACCACTTCAGCCCGATGGTGCTCAAGCGCATCCCGGCCGAGCATCGGGCGCGGATCACGGTGCTCTACCAGGCGACCCGGGACCGCAAGGTCGTGGACTTCTGCCGCACGCTCGGCTTCGCGGACGTGCAGGAGCTGCCTCCGGGCGCGTGGACCCGGATCGGCGAGCTGGAGTTGCTCTGTCAGCCCCACGTCTTCGGCGATTCGTGGCTCTGCGTCCGCGCGGGTGGGTCGGTCCTGCTCAACCTCAATGATTGTGTCGTCAACACCCAGGCCGAGGCCCAGCAGATCCGGGCGCGTATCGGGGCCGCCCCCGACGTGCTCCTGACGCAGTTCTCGTACGCGAACTGGGCCGGGAACCGGGACGAGACGGCGCGACGTCGCCGGAGCGCGGCCGAGAAGCTGCGCCGCATCACACTCCAGGCCGAAGCGTTGCAACCGCGGGCCATCGTGCCGTTTGCGAGCTTCGTGTGGTTCTGCCATGACGAGAACTACTTTCAGAACGACGGGATGAACACCGTCGCCGATGCGGCGCGGCACATCGAAGCGCACACCACGGCGCAGCCGATCGTGCTGTACCCCGGCGACGTGTGGGAGGTCGGCGCGGCCCACGACAGCACGGAAGCGCTCGGACACTACGCCGCGGACCTCGAGCGCACGTTTCGTGATCCCCGGGTCGTCCACGCGGAGTCCGTGCCCTTCGAGACACTCGAGGGGCTCGCCCAGACCTTCGTGCAGAGGCTGCGCGCCGAGAACCCTCGACTCCTGCTGTCGGGTCTCCGCGCGGTCGGGCAGTTGCCGCCGGCGCGCATTCTGCTCACGGACCTGGGGCAGAGCGTTCGGCTCGATCTCGATGGCCTGACACACATCGAGGCCACGAGCGGGGTCCATGACCTTGCGGTCTCGTCGTCCGCCCTCGCGTATTGTCTGAAGTTCGGCTGGGGGGGCGATACTTTGCTGGTGAACGGCCGCTTCGAGCAGCCGCCCGGCGGTGAGGCGCAACGATTCCGCCGGTACTTCTCGATCGCGTCGCTGAACAATAAGGGAGAGAGCATGGCGGGGTATGTGCCCATCGCGGGCAAACGGCTTCGACAGTGGGTCGAGCGCTTGCCGAAGGCGGCGAAACGATCGTCGCAATGGCGCCACCATGCGGCCGGGGCGCTGATGCCCGTTTTCTTGAAGGGGACCTTCGCGCAGGTGCTCGGTCGCAAGGCGACGGAGGCGACCCAGCGTGTGGTCTACGCGGCGAAGTTCTCGCGCTGGCTCGAGGCGAACCCCCTGGAGCCGAACTTCCCGGAGCGGTACGCCCTGTACCAGCACCTCTTCGATGCGCAGGGGCTCGAGCAACCCCTCGACTACCTCGAGTTCGGCGTCGCCACGGGTCGCTCCCTGCGCTGGTGGGTCGAGCACGTGCAATCCCGCGCCGCCCGCTTCCACGGCTTCGACACGTTCACAGGGCTGCCGGAGGACTGGGGCTTCATCCCCCGCGGCACGTTCAGCACCCAGGGCATCGTGCCCGACATCCAGGATGACCGGGTCGAGTACCACGTGGGCCTCTTCCAGGAGACTCTGCCCGGTTTCCTCGAGGCGCACGCCCTCGACCGCCGCCTCATCGTGCACCTGGATGCGGACCTCTACAGCGCGACCCTCTTCGTGCTCACGTCCCTGGCCGACCGCTTGAAGCCGGGCGACGTGCTGATCTTCGACGAGTTCGCGCGCATGACCGACGCGACCCACGAGTTTCGGGCCTTCGACGACTTCCTCGCCGCCTACGGCCTGAGCTACCGCGTCCTCGGGGCCGCGGGCGGCTACATCCAGGTCGCCCTCGAGGTCCTCTGAGCGAGCGGCGCGTTACGCCGGCGTGCGGTGGCGAGCGTACAGGCGTGTGACCCACTTGCCCGCGGGACGCGCGCGCCACGCTTCGACCAGGGCCCGGAACCCCTCGGGGGCCTCGGACTCCGGGGGCAGCGGCGCCGCATACGCCGGGGGCATGACCATGGGGCTGGTCAACGCGGCGAACGTGAGGTCGGCCGCGCTGAAGGTGTCGCCCACGAGGTAGGAGCGCCCGTCCGCGAGCAGGGCCTC
>JBMOFP010000278.1:0-6425 GCA_049318805.1 Bradymonadia bacterium
CACCCGCACCTGCCCCTTGCCGTCGTAGCCGAAGCCGGCGGTCTTGAGGATCGCCGGGGTGCCGAGCTCGGCCACGGCCAGACTCAACGCTGCGCGGTCGTCGACCAAACGGAACGGCGCGAGCGGGACCCCGGCGCCCTGCAAAAACGCCTTCTCGCGACCCCGGTGCTGGGCGATGTGCAAGACCTGGGCGCCCGGCCGGACCGGGCGGCGCATCGCGAGTCGGTCCACTGCCGCGCGCGGTACGTTCTCGAACTCGATCGTCACCGCGTCGACGGCGTCGGCGAAGGCGTCCAGCGCGGCGACGTCGTCCCAAGCGGCGCAGGTGTGGCGGTCCGCCACGTCCGCGGCGGGGCTCACGCGCTCCGGTGCGTATACATGCGTGCGGTACCCCATGCGGCGCGCCTCGACGGCGAACATCCGCCCGAGCTGCCCACCCCCCAGCACACCGAGCGCCGCGCCCGGCAGAATCGGCGCACTCACGGCAGGACCTGGGCGCGCACCTTCGCGTTCTCCTCCGCACGTCGGGCGGCGAGCCGCTGGCCCAACGCCGGGTCGTTCAGCGCCAGGATCTGCGCGGCCAGGAGCGCGGCGTTCTTCGCGCCCGCCTCGCCGATGGCGAGCGTGCCCACGGGCACCCCCGCCGGCATTTGCACGATGGACAACAACGAGTCGAGCCCGTTCAGCGCCCGGCTCTGCACCGGCACGCCGAGCACCGGCAGGCAGGTCTGCGCGGCGACCATGCCGGGCAGGTGCGCGGCACCCCCGGCGCCGGCGATGACCACCTGCAGCCCGCGCGCCGCGGCGTGGGTGGCGTACTCCACGAGCAGATCAGGCGTGCGGTGCGCGCTCACGACGCGGCGCTCGTGGGCCACGCCCAGCGCCGTCAGGATCTCCGCGGCGTGGCGCATGGTCTCCCAGTCCGAGGTGCTGCCCATGATCAGCCCGACGCGGGGCGACTCGATGTGGTCTCCGGCATTCATGGTCGCGGAGTGTATCTACGGCGGCGGGCCTTTACACCCAGACACGCCGCGCGCGACCCTTCCGTGTGCGTGTCGAAAGGAACCAGCCGTTGAACAGGGTGCTTCAGTGCTTCGTCGTGCTTCTCGCCGTGGGTCTCGGGGCCTGCGGCAGCCTCATCTCCAACACCAAAGAGGTCGAGATCGGCACGGGGGTCGATGGCGAGATCGAGTCCGAGTACCGCATCGCCGCGGAGGACGATCCCGTCTCGCTCTGGGCGCGCGACCTCGTGGCGCCGCTTTCCGAGGCGTCGACCGACTTCCGTGATCCCCAGGACTTCGGCGGCTACAAGGTCGAGGTCATCGTCGACGACGGCCTCGTCAACGCGTTCGCGGCGCCGGGGGGCTACACGTATCTCTCCACCGGCCTGATCCTCCAGGCCCGGACCTGCGCGGAGATCGCGGGCGTGCTCGGCCACGAGCTCGGTCACGTCACCGAGCGGCACGGCGTGCGGCAGCTCGAGGGCGCGATCGCCGCGCAGACGCTGGCCGACGCGATTCTCAAGGAGGGCCTCGCCAAGGACGCCGCCGTGCAGATCTGGGCGTTTTTGCAGAGCACACGGTTCAGTCAGGCGCACGAGAACGAGGCGGACACCGTGGGGGTGCAGATCGCCCACGACGCCGGTTACAACCCGTTCGGCCTCGCGGACTTCTTCGAGAAGCTGCTGGCGCTCGAGAAGCAGTCCGGCGGGTCGCCGCCGCGGTTCCTTTCTTCGCATCCCGCGACGGCGGACCGAATCTCTGCTGTGACGAGCCTCATCGAGAGGAAGTACGGCGCGAGCGTCCAGCCCGGCAAGACGCAGACCTACGACTGCCGTGGCACCCGGCTCACGCTCGACCAGGTTCGAGCACACATCACCTCCGGGCGGGTGAAGGTGAGGGCCGGCACCGGCCAGGCCCGGAAAGAGGGGGAGTGAGATGCACCACTACAAAACGAATCGCCGGGACGTCGAGTTCAACCTCTTCGAGTTCCTCGACATCGGGCGCACGACGCTCGCGAGCGCACCCTACGACCACCTGGACGTGGAGACGGCGCGCCAGACCGTGCGCGAGCTCGAGAAGTTCTGCGTGAACGAGCTGGCGTCGAGCTGGGTCTCCGCCGACCGCGAGGGCCTGGGCTTCGACGGCCAGGGCAACGTGACGCTGCCCGCGGGCCTTCGGGGCTCCCTCACCGCCTGGTACGACAACGGCTGGGACCGCATGGAGATGCCCGTCCACATGGACGGTATGGGCGCGCCCCCGTCGTTGGTGTGGGGCGGCTTCGAGTTCATCGCCGGGTCCAACGCGAACGCGGCCTTCTACATGTTCGGCGGCTTCGTCTCTCGCGTGATCGACCGCCTGGGCACGGGTCCCCAGAAGGCGCGCTTCGTGCGCAACATGGTCGAGCGGCGCTGGGGCGGCACCATGGTGCTCACCGAGCCGGACGCCGGCAGCGATGTGGGCGCCGGGCGGTCCCGGGCGGTGCAACAGCCCGACGGCACCTGGCACCTCGAGGGCGTGAAGCGCTTCATCACGAACGGGGACTACGACCTCGCCGAGAACATCGTGCACCTCGTGCTCGCACGGCCCGAGGGCGCCGGCCCGGGCACCAAGGGGCTGTCGCTGTTCATCGTGCCGAAGTTCTGGGTCGAGGAGGACGGCGCGCTCGGCGAGCGCAACGGCATCGTGTGCACGGGCGTCGAACACAAGATGGGCATCCGCGCGTCGGCCACGTGCGAGATGACCCTGGGCGAGAAGATGCCGTGTCGCGGCCTCCTGATGGGCGAGGTGCACGACGGCATCCGCCAGATGTTCCAGGTCATCGAGAACGCCCGCATGGCCGTGGGCATGAAGTCCGTCGCCACGGTCAGCACCGCGTACCTGAACGCGCTCGCCTACGCGAAGGAGCGGGTCCAGGGGCCCGACCTGCTCCGCGCGGCCGACAAGACCGCGCCGCGCGTGCGCATCATCGAGCACCCGGACGTTCGCCGAATGTTGATGCACCTGAAGTCGCACGCCGAGGGCATGCGCGCCCTGGCGCTCTTCACCGCGCACCTGCAGGACCGCGTCGAGGTGCTCGGCGGTCACGGGGACCGGCGCGCTCTGGAAGAGGACGCGCGCAACGACCTGCTGCTGCCCCTCGTGAAGGGCTACTGCTCGGACCGAGGCTACGAGCTCCTCGGCATGGCGCTGCAGGTTTTCGGGGGCTCCGGCTACTGCCAGGACTACCCGATGGAGCAGTACATCCGGGACCAGAAGATCGACACGCTCTACGAGGGCACCACCCACATCCAGGCGCTGGACCTCTTCTTCCGGAAGATCGCCCGCGACATGGGCGCGACGCTGCGCGGGCTCCTCGCGGAGATCGCCCAGACCGCCGGCGGGAACGACGGGGGCGAGGCGCTCGACGCCGAGCGCAAGTTGCTGAGCCGGGCCCTCGACGACGTGCAGGGCATGTTCGGGGCCATCATGGGCAAGCTCGCCGAGAGCGGCTACCACGTGGGCCTGCAGGGCAACCGGATGCTCATCGCCTTGGCGGAGCTCGTGGTCGGCTGGCTGCTGTTCCGGCACGCGGCGCTCGCCGAGTCGAAGCGCGCCCAGGCACGCGGGGCGGACGCCGACTTCTACGCCGGCAAGGTCGAGTCGTGTCGGTACTGGTCGCGCCACGTGCTGCCGGGCGTCACGCTGGCGCGGAAGCTGGTCGAGCAGAGCACCCTCGACCTCATGGCCGTGCCCGAGTCGGTGTACTGATCAGGTCCCCTGGACCTTGACCTCGCCGCAGGTGGGTCCGAACTCGAGGATGAGCTTGCCGTTGAAGGCGTTCTGCGCGGCGATCTGGCTGCGCGCCTCGGCCGGCAGCGCGTCGAAGGCCGCGCCACCCAGAGCGATGTCGTACTGCACGTCGACCTTGCCGCCGGTGACGCAGCCCGCGCTGATGGTCACACCCGCGTAGGCCGCGCTGTAGTCGTACTGCACGTCGTAGCCGCCGTTGCTGCTGCTGAAGTCCATGTCGAAGGTGCCGTCGATCGTGGAGCCGGAGTCGGTCGTGCCGATGGTCATGTCGGCCACGTAGTGGATGGCCGCCTGCCCGCTGGACCAGGTGATGTCGGCGGTGAGCTTGCCGTCGACGAAGCTGAACTGGTTCATGGCCGCATCGACCTGCGCCTGCTGCTGGGCGGTGAGCGCACCACCGGCCATCGCCCGCGCCTTGACCTGCTGGTACTGGCCGACCAGGGACTGGATCGAGCTGCCGACCTGAGTGATCGGGCCCTGGCCCGCCGAGGCGTCGGCGCCGGGCATGATCGTCGTCAAGCTCGTGGACTGCTGGCCGACGGTGGCGGCGGCCATGACGGTGTTCGTGTCGTCCACGGGGGCGACGGACGCCCCGCCGCTCTCCTCGTCACCGCCACAGGCGGAGAGACCGAAGGCCAGCGTGAGACAGGGGAGGGCGAGCATCGAGTTGCGCATGTGAAAACGTCCTTGCGTTCAGGTGTGTCGCTGGAGAATGCGACAGGCGTGCCAGCCGAGGTGGGCAGGGAGGTCGAGGAGAATCGGGGACAACGAGAGCGCGCGCAGGCCCGACGCCGCTGGGCGCACACGGGCGCGCCCAGGGCGGGCCCGGGCGTCACCCCAGGTCGTGTTTCTTCAGGAGGCGTCTAAGCTGGTAGCGGCTCTGCAAGCCCAGCGCACGCCACACACGCTCTTGCACGCCCTGGTGTTCGAGCAGGGCCGCTCGCAGCGTCTCGGCGTCGATGGACGCCGGATCGACCCCGGCGGGCCCCTGCTCGTCCGACACGTCGGTCGGGCCGCCGAGATCGAGGTCCTCGACCACGTCGACCTCCGGTCCAGGGCTCTTGGCGAGGCAGCGCCACAGGAGCGCGTCGAGCGCGCGCATCTGTAGGGGGAGAGGATGGCGCAACAGCGCCTCGACGAGGTCCACCGAGACCCGGTCCGGCGAGAAGCGGGCCGAAAGCGCCGTGTCATCGGACAATGCGCGCTGGAGAAGGTGCCGGCACAGCAGCGGGAGGTCCTCGCGGCGCGCAGCCAGCGGCGGGACCTCGATCACGTGCCGAAACCGCGCCAGGAAGTCGGGCTTGAGCGCTTCCGGGGGCCGATTGGTGGCCGCGACGATTCGAAGCTGCGCGTGGCGTGTGCGGGGCTCACCCAATCGCTGGTACTCACCGGCGTCCATCAGCCGCAGGAGATGTGCCTGCTGGGCCTCGGGCAGCTCGCCGATCTCGTCGAGCAGCAGCGTGCCGCCGTCGGCCTCACCCACGAGGCCCGCGCGTTCGGGCATGCCGGTGTTCGGGTAGTGACGTGCGTGACCGAAGAGCTCGGCGTCGGCCAGAGAGGCCGGGATGGTCGCGGCGTTCCGGGCGACGAAGGGCCCTCCGGCGCGGGTCGAGAGGCGATGGACCGCCCGGGCGACGAGCTCCTTGCCGACCCCGCTGGGGCCGAGCACCAGCACGTGACCGGGCCTCGGCGCCACAAAAGCGAGGCGGTCTCGCAACGCCCACAGGGCTGGGCTCTCGCCCACGAGGCCGAAAGGGTCCGGGCCCCCGAAGGGCGCGTCGAATCGAGCGAGCGTGGCGGCGTCCACGGCGGGAGGCAGCCGCTCGGGCCGCTGCACACAGAGGAAAAGCGCATGGTCCGCGATTTCGAGCGTGTCGCCGGGGGAGAGCACGGCCTGTTCGACCCGATCGCCCCGCACACGCACGGTCGCGCGTCCGAGGCGCTCCACGCTGATGCGCCCGCCCGACAAGGGCGCGAGGCGAAGCTGAAGGCGCGACAGTCGGTTGCCGCTCGGCGCCTCGAGGGCCACGTTCTCGCCGGGTCGCTGGTGGAAACGCGTCGCGTCGCCTTCGCGCCCGTAGGTCACGGGCTGCACGACGGGCACGAAGGCCCCGAGCGCGTGCGGACCCTCGGCACTCCAAACGACCACGAGACCCACGGCGGACGCGGGCTCACGACGTTTTTGCCCCGGGTCTCGTGTGGGGCCGACCTCGGTGGTCGCGTCGCGGCTCATGGTGTCTGACTCCTGGCCTGGACCCACAGATCGTTGACCCACAGTCGCGGGTAGCCCAGGGCGCGAACGGCGCGCCACTGGGCCTCGGCTTCGGCGTTCAGCCCCATGCGCTCGAGGGCCGTCGCACGCAGGACCCAGCCCTCCACGGTCGTCCCGAGGTCGCCTTCGTTCCGCACGAGGGAGAGCGGCGTCGCGAGCTGGTCGTAGGCGCTCCGCGCTTCGTCGTGCCGGCCGCGCACGAGCAGCGCCCGCGCCGTCAGTGTCTGCTCCGTTCGACGCCACGCGGCGCGCAGGTGCGCCGGCGTGGTGGGGTCCAGCGCGGTGGAGCGCGCGGTCACGGCGGCGGCCTCGAGCGCCGACGCGTCCGTCTCGAGCCGCGACCACAGGCGCGCGAGCTCGGG
>JBMOFP010000279.1:0-6371 GCA_049318805.1 Bradymonadia bacterium
ACGAGCTGCCAGACCAACGCCAGCGTATGCCAGGACGGTCTGTGCCGTTGCACGTCGGACGCCGACTGTGACCAGGGCGCCGCGGACACTTGCTACAGCGGCTTCTGCGGCTGCTCGGGCACGGCCATCTGCCCCGAGCAGACGAGCCAGCCCGGCACCGTGTGGTCCTGCGAGCCGTACAGTTTGTAATGCCGCGCCGCGCCTCAGCGTGTGTCAGCGCGTGACGTCAATCCGGTACGAGATGGGCACCTCGGGTGTGCCGGCCTGCCGGTAGACGTGCAGCACGATGGAGGTCCACGGCTCACCGGCGAGGCCGGCGACGGCGCCCGCGTCGAGGACGAGCGGCGCAGAGAGGTCGCCGCAGATGGGCCCCTGGAGCGGGATCGGCTCAGGATCGATGAGTTCCTCGTCCTGAACCCACGTGTACCAGGCCATCTCGAAGCAAACGCGGCCGCCGGCGCCGACGGGCCCGCAGGTCGGGTCCGCCGAGAGGGTGGCGGTCAGGTTGAAGTTGATGAGGTTCGTCTCGAAGTCGATGTAGTCCTCGTCGCCCGGGAGCAGGGTCAGACCCCCACGCCCGTTCACATTGACGGGCAGCCGACGGCCGGCCCGCACCGCGAGTTGCCAGCTGTTGTTGGGCTCGAGCTCGTCGACGACACAGACGGGGCACACGCCCCAGTCCCCCCACTGGCCGCCGACGCAGGTCCGCGACTGATTGCCGGCGTTGTTGGGTCCGCAGGCGCGGTTCTCGCTCGTGCCGTCCACACACACGTCGGGATCGACACACGGGCCGGGCATGCCCCAGCGCCCGCCGAGACAGACGGACTGCCGATTGCCCCGCCCGTTGAGACCGCAGGCCTCGGGCAGGGTCATGCCGTCGCGACACAGGTCGGGGTCATTGCACGGGCCGAAGTCGGACCACGCGCCGTCGACGCAGACGCGCTCCGCGACACCCCGACCGTTCAGGCCGCAGGCACGCGCGTCGAGCGTGTCGTCGAGGCAGGCGTCCGGATCGGCACAGGGGCCGAAGTCCGACCACGCCCCGGCGATACACACGCGCGAGGTCTGACCCCGGCCGTTCAGCCCGCAGGCTTCGGATTCCATCGTGCCATCGAGGCAGGCGTCGGGGTCCATGCAGGGCCCGAACGGACCGTAGGCACCGTCGACACATACACGCGCCGACGCGCCCCGTCCATTGAGTCCGCAAGGGACCGTCTCGGCCTGGCCGTCGAGGCACTCGGGCGGCGCGGCATCGGGCTCCGGCGGCGCGGCGTCGGGCTCAGGCGGTGGTGCGGCATCGACCTCCGGCAGCGCGGCGTCGACCTCCGGCGGTGGCGCGGCGTCGGGCTCCGGCGGCGGCGCGGCGTCCTCGTCCGGCTTCGGGCCGGGATCGCCGCCCACCTCGAAGTCGACCTCGGCGTCCGTCTCGGGCTTCGGCCCCGGATCGCCGCCGACCACGACGCCGCCCGGGGCCTCGCCGCCCGTCGAGCCGCCCGCCGGCGGACGCGCACCGCCCGCCGCACCCTGGTCGGCCTCGCCGGTCCCTTCGTCCCATGTGTCCTGGAAGGCATCCCCGACGACGGCGTCGGGGGTACAGCCATCACAAGTGCGCTTGATGCTGCTCGCGGTCTCGTCGCCGCAGCCCGCCATCAGGCCGAGGAGCGTGCCGAGAAGTGCGTCTACGTGAGGTCGGCGGTTTCGCATGCCGCGGAGCGTACCGCGGCCTGGGTGTCGGCGTCCCCGGGTGCGTGCGACCGCAAGACCCCGGGGTCGTCGCGCCCCGCGGCCTTCGCTGCCGCCAGCTCTTGCGGTCCGAAGAACAGCCCGTAGGGCACCCCGTGGAATCGGTGGTGGTGCAAATGCGCGCCCCGCACCCGCCGGAAGAACCGCCACCGCAGGAAGAACTTCATCGGCAGTCGCTCGTGCACGAGGCCGTCGTGCACCAGCAGGTACGACAGCCCGAAGAGGGTCATGCCGCACCCGATCCCGAACGCGATCTCCCGACCGACCCCCGGCGTCGCCTCACACCCGTAGATGATCAGGACGATCGCGATGGGGGCGTGGGTGCCCGAGAGCAGGTCGTTGAGCTCGAAGCGGCCGAGGCGCGGCACGTGGTGGGACTCGTGCATCCACCACAGCCACCGGTGCCAGATGCGTCCGTGCAGCACCCGCGCCCAGAACTCCATCGCCACGGCCACGGGCAGGCCCACCGCGAGCCAGAGGCCGAGCTTCTCGAGGGCCGTCAGCGCCATGTCTCACCAGCCTCCGCGCATCCGGAACGGGAGCAGGAACCGGACCCAGCCGGCATCGAACCTGTCCAGGTCCACACTCTCGTGCATCGCCACCACGTTCAGAGACGCGTCGGCGCCCGCGACGGATTCGCGCCAGGCGAGCCGCGAGCGCGCATAGAACGGCGCGTCGAGCAGCGTCGTGACCCGAACGTCGTGGGCTTCTCGGGGCAGGTCGGCGGGTCTCGCCACGCCCCATCGGGTGCGCGGCAGCGCGCGCTCGGTCACGGCCCAGGGCGATGCGTGGCTGGCGGCGTCCAGGGCCAGGGCGTGCGCGAACGCGGTGCCGTCCCGACGCTCTCCGGCGTAGGTGATGTGCGGGCCCGCGGGGTGGTCGACGCGCATCCATCGCCATCGGCGGAACGCGGCCTCGAGCGATCCGTCCCCCCGGTTCGCGTCCACATAGGCGCGCCCGGTGAATCGTGCGGACGGGGCCTCGAGCTCGACCTCGGCGTGACCGGACGGCACGAGCGCCTGCCACTGATGCCCGGGCTCCGCCAGATTCAATCGGGGGCCCTCCGGAGAACCGGCCGTGATGCGCACGCGTCCCCGCAACGGTCGGCCGAAGGGCGCGGTGCGCTCGTCCAACGTGAGCTCCAGGCCGTCGGCGGTGCGGCGCGCGACGGAGCCGCCGATCCGCACGGTGTCCCCCTGGGACGGGGCCTCGACCGTGGCCGGGTACTCCGTCATGACCCAGCCGCTGTCGCCAGGTCCATGCAGCGCAACGTTCACTGCCGGAAACGCGCGCGGCGACGGCGCGGGTTCGCCCAGCCGTGCGGCGCGAGCCCGGGCTGCGTGGTATCGAGGCGAGAAGACGCCCCCTTCGAAGAGGATGACCGTCAGGGCGCTGCGTTCATCGTCTCCGAGGACGTCGACGTAGAGCCATGCGTAGCCGCCGAGCGCGGGTGCCGGAGAGAAGGGAAATCCGAATCCAGGGCCTCCGCGGCCCTCATCCCGCTCAGCGTCGCCATCGGGATCCCGGCCCCGGGGTGCACGCTCCCCCCGCACAGATAGAAGCCCCGCAGTCGTGTCCTCGCCCCCGGTCGTTTGAAGGGCGCCGTTCGACTCGCCGAGGACGCCCCGTACAGCGCGCCCCCCGTCGCCGGGAAGAGGCCCTCGAAGTCCGTCGGCGTCGTCACCTGATTCTCCCCGTAGGGTGTGAGCGTCAAGCCGAAGGTCTCCAGGCGCTGTGTCCACCGTGCTCGCCATCGTTCCCCCTCGACCGCACCCGAGCGGTCCACGTCCAGGTCGCCGCGGGCGGCGGCGTTCTCCAGGAGCAGCAATCGATCCAGACCGTTCGGCGGCGCCCGGGTCTCGGCATGGGCCGGACGGTCCTGGGCGCACAGGTAGAGTGTGGCGTCCGCGGCCTCGGCGCCCTGGGAGAGCGCCGCCATCTCCTGCGCATAGTCGGCGCCGAAAAAGACCGTGTGGTGCGTGAGCGGAAAGCCCTCCACACGCCCGGCCAGGGTCCACACCCGCGCCGAAAAAGAGCGCGAGCGCGGCGCGGTCACGGCCCGCGCGGCGGCGGGACCGAGACGACCTTCCATGACGGCGGCCGCATCGGTGTTGGCGACCACCGCCGACCCGCGCAGCACCTCGCCGCCCTCGAGCACCACCCCGACGGCGCGCCCCCCCTCCACGACCAGGTCCGCAACGCTGGCGCCGAGGGTCAGGAGGCCGCCCCCTTCCAGGAACAGGTCGCGCTCCGCCTCGAGCAGTCGGTGCAAGCCGAGCGGACACCGCCACACCCCGAGCATCTCGACCCGCGCGACCAGCGCGAGCGTGCCGGGGGCGTCGTAGGGTGAGGTGCCGACGTAGGTGGCGTAGCGCCCGAAGAGCTGTCGAAGCTCCGGCGTCTCGAAGAAGTCCTCGAGGGCGCGGGCGAGCGAGCGCAGGCCGTCGATGCGCGTCAGGTCGCGCAGGCCCGCGAGCCCGAAGGACCACAACGCCCCGAGCAGTGTCGGGCGCTGACCGGCGATGAAGCGCTGCTCGGTGAGCTCGAGCAACGTGCCGCTGTGTTCCAGGAAACGCGCCAGGCCCTCGGCCTCGCGCGCCCCAAAGGTCGCGCGCACGGCCTCGAGGCTCTGTTCGGCGTCGGCGAAGAGGTCCAGGCGTGCGCCCGCGGGCCACGCGTGGCGGGCGAGCACCTCGGCCCGTTCGAGAGGCACATGCTCCTCGAGGCGGGCGCCCGCGTTTCGGAAAAGCGCCTCGAAGACGGGCCGCATCGTGACCACGGTCGGCCCCGCATCGAGCGGCCCGGCGGCGGAGGGGAGCACCCGCGCCTTGCCCCCGATGTCCGCCGCGCGCTCCAGCAGATGCACCGCGTGTCCTCTCGACTGCAGCTCCAGCGCGGCCGCGAGACCACCGGCGCCGGCGCCGACCACGAGGACCGGGTCCTGAGTCTCAAAAACGTGCATGCGGTGCTCGGTAAGACGAAACCACCTCAAAGATTCGACAATCCATGAACAGGTTGCGCCCGAATTCGCCCCCGACCGTTGGAGAGCTCATGTCGACCTCGACCCTTACGACCGACCCGCTCGAGCGCGCTCTGCTGCGTGCCGTGGGCCGCGCCGCCGAGGCCCCCTGCCCTTCGCGATTCGCGGCCGCCCTCCACGACGCCGTCTTTCCGGCCGGGGGCCGCATCCGTCCACAGCTCACGCTGGGGGTGGCGCAGGCCTGCGGTGGGCACGAGCCGAGCCGACTCGCACTCGATGCGGCCGCCGCCGTGGAGCTCCTGCACTGCGCGTCGCTGGTGCACGACGACCTCCCCTGCTTCGACGACGCCGACGCTCGACGCGGTCGGCCCACGGTCCATCGGATCTACGGCGAGGCGCTCGCGGTGCTGGTGGGCGATGCCCTGATCGTCGCGGCCTTCGAACAGCTCGCGGTCCGAGAGGACGCGTCGCTGAGCGAGTGCCGTCAACGGGGCCGCATGGTCGCCGTGCTGGCCCGCGCCGCGGGCGCGCCCCGGGGCATCTGCGCGGGCCAGGCGTGGGAGAGCGAGCCCTGCATCGACCTGGGCGAGTACCACCGCGCGAAGACGGGCGCGCTCTTCGAGGCGGCGTGTGAGCTCGGCGCCCTCGCCGTCGGCGCGGAGACACGCCCGTGGCGCGCGGTCGGCGCGCTCCTCGGCGAGGCCTACCAGGTCGCCGACGACCTCGCCGACGCACTTCAGTGCGACGATACGCTCGGCAAGCCCACCGGGCAGGACCTCCGCTTCGAGCGCCCCAGCGCTGTGGGCACGCTCGGGCTCGAGGGGGCCCTCATTCAGCTCGAGAGGCTCATCGAGCAGGCCTGTGATGCGGTGCCGGACAGCGCGGCGGCGCCGTCGATGCGCCGATGGCTGCGAAAGGCGGGTCATCGGCTGTTGGCGGTCGGGCGGCCGAGCGCCGCCGAGGTCTCCCAGACCCAGACGGCGAGCTGAGCCGAGCCTCGGCGCTCACCGACGCCGCGGAGTCAGGACCGCGGCGCGCGCGGCCCCCTCGAGCACGGTAAACGCGCCTCGCGGCAGGTCGCCGAGCACATAGTCCCCGATGCGGGCGCGCACCAGGCGCAGCGTGGGATGCCCGACCGCCGCCGTCATCCGGCGCACCTGCCGATTTCGCCCTTCCGTGAGCTCGAGTTCGATCCAGCAATCCGGGATGGACTTCCGAAACCGCACCGGCGGCTCGCGCGGCGGCAGGTCCGGCGCGACCTCGAGGCGACGCACGGTGCAGGCGCGTGTGGCTCGACCTTGAACGGTCGGTCCCGCCTCCAGAGCCGCCAGCGCGGTCGCGTCCGGCAGGCCCTCGACCTGCACCCAGTAGGCGCGCGGGTGTCCGCGGCGCGGGTTCAAAAGAACGTCCACGAGCTCGCCCTCGTCGGTCAGCAAGAGCAGCCCCTCGCTGTCCGCATCCAGTCGCCCGATCGGGTAGATCCCGCGCGGCAAGCCGAGGTCCGCCAGGGTCCGATTCGCCGAGCCGTCCGGCGAGAAACGCGAGAGCACGCCCCAGGGTTTGTGCAAAGCGAGGAGCATGGTGACCCTTCGACTCTAACAGGACGCTGAAAAAGTCCGTCCATGGACTTTTTCAGCCCCGCTCCGCC
>JBMOFP010000280.1:0-6207 GCA_049318805.1 Bradymonadia bacterium
TTCCGCCGGGCCGTCCTGGCCCGGGCAGGCTGCTTTTTCAGCAGCCTGCTAAGGGGCCCGAGTCCAAGTGGCGAGAACCCGAGCGCGGCGTTCCGGCATCCGCTAAACTCGACGTCCGTTTCACCGGGAGAAGCCCCATGTCGAAGAAGTCCGTTCAGACCGAGATCGTCTTCCTCGCTGCAAAGCGCACCGCCTTCGGCACCTTCAACGGCGCCTTGAAGGACCTCACGGCCACCGACCTCGGCGTGCACGCCGCGAAGGCCGCCCTCGCCCAGTCGGGTGTGCCCGCGGACCAGGTCGACCAGGTCTTCTTCGGCAACGTGCTCCAGACCTCGCGAGACGCGATCTACCTCGCGCGTCACGTCGGGCTCCGCGCCGGGCTGCCCGTCGAGGTGCCGGCGCTCACGGTCAATCGGCTGTGCGGCTCGGGCTTCGAGGCCGTGGCGCAGGCCGCCCGCGAGCTGTCGCTCGGGGACGCGCAGGTCGCCCTCGTCGGCGGCTCCGAGTCCATGAGCCAGGCGCCCCACGTGGTCCGCGGCGCGCGCAACGGCCTCGCCTTCGGCAAGCCCGCGGAGTTCGAGGACACCCTCTGGACGTGCCTCACGGACACCTTCACCGGCATGCCGATGGCGATCACGGCCGAGAACCTGGCCGAGCGGTTCGGCATCTCGCGGGAAGCCTGCGACGCCTACGCGCTCCAGAGCCAGAAGCGCTGGGGCGAGGCGCACGCCGCCGGTCGTTTCGCGGACGAGATCGCGGCCGTCGAGCTCCAGACGCGCAAGGGGCCGGTGCAGTTCGCGATCGACGAGCACTGTCGTCCGGAGACGACCCTCGAGGGCCTGGCGAAGCTGAAGCCCGTGTTCAAGAAGGACGGCACCGTGACGGCGGGCAACGCTTCCGGCATCTGCGACGGCGCCGCGGCGCTGGTGATGGCGACGGGCGACTTCGCCCGCGCGCACGGGCTCAAGCCCATCGGTCGACTGGTGCAGTGGGGCGTGAGCGGCTGCGACCCGACCGTCATGGGCATCGGCCCGGTGCCGGCGGCGCGCAAGGCCCTCGACCGCGCGGGCCTCGGCGTGAACGACCTCGATCTCGTCGAGGTGAACGAGGCCTTCGCGCCCCAGTATCTGGCCGTCGAGAAGGCCCTCGAGCTCAACCCCGAGCGCACGAACGTCAACGGCGGCGCCATCGCCCTGGGCCACCCCCTCGCCGCCAGCGGCGCCCGCATCACGACCCACCTGCTCTACGAGCTCAAGCGACGCGGCGCGCGCTACGCCCTCGGCAGCGCCTGTATCGGCGGCGGCCAGGGCATCGCCCTGGTGCTCGAGTCGGTCTGATGCACGCCGCCCCCCCGAAGGAGAGCGACCTCGTCTTCGATTGGAACGCGCGCCGGCGTCGTTGGGCGCTCAAGGCGAGCGCGCGCCCGTTGTTGTTCAACGACGAGTCGCTGCGCGACGGCATCCAGGGTCCGTCGATCGTCGATCCGCCCATCGAAGCGAAAAAACGCTTCGTCGAGCTGACGGACGCGCTCGGGGTGCAGTGCATGAACATCGGCCTGCCCGGGGCCGGACCGCGCGCCGTGGAGGACGTGACCGTGCTCGCGCGGCACATCGCCGACCTGCGCCTGCGGGTCAAGCCGAACTGCGCCGCACGCACGCACCTGAACGACGTGAAGGCCATCGCCGAGATCACCCAGCGCACCGGCGTACCCATCGAGGTCATGACCTTCCTGGGCACGAGCCCGATCCGGCAGTTCACCGAGGCGTGGGACCTCCAGAAGCTGATGGAGCTTTCCGGGGCCGCCATCGAGTTCGCCGTGAAGGAGGGCCTCGAGGTCACCTTCGTGACCGAGGACACGGTCCGCAGTCGCCCTGAGACCCTGCAGCCCCTCTTCTTGAACGCCATCGAGCGGGGGGCGAAGCGCCTGTGCCTGTGTGACACCGTCGGGCACGTCACGCCGGACGGGGTGCGCAACCTCGTGGAGTGGACGCGCGACCTCATCGAGGGCACCGGGCAGGACATCGGCATCGACTGGCACGGTCACAACGACCGCGGCCTCGCCGTGTGCAACTCGATCTTCGCGCTGGAGTACGGCGCGGACCGGATTCACGGCACGGCGCTCGGCATCGGTGAGCGTGTGGGCAACGCCGCGCTCGACCAGATCCTCGTGAACCTCAAGCTCCTGGGCGAGATCGACAACGACCTCACGAAGCTCGGCGAGTGGGTCGAGGTCATCGCCGAACACTGCAAGTGGCCGATTCCCTTGAGTTATCCGGTCTTCGGCGGCGACGCGTTCCGCACGGCGACGGGGGTGCACGCCGCCGCGGTGATCAAGGCGCATCGCAAGGGCGAGCACTACCTGGCCGACCGCATCTACAGCGGTGTGCCCGCGGGCTGGTTCGGCCGCCGCCAGGTCATCGAGATCGGGCACCAGAGCGGCCTGTCGAACGTGCTCTTCTGGCTGGAGCAGCACGGACACCCCGCGTCCGAGGCCCTCGCGCGCCACGTCTTCGAGACGGCGAAGCAGGCCAACCGCACGCTCACGGACGCCGAGGTCGAGGCGGCCGTGGCGGCGTTCCCGACGGCCTGACGGTCGTCGTCGGTCCATCGGCTCGGCCTGGGCGCGCGCGCCGTCACGAAGTGCTTGGAATTGCAGTCCACTTGTGATGTTACACTCTGAACGGCAGGCATCACGGCCCCTGGGGGGGGGCGGAGACGCCGGCCGGAACAAGGGGGGACGATATGAAGCTGCGTACGTGGACGCTTCTGGCGGCGTTGTGCGCGCCGAGCCTCGCTTGGGCCTTGCCCAACGAGCTCGCGCAAGAGGGCCTGCTGATCGACGCGCAGGGCAACCCGCTCCAGGGTCGCCACAGCGTGCGCGTCCGATTCTACGACGTCGCCCAGGGGGGGAACGCGCTCTTCGACGAGACGCACGCGAACCTGGACCTCGTCGAGGGCTACTACTTCGTGGCCCTGGGAAGCCTGCAGCCCATCAACCCGGCGCACTTTCGGGGTGAGGTCTTCATGGGCTTCAGCATCGACGGCGGGGCCGAGCTGACGCCGCGTGTGCGGCTGCGCAAGGTCGCGGGGGCGTTCTTCGCCGACACGGCGCTGGATGTCGTCGGCGACATCCACCCGCGCACCGTCACGGTGAACAACCGCGTGGTCATCGACCAGAATGGCGTGTGGCGTGGGGACGTCGCGGGCCTTCAGGGGCCGGCGGGTCCGCAGGGCCTCCAGGGGCCGGCGGGGCCGGCGGGTCCGCAAGGGGCCCAGGGTCCGGCGGGTCAGGCGGGACAAGCCGGCGCGGTCGGCGCCAACGGCTCGCCCGACACACCCCAGGACGTGCTCGCCAAGCTGATTCAGGTGGACGGCGCGAACTCCGCCCTCGACGCGGACCGCCTCGACGGCCTGAACTCCGGGGACTTCGTCCGCAACAACGCGGTCGCTGTGCGGGACCTGGTCGTGCAGGCCGATGGCGCCGGCAGCGGCGTCGACGCCGACACCGTCGACGGGCTGGACTCGTCGGCCTTCCCGCGCACGGGCGCCGCGATCCTTCAGCTTCTGCTCACGGTGGACGGCGCCGGCAGCGGCGTCGACGCGGACCGCCTCGACGGCTTCGACTCGGGCGACTTCGTGCGCACGGCGGACCAGGTGCGAGACCGCCTCACGACGGTCGACGGGGCCGGCAGCGGTGTCGACGCCGACCGCATCGATGGCCTCGACAGCACGGCCTTCTACGTGAATGGAAACCAGGTGTTGGGTGGCCTGGCTCCGGTCGACGGCGCGAACTCCGGGCTCGACGCCGACCGCCTCGACGGCCTGGATTCGACGCAGTTCATGCGCTCGGACGCGAACACCCGCACCACAGGCAACCTGCAGGTGGACGGCACCCTGACGCTGCTCAATCCCGTGGCCGGGCTGCGCGTGCCGAGCACGAACGCCGAGCCGGGTGCGTGCAATGCCGGGCTGCGCGGCATGATCTACTTCGATACGACCGCCAACGGCTTCATGGGGTGCAACGGCACGGCGTGGGTGCGGTTCGGAGAGCTCAACGCCGCTGCCGGACGCCCCGACGTGGCCGTGAGCGGCTACTTCCCCGACCGCCGCGACACACCGAACGGGTGGGCCGACCTCACGGCGCGGAGCTTCGTCTTCAACAAGGTCGATGCCGCCTCGGTGCTCCGCATCAGCTACCTGGACACGCTCGGCCACCACGCGGTCGGACACGGGTGGGGCTGTCGCTGGCGTCTGACCATCGACGGCAACGCCGTTGATCGCGGCTTCAGCACCCATACCAGCACGGCGGGGGGCTGGTTCATCGAACCCCGTGAGCTGCTCTGGTGGATTCAGGGCATCGGCGCCGGGCAGCACACGGCGCGGTTGCAGGTCTATCGTGTATCCGCCGGCACGACCAGCGAGTGTCTCGCCGGGTGGAACGAGCCCGAGGCCGAGAACCACTTCGCCGTCGAAGAGGTCGCGTCGAATCGGATCGGCATTACCCGCAACATGAGTGACACACGTCACACCCCGAACGGCTGGGAGAACCTGCCCGGCCGCACGGTGAGCTACGTGAAGGCGAGCGCGAACTCGCAGCTCGTGGTGAGCTACGCCGACAACATCGGCTACCACATGGTCGGCGCTAGCTGGGGGTGTCGCTGGCGATTGTTGATGGACGGCGCGCAGGTCGGGCGCCTCGAGAACTCCCACACCGCGAACCAGGGCGGGTGGCGCATCGGTCCGCGCACGATGCATTGGGTCATCGACAACGTGGCGGTCGGCAACCACAACTTCGTCATGCAGCTCTACCGGCCCAACGCGGGTTCGGCGAGTGAGTGCCTCGCGGGTTGGCCTGGCGACGACACGGGCAACTCCTTCGTGGTGCACGAGCGCGAGGGCGGCAACATCGCGATCCTGCGGGACATGGACGAGCGGAGCGACGGCGCCAACAACTGGGCCGACCTGCCGAGCCGCGTCCTGCGCCACACCAAGACCTCTGCCGGGTCGCGGGTCCGCGTCGTCTACCACGACACCCTGGGCTACCATAAGGTCGGCGGTCACAGCTGGGGCTGCCGCTGGCGCCTGACGGTGGACGGCGCGGTCCAGGGGCGCCCGTACAACACGCACACGGACACGGGCACCGGCTGGCGCATCAATCCGATGACCTTCCAGTGGTTCGTATCCGGCCTGAGCGCGGCCCAGCACGAGTATCGGATTCAGGTCTCCCGACCGGACAACAACTCCTCGAATCAATGTCTCGCGGGCTGGAATGGCGGCGAGTCGAACAACTTCTTCTCGGTCGAAGAGCTGCGCTGAGTGAAAGGGGGGCGACGTGACGCACACCATGCGGCGCGGAGCGATGTGGGGCTTGTTGCTCGCGGCCTGCGGCGGGAGCGACGGCGGAGGCGAGACTGCGTCTGGCGGTGAGGTCCCCTTCGGGGGCGCCGGCGGAGAGGTCGAACGCGACGGAGGCCCTACGGGCGGCGGACCGAGCGGTGGCAGCCCGACCGGAGGGGCGACCGGCGGAAGCGCGGGGGGTGAGACCCCGAGTGGTGGCTCTGGCGGCGCGCCGGGCTGCACGTGCACCGGGGCACAGACGTGCGAGGCCGGGCAGTGTGTCGAGCCCGCGGCGTGCACCGAAAACCAGGACTGTCTCTCGCCGCGTGTGTGCTCGGGCGGTGTGTGCAGCGACCTGTGCCGCGACGACATGGACTGCACCGACGGTCGCACCTGCGACCCCGGCACGCGGGAGTGTGTGGAGTACGGGCCCTGCGCGGGCGACGAAGAGTGTGCCGACGGCGACGTGTGCGAGGGCAACCGCTGCGCCCCGCGCTGTGCCGAGGGCAGCTGCCCCGGCGCCCAGGTGTGCAACGCCGCGAACGGCCGGTGCGAGGAGCCCGCGCGCTGCGGCGGCGACGCCGATTGCGAAGCGGGGCGTGTCTGCCGCGACGGGGCATGCGAAAGCTTGTGTGAGGAGAACGCGCAATGCACCGGCGCGCAGTCCTGTGACCTGGCCACGGGGCAGTGCGTCGAGCCCGAGGTGTGCGCCGCGAGCCTCGACTGCCTGGGCGACCGCGTGTGCGCGGGTTCGACCTGTGCCGACCCCTGTTCCCGAACGCCGTGTGCGGGCGGCCTCGCCTGTGATGCGGGCTCGGGCCTATGCCTCGAGGCGAGTCCCTGCGCCGACGACGACGGCTGCCGGACGGG
>JBMOFP010000281.1:0-6186 GCA_049318805.1 Bradymonadia bacterium
CCGCACTGGGTGAGGCTTCGAGCACGCACGGTCCCCGGGGCGGCGGGTTGCTCGCGAAACGCAACTCGGCGTCGGCCTCGGCGGGCACCGAGTCCCACTGGGCACAGCCCGCGAGGACCGTCAGGAGAACGTGTACTCTCATTCTTTCCGACAGTGCGCGCGGTCGAAGCGGCCGGCAAGGGCAACTGCCTTCACCCCACGGGCGCGGGTGCCGACTCGGGCGACGCTTCGACCGCCGCGACCTTGCCGCCGCCCCGCAGCAACACATACAGCCCCGGGATGAAAACCAGGTTCACGAAGGTCGACACAAACATGCCGCCGAAGACCGTGGTCCCCAGGGAGTTGCGCGCCGCCGCGCCCGCGCCCTCGGCCAGCATCAACGGGGTGACACCGAGCAGGAACGCGATGGAGGTCATCAGGATCGGCCGCAGCCGAATCTCGGCGGCCTCGATGACCGCGTCGACCGCGCTTCGGCCCTGCTCACGGAGTTGTTCCGCGAACTCCACGATGAGGATCGCGTTCTTGCTGGCCAGGCCGACGAGCATGACGAGCCCGACCTGACAGAAGACGTCGTTCGCATAGCCCCGCGACCACTGGAGCCCGAGCGCGCCGAGGATGGCCAGCGGCACCGAGAGGATGATCACGAAGGGCAAAACGAAGCTCTCGTACTGCGCCGCCAGGACCAGGAAGACGAAGAGCACGCCGAGGCCGAAGATGATCAGCGTCTGTCCGCCGCTCTCCTTCTGCTCGAGGCTCAGGCCCGTCCACTCGCTCGACACACCCTCCGGGAGGATGCGCGCCGCGATGGCCTCCATGGCGCCGAGCGCCTCGCCGGAGGACACCCCGGGGGCGCTCTGCCCGTTGACCTCGGCGGAGCGGAAGAGGTTGTAATGACGAATGATCTGGGCCGAGGTGGTGGGCGTGGTGCGCACCAGCGACTCGAGGCTCACCATCTCGCCGGTCTCGGAGCGCACATAGAACGCGGCGAGGTCCTCGGGGCTGTTGCGGTACTGCTGGTCGGCCTGGGCGTAGACCCGATAGGTGCGGTTGGCGTAGTTGAAGTCGTTCACATACTGGCTGCCCAGGAAGAGCTGGAGCGTGCCGAAGACCTGCTCCAGGGGCACGCCGAGCGCCTTCGCGAGCGGGCGGTCCACCTCGGCCTCCAAGACGGGCGAGTCGGCCGTGAACGAGGTGAAGATGCCCCGCAGCCGGGGGTCTTGATTGGCCTCGCCGATGAGCGCCCGCGTCGCGCTCGAGACCTCCTGCAGCGAGCGGCCGGTCGAGGTGTCGAGGACCACGAACTGAAAGCCGCCGACGGTGCCGACGCCGCGAATCGCCGGGGGCTGGAACGGGACGACCCGCGCCTCGGCGATGCGCGAGAGCGGGCCGCGCAGTCGCTCGACCAGGCGCGCCACGGTCTGGTCCGCGCCGGGCCGTTCGTCCCACGGCGCGAGCGGCGAGAAGATCGTCGCGAGGTTCGGGCCGGTGCCGCCCAGCGAGAAGCCGCCGATCGCGTACATGGTGCGGACCTCGGGCTGCGCGCTCAGCACCGCCTCGACCTTCTTCAGCACCTCGATGGTGTAGGGGAGCGAAACTCCGTCCGGGGCCTGGACCGACACGATGATGTAGCCCTGGTCCTCGTCGGGGATGAAGCCGGTCGGGACCGTGCGAAAGAGCTGCACGGTCCCGGCGACGCAGCCCAGGAACGCCAGCGCGACCAGGACACGGTGACGCAGCACCACGTGGAGCGCGCGGCCGTAGGTTCGCCGCGTCCAGTCGAGGACGTCGTCGATCTTACGAAACCCCACCCACTTCTCGCCCGTGTGGACCGTGAGCAGCCGGGCGCTGAGGGCCGGGGTGAGCGTGAGCGCGCAGAAAGTCGAGAGCGCGACAGATGCCGCAATCGTGAGCGCGAACTGCCGGTAGATCTGGCCCGTCGTGCCCGGGAAGAGCGCGACGGGCACAAAGACCGCGATGAGCACGATGGAGATGGCGACGACCGCCCCGGCGACCTCCTTCATGCCCTCGCTCGCCGCCTGTCGCGGCGTGAGCGGCGTGTCGCGTTTGCCGCGGAGCAGGCGCTCGATGTTCTCGACCACGACGATCGCGTCGTCGACGACCAGTCCGGTCGCGAGCGTCAGCCCGAACAGGGTCAACGTGTTGATCGAGAAGCCGAAGAGCTTCACGAACGCGAAGGTGCCCAGCAGCGAGACCGGCAGCGTGAACGCGACGATGAGCACGCTGCGCCACCCGTGCAGGAACAAGAAGATGACGAGGATGACGAGCGCGATGGCCTCGACCAGCGTCGTGATGACCTCGGAGATCGACGCGCGCACGGCCAGGGTCGTGTCGAGGCCCGTCTTGTAGGCGAGCCCGGGCGGGAAGGACTTCGAGAGCCGCGCCATCTCGGACACCGCGGCGTCGCGCACGTCCAGCGCGTTGGCGGTGGGGAGCTGGAAGATGCCCATGCCGACGCCGGCCTGGCCGTTGAACCGCAAGAGCTGGCCGTAGTTCTCGGCCCCGACCTCGGCGCGGGCGACGTCCTTGAGGCGCACGAGCTGCCCGTCCGGCCCCCGCTGGATCACGATGTTCTCGAACTCCGCGGGGTCCACGAGACGGCCGCGGGCGCGCACGGCGAGCTGGTAGGGCTGGTCGTCCCCCGTCGGCGGTTGGCCGATCTGGCCGGCCGCGACCTGCAGGTTCTGCTCCTGGAGAGCGCGCACGAGGTCCTGCCCCGAGAGCTTGCGCCGGGCCAGCTCCATCGGGTCAATCCAGATGCGCATGGCGAACTTACGCTCACCGAAGATGCGGACCTCGCCGACACCGCGGACGCGTTTGATCGCGTCCTTCAGGTTGACATCCGCGTAATTGCTCATGAATTGCGTGTCGTAGACGCCGTCGGGGCTGTACAGGCCGAAGCTGATGAGGAGCTGCGTCGAGGCCTTGTTGACGACGATGCCCGCCTGAATCACCTGCGCCGGCAGGCGGGGTGTGGCGCGGCTCACGCGGTTCTGAACGTCGACGGTCGCGACCTCGATGTCGCGGGTCGGCTCGAAGGTCACGGTGATCGTCGAGACGCCGTCGTTGCTGCTCGTGGACGAGATGTACCGCATGCCCTCGACGCCGTTGAGCTCCTGCTCCAGCGGCACCGTGACGGCGCTCTCGACCACGTCGGAGCTGGCGCCCACGTAGACCGCGGTGACCGTGACCTGCGGCGGCGCGAGGTCGGGGTACTGCGAGATGGGCAGCCCGCCGATCGTGAACGCGCCCGCGAGCGTGAGCATGATCGAGCAAACGATCGCGAAGACCGGCCGGCGAATGAAGAAGTCGACGAACACGGCGGCTCAGCGGCCCGGGCCCGAGGCGGGCGCCGCGGACGGAGGGGTCTTCGGTTTCGGCACGATCGCGGCGCCATCGCGCAGCATCTGGAGCGACGAGAGCACGATCTGTGTGCCCGCGGTGAGGCCCTTCTCGACCACGTAGGCCCGCTCCCCCAGGGCGCCGAGCGTCAACGGCCGTCAATCCGCACGAGCTCGTCGTGGGTTCCCTCGGCCACCGTGCGACCCTCCTTCTCGGTCACCGCGAAGACGAACGGCTGCCCGCTCTGTCGAAAGACCGCCAACGCCGGCACCTGCAGCGCCTGGCCGACGCCGTAGATGAGGCGCGTGCGCAGAAGCTCACCGGGCCGCAGCCCGTTCACGTTGCGAAACGCACCCTTGACCTCCACGAGCTGGGTGCGCGGATCCACCTGCGGCGCCGTGAAGAAGACCGTCGTGCGGGCCAGCACGTTGCCCCCCGCGTCGAGCAACTCCATGGGCGTGTCGGGCTTGAGGGAGCGCGCGCGGAGCGCCGGGATGGCGACACTCACCTCGAGCGCGTCGGCCTGCGCGATGCTCGTGAGCTGGGTGTGGGCGTCGACGTGGTCGCCGACCCGCACCAGCACATCGCCGACCACGCCCGAGATCGCGGCGCGCACCCCGTGGTACTGCAGCTCGACCTGACGCTGCGCCACACCCGCCGCCGACGCCCGGAGCGCGGCCTCGGCGGCCCGGAGCGCAGACCGCGCGCCCTCGAGCTCCTGCACACTCACGAGGCCCTCGCGGGCCAGGGAATCCGTGCGGTCCAGGGTCTGACGCGCCAGCTCTGCCTGAGCTTCCGCCGAACGCCGCAGGGCCTCGGCAGTGTCCAGCGCCGCGGTCTCGGCGCGGCCGTCGATCTCGACGAGCACCGCGCCCGCTTCGACCGTCTGCCCGGGACGAATCAGGATCTTGCGCACGTAACCCGTGACCTGGGGCAGCACGTTCACGCTCGTCCGCGACTGCAACGAGCCCAGATACTCGCCGGTCTCACGCACCTCGGAGGGCTCGAGCGCCAGCACCTCGACCTCGAGCGGGGGCGGCGCCGGAGGAGGGCTCGCCGCCTTGTTGCCGCACGCGCCGAGGCTGAGGACCAGAATCGCCCGCAGGCAGAAGAGGAGCGCGCGACAGGTCATTTTTTGCACTCGGCCGTAGAGAGGAAGAGGTCGAGCCCGGCTTGCACCCACTCGAGCTCGCGCAGGGCCACGTTGAGCTCGGTGCTTCGGAGGGCCGCCGCGCTGACCACCAGGTCCAGGCTCGTCGCGCGGCCGATCTCGTAGGATCGGCGCGTGAGGCGGTCCTGCTCGCGGGCCAGGTCGCGGGCCTCGCGCGCCGCGGTCAGGACAGCCTCGGCCGAGGTGCGCACCCGCTGCGCGTGACGCGCTTCGAGGGTACTCGCCCGACGCGCGGACTCTACGCCCACCTCGGCTTGGGCCACGGCCGCGGCGCGCTCGCGCATCAGGCCATCGCGCGCGCCGCCCTCCCAGATGGGCATCGAGAGCACGGCGGCGATGTTCCATGTTGCGAATCGGCCGACGCCCGGATCGGTCGTCACCGCGGCAAGCCCGCTCGTGAGATCGAGGCTCGGGAGATAGCCCGCGCGGGCCTGTGCCTGTGCCGCGCGTGACGCCTCCAGCGCTGCGTCGGCAGCGGCCAGGTCCGCGCGGCGCGCGTCCGCGGGCAGGGCCTCACACGCCGCTCGCAGCTCGGTCGGGAGACCGTCGAGGTCGAAGCCGACGCGGACGCCAACCTCGTGGTCTTCGCCGAGCGCGAGTCCGAGCGCCTCGCGCGTCTGCCAGAGCTGCTCATCGCCGGCGATCAGCGCGCCCCGGGCGACCGCGACGTCCTGGCGGACGCGCACCACGTCGAGCTGTGTACCCGCGCCCAGCTCCGTGACCCTCGCCGTGAGCGCCGCGCGCTCCAGGGCTTGGCGCAGAGAAAGGCGGTTGAGCTCCGCGACCCGCTCCGCGGCGACCGCGGCCACGAGCGCGCCCGCCAGCCCCTGTGTGACGCGGCGGCGGACGTTCGCGAGGTCCGCCTCGGCGCCGCGTTTGCCCGCCTCCGTCGCGTCGAGCCCGCGCCAGGCGGAGACGTCGACGACCTTCTGCGACAAGGTGGCCGAGAGTACGCCGGTCGGTGTCGAGGGGCGGTTGCCGTCCGATGCGGCCGCGGCCCCAGCGGCGCCCAGGACCGGCAGGTCGGGGTTGAGCAGGTCGTAGCCCAGCGTCGCCGTGAGGCGCGCGTTGGGCAGGAGCGTGCCCAGGGCCTGGCGCCAGCGCCCCTCGGCGCGGTCGATGCCCGTCGCCGCGGTGCGGAGATCGGTCGATTGGGCAGCGAGCAGGGCGCGCGCCTCGGACCAGGTGCCGACCTCGTGCGCCGCGCGGGCCACGGGCACCAGCAGCGGATCGTCGATGGCCGCAGGCGCCTCGGTGGCCGGCGTGGGCGGCGCGGCGGGCGCGGCGGTCGCCGCGACGTGCAGCGACGCGACGCACAGGAAGATGCACACGCTGGTCAGAGCGAGTCGCGACGAGGTGGGGGGCTTGGGCAAACGCATCGGCGGCGGAGGATGCACCCGATGCGTGGTGGTTGCAGTCGGGGAATGCGAGCGGGGCGAATTCGGGGGGTGTCGCAGCGCGGGTCTGTGCCGGTCGGCACTCAACCGAACACAGAGACCAGTGCCGATTGGTGATGCCGACTCGCGGCTGACCTGAGGTCCGCGTACTGCCTCATCAGCATGACATCGGCGATGGGTCGGCGCAGCCGTGCCGATATTCACATTCGCGACGGGCTCAGGCTCGAGTCGTTCATCGAGCCGAGTTGAACCTGTTCA
>JBMOFP010000282.1:0-6143 GCA_049318805.1 Bradymonadia bacterium
CCCCCCGAAAGGGACCGCCGCCATGTTGGAACTCGTCACCCGCTTCTTCGGCACAGCGAACGAGCGTGCGCTCGCGAAGATCACGCCGCTCGTCTCGCAGATCTCGGCCCTCGAGCCGGCCATGCAGAAGCTGGACGACGCAGCGCTCAAGGCGAAGACCGCGCACTTCCGCGAGAAGCTCGACCGCGGCGCGAGCCTCGACGACGTGCTCGTCGAGTCCTTCGCGGTCTGCCGCGAGGCCAGCGTGCGGGTGCTGGGCCTGCGCCACTACGACGTGCAGCTCATCGGCGGCGCGGTGCTCCACAACGGCAAGATCGCCGAGATGAAGACCGGCGAGGGCAAGACCCTCGTCGCGACCCTGGCGTGTTACCTCAACGCCCTGGGCGGCAAGGGTGTGCACGTCGTCACGGTGAACGACTACCTGGCCCGCCGCGACGCCGAGTGGATGGGTCAGCTCTACAAATGGCTCGGCCTCTCGGTCGGCGTCATCGTGCACGGCCTGACCGACCAGCAGCGCCAGCAGGCCTACAACAGCGACATCACCTACGGGCAGAACAACGAGTTCGGCTTCGACTACCTGCGCGACAACATGAAGTTCGAGCTCTCGCGCTACGTGCAGCGCGCGCTCAACTTCGCCATCGTCGACGAGGTCGACTCCATCCTCATCGACGAGGCCCGCACACCGCTCATCATCAGCGGGCAGGCCGAGGACTCGAGCGAGCTCTACCGCACGGTCGACAAGCTCATCCCGAAGCTGAAGCGGGACGTGCACTTCAACGTGGACGAGAAGAGCCACGCGGCGACCCTCACGGACGACGGCGTCGAGCAGCTCGAGAAGATGCTGCAGGTCGACAACCTGTACGCACCCGACAACATCATCGTGCTGCACCACGTGAACAACGCGGTGAAGGCGCACACGCTGTACCGGCGCGACGTGAACTACCTCGTGCGTGAGGGCGAGGTGGTGATCATCGACGAGCACACCGGGCGCCTGATGCCCGGCCGGCGCTGGTCCGATGGCCTGCACCAGGCCGTCGAGGCCAAAGAGGGCGTCGACATCCAGCCCGAGAGCCAGACCCTCGCGACGGTCTCGTTCCAGAACTACTTCCGCCTCTACAAGAAGCTCGCCGGCATGACCGGTACGGCCAAGACGGAAGAGGAAGAGTTCCAGAAGATCTACAAGCTGTCGTCCGTGCAGGTGCCCACGCACCGGCCGATTCGACGCACCGACAAGCCCGACATCGTCTACCGGACCGAGCGCGGCAAGTTCAAAGCCATCGTCGAAGAGATCAAGGCCTGCAACGAGAAGGGCCAGCCCGTCCTCGTCGGCACGATCAGCGTCGAGAAGTCGGAGATCCTGCACCGCCTGCTCGACAAAGAGGGCATCCCGCACACGGTGCTCAACGCGAAGCACCACGCGCGTGAGGCGAGCATCGTCGCCCAGGCCGGTCGCTTGGGCGCGGTGACCGTGGCCACGAACATGGCCGGCCGCGGCACGGACATCATCCTGGGCGGCAACGCCGAGTACGCCGGTCAGTCGCTCATGGAGGCGCGCGGCTTCGAGCGCCACACGCCCGAGTGGGAGCACGCCGAGGGCTTCGTCAAGCAGATCTGCATCAACAAGGACGACGCCGCGCGCGCGCTGCTGCCCGAGCTCGGGGACCGCGCCGACGAGAGCCTGATCGGGGAAATCCGCGCGCTGCACGAACAGCTCAAGGCGGAGCACAACCAGGTCGTGGCCGCCGGGGGCCTGCACATCATCGGCAGCGAGCGCCACGAGAGCCGACGCATCGACAACCAGCTCCGCGGCCGCGCCGGTCGACAGGGCGATCCGGGCTCGAGCCGGTTCTACCTGTCGCTGGAAGACGACCTCATGCGGATCTTCGGCTCCGAGCGGCTCGTCTCGGTCATGGACCGCCTGGGCATGAGCGACGACGCGCCCATCGAGGCGAGCATGGTCACGCGCGCCATCGAGAACGCGCAGAAGCGGGTCGAGGGACAGCACTTCGACGCCCGCAAGAACCTGCTCGAGTACGACGACGTGATGAACCAGCAGCGCAAGACCATCTACGCGTGGCGCTTGAACGTGCTGGGCGCCGAGGGCGAAGCGCTGCGGGAGATCACCCTCGACGCCATCGAGGACCTGGTGATCAACCTCACCACGCTCCACACCGCGGAGAACGTGCGGGTCGACGACTGGAAGGTCGACACCCTCATCGCCGAGATCGAGGAGCAGTTCGGTGTGAAGCTGGACTTCGCGCGGGTCCCGCAGATCTCCGCGCGTTACCAGGAGCGCATCTACTTCACGGTCGAGAAGGCGCTGAAGGCTCGGAACGCCGAGATCGAGTCGAAGCAGCCGGGCATCTTCGGGCGCATCGAGAAGGAGGTCTTCCTCCGCACGATCGACGACCTGTGGAAGCACCATCTCCAGGTCATGGACCAGCTCCGACAGGGCATCGGCCTGCGAGGCTACGGCCAGCGCGACCCCAAGAAGGAATACCAGAAGGAAGGCTTCCGCCTCTTCCACGACCTGCTCGTGCAGATCAAGGCGAAGGTCATCAGCCAGCTCATGCGTGTCCAGGTGCGCGCCGAGTCCGAAATCCGGGCCGAAGAGGAGGCCTACCGTCGCCGCGTCGAGGCCATGCAGCGGCAGATGCAGATGTCGGCCCCCGGCGGCGGCGAGAAGACCGAGGACGGACCGCGCGGCCCGGCGCCCGACCAGGTGCTTGCACCGTCCCGCGCCCCGGCGCTCCAGCGCCGCAACCGCGCGAAGATCGGGCGCAACGACCCGTGCTGGTGTGGCAGCGGCAAGAAGTACAAGTCGTGCCACATGGCCGCGGACGGCGGGAACCCCGACGGCGGGGACGGCGAGTCCGAGGCGCGTCCGTGAGCGGCTCGCCGACGCCGACGCCGACTTCCGTCCGCGGGTTCGTTTTCGGGGGCATCTCGGCCGGCATCAAGAAGCGCGGCGGTCCGGACTTCGGCCTCATCCTGGCCGAGACTCCGGTGCCGTGCGCCGGGGTCTTCACCACGAACGTGGTCGTCGCGGCCCCCGTGGTCCAGAGCCGCGCGAAGCTGGCGAGCGGGGCCCGGGCGCGTGCGGTGCTGGTCAACAGCGGCAACGCGAACGCCTGCACCGGCGCGCGGGGCGAGGCCGACGCCGCCGAGATGGCGCGGCTGGCCGCCGAGGCCATCGGCTGCGCGCCGCGGGACATCCAGGTGTGCAGCACCGGCGTCATCGGCGCGCCGATGCCCATGGAGCGTGTGCAGGACGGCCTGCCGCGCCTGGTGCAGTCCGCGCGTGAGGACGGCCTGCCCGACTTCGCGCGCGCCATCATGACGACGGACACACGTCCGAAGCAGCGCGGGCGCTGGCTCGACCTGGACGGGCGGCGCATCGCCATCGCCGGGGCGTGCAAAGGGGCCGGCATGATCCACCCGAACATGGCGACCATGCTCGGCTTCGTGCTCACGGACGCCCCCCTCGACGAAGCGGACCTCGTGGCCGTGTGGGGTCGGGTCGCCGGGCGCTCCTTCAACGCGATCAGCGTCGACGGCGACACCTCGACGAACGACACGGCCCTTTGTCTCGCGAGCGGCGCCGCCGGCGGCCCGCCGCTGAAGGGCGCGGAGTTGGCGGCCTTCGAACGCGCCCTCGCCGAGGTCGCCGGTGAGCTCGCGCGGGACATCGTGCGCGACGCCGAGGGTGCCACGAAGGTCGTGGCCGTCACCGTCTCGGGCGCCCCCACCGAGGCCGACGCGCGCCGCGCGGCCGACGCCATCGCGACCAGCCCGCTCGTGAAGACCGCGCTCCACGGCGAGGACCCGAATTGGGGCCGGATGGTCGCCGCCGTCGGCCGCAGCGGCTGCCCCATCGACACCGCCCGAGTGCGGGTCGAGGTCGGCGGCGTCGTCGTTTTCCAGGCCAACGCGTGGGCGGGCGCCGAGGCCGAGAAGGCCGCGCATGCCGTGATGTGCACGCCGGAGTACGGGGTTTCCCTCGACCTCGGACTCGGGGACGCGCAGTTTACGATCTTCACGTGCGACCTCAGCGCCGACTACGTGCGCATCAACGCCGACTACCGGAGCTGAAGCTTGAACCCGCTGCTCGTCGACACCCCCGAGATCCCGTGGCCCGACTTCAGCGCGGCGCAGGTCGTGGACGCCGTGCGCATCGTGCTCGAGGACGCGACCGCGCAGCGGGCCGCCATCGGGCCGCGGTGCGCCGCCGAGGGCGCGACCTGGGACAACACGCTGGGCGCCCTCGACCGCGCGACGCGTCGCCTCGAGGAGGTGAGCACGGTCGTCCGCCACCTCGAGAACGTGTGCACCTCGCCCGAGTGGCGCGCGGCGCACAACGCGGTGCAGTCGGACCTCGCGGCGTTCTTCGCCGGCATCCCGCTGGACGACGGACTGTGGGTCGCGCTGCAGGCCTTCGCCGAAACACCCGAAGCCGCCGCGCTGGACCCGGAGCGGCGCCGTCACCTGGAACGCACGCGGGACGAGTTCCGCAAGCACGGCGCCGACCTCCCGCCGGGGGGCAAAAAGCGCCTCACCGAGATCACCCGTCGCCTCGCGGAGACGACCTCGAAGTTCGCCCAGAACGTGCTGGACGCCACCAACGCGTGGCATCTGCACGTCCCCCCCGCGCAGAGCGCGCGCCTCGACGGCCTGCCGGAGTCGACGGTGGCCGAGGCCCGCGCGGTCGCCGAGCGTCGGGGGCTCGACGGCGCGGTGCTGACCCTTCACCAGCCGTGTTACCTGGCCGTGCTCACCCACGCCACCGACGCGGGCCTGCGCGAGACGCTCTTCCGCGCCTACTCGGCGCGCGCCGTCGAGGCGCCGTGGTCGAATACCGAGCTGCTCCTCGAGATTCTCGCGCTGCGACGCGAGCAGGCGCGCCTGCTCGGCTTCACGGACTTCGCGGACTTCGTCACCTCGGACCGGATGGCGCGCAGCGGCGGTCGGGCCGCCGAGTTCGTGGCCGACCTGCAACGGCGGGCGCGCCCGGCCTTCGAGGCCGAGGCCGCGGCCCTGCGGGACTTTCGTCGGTCCCTCGAGGGCGAGGCGGCCCCCGCGATCGAGCCCTGGGACCTCGCGTTCTACGCCGAGAAGCTCCAGCGCGCGCAGTACGCGCTGGATGACGAGGCTTTGCGTGCGTACTTCCCTCTGGACCGGGTGCTCCAGGGGCTCTTCAAGTTGCTCGAGCGGCTCTACGGCGTGCGGGTCGAGCCGCGCCCCGACCTCCCCCGTTGGCACGCGGACGCGCCGGGCTACGGGCTGCGGGACGCCGACGGCACCTTGATCGGTCTCTTCCATGTGGACCTGCACCCGCGCGAGACCAAGCGCGGTGGGGCGTGGATGGCGCCGCTGCGCACGACCGTGCCCGGCGAGGGCGAACCGCACGTCGCGCTGGTCTGCGGCAACCTCACGCCGCCCGGCCCCGACGGTCGCGCGTACCTGCGCTTCTCCGAGGCCGAGACGCTCTTTCACGAGTTCGGGCACCTCGTGCACCAGCTCTTCAGCCGCGTGACGGTGCGCGGTCTCGCGGGCACGAACGTGGCGTGGGACTTCGTGGAGCTGCCCTCGCAGATCCACGAGAACTTCCTGTACGCGCGGGAGGTCATCGACCTCTGCACCGCGCACGGCGAGACCGGCGAGCCTCTGCCCAGCGCGCTCTTCGACGCCTTGCTGCGCGCGCGGGCCTTCCGGCAGGGCACGGCCACGATGCGACAGCTCGCCCTGGCCGAGATGGACCTCGCGCTGCACCGGCTCTACGACCCCGAGGTGCACGGCGACGTGCTCGCCTTCGCGCGGGCGTACATGCAGCGCGGCACGCCGGCGCCGCTGCCCCCTGGGGCCAACGCGGTCTCGAGCTTCACGCACCTCTTCTCGGGGCCGGTCGCCTACGCCGCCGGCTACTACTCGTACAAGTGGGCCGAGGTGCTCGAGGCCGACGCCTTCGAGACACTCGCGCCCGGGCACCGGGTCTCGGAAGACGCCGGGCGCCGGTTCAGAGACGTTTTGCTCTCACGCGGCGACGCCCAGCCCCCCGAAGCGCTCTTCGAGGCCTTTGTCGGCCGCGGCCCGGACCTGGACGCGCTCCTGCGGCGCGCGGGCCTGGGCGCGTAGGCTCCGAGACG
>JBMOFP010000283.1:0-6083 GCA_049318805.1 Bradymonadia bacterium
GGGCGACCCGAAGACGGGGACACGCTGGCTTCGCGCGGCCTACGCGCTCGGACGCCACGACGAGGCGGAGCGCGCGGCGCGACGCCTGCTGGACGGGCCCGAGGCCGCGAACGCGTGGCGCATGTTGGGCCGACTGAGCGAGCGAAAGGGGGACGGCGCCGCGGCCCGCGAGGCGTTCGAGCGCGCTCGGACCCTGCACGTCGCGGCCGGTGAACTCAGCGAGCTGCCGTACGACCTGCACGCGCTCGCGGGGTCCCACTGGCGTGAGGGACACTACGTGCAAGCCCTCGAGGCGCTGCACGATACCGAGCTCGCGGCCGTCGCCGTGGGGGACGAGCGTATGCACGGCTTCGCGCTGCTCGGCCTCGGCTCGTTGCTCAACCAGGTGGGCGACCGCGAGGCCGCGGAGCGCAGCTTCACCCAGGCCGAAGAGAAGATGGGCGCGCTCACGGCCGAGGACCAGGTGAACCTGCGGATCGAACACGCGATCCTGCAGCTCGAGACGGACCGGCCGGCGCTGGCGCGGGCGGGCTTCGAACAGGCCCTCGCGGAGGCACGCGCGCTGAAGCACGTGCGGTTCGAGCGGGTCGCGCTCACGAACCTGGCGCGCGCGTCGCTCGCACTGGGCACCGCCGCGGACCTGACACGCTCTCGGACCGAGGTCGAGGGCGCGCGCACGCTCCTCGGCACGGACCCGGACCGCCTGGAGTCGACGTTCCTGCATCAGCTCCGGGCGCAGATCGCCCGCGCCCTGGGAGACCTCGAGACGGCCCGCACGGCGGTGGCGGAGGGGCTGGCCCTGGACCCGGTGGACGATCATCGGTGGCGCCTGGAATACGAACGCGCGCGCATCGCGCTCGATGCTGGCCAGGCCGCTGAGGCCCTCGGCGCTCTGCAGCGCTCCATCGAGACCGTCGAGTCCCTGCGCAAGCGCGCGGGCGTCGAGGAGCTGAAGGCCTCGTTCCTCGCCGCAAAGCGGGCCCCCTACGAGGCGCTGTTTCGACTCCACGTGGCGCGGGGCGAGACCTTGCGGGCCCTCGAGGTCGCTGACCGGGCGTTGGCCCGGGCGTTTCTCGACCGGCTCCTGACCGGCGCGGAGCCTACGGCCGAGGGCTCGAGCGCGCCGCTGCCGTACGAGCGCGCCCGCGAACGCGCCGCGACCCTCACGGAGCTCCTGCCGACCTTGAGCCGCACGGTTTTCGCCCAGCCGCTGACCGGCGCCGAGCTCCTCGACGGGCTGCGCGGGCTCGAGGTCGCGATCTACTTCGAGGCCGAGGACGTGGCGTACCTCTTGAGGCTGGGTGAAGGGCCCCCGCGCGTGGTCCAGCTCGGCACCGGTGCCGGTCGAATCGCGGAGCTCGCGGACGCGATGCTGGCGGCGCTGGACGACCCTGCCCCCGCGCGGGCGCTGGGTGATGCGTTGCTCGCGCCCGAGGTCCTGCCGCCGCCGGGCCGCGCGCTGCACTTCGTTCCGAGCGGCGCGCTCGTGCGCACGCCCCTCGCCGCGTTGCGTCCGGGCGGGCGACTCCTGCTCGACCGCAACGTCGTCGTGCAGGCGCCGAGCCCGTCCGCGCTCGCGATCCAGCGGCGACGGGAGGCCGAGGCGGCCGCGGAGCACCGCACCTGGGGACAAGCCGTGGTGCTGGCCGACGCGCTGGGGGATCTGCCGTTCGCGGCGGCGGAGGCCCGGTCCGTGGGCCGCCGCCTCGGCGTCGAGCCCATGCTGCGCGAACGCGCCACCGCGGCCGCTCTGCGCACCTCGGCGGGGGCGCGGCTCCTGCACCTGGCGACGCACACGGGCCTCGGTCCCGCGGGGCCCTGGATCGCGCTGGCCGATGGACGGATCAGCGCAACCCGGGTCCTCGAGCAGGGCATCTCTCCGCGCCTGGCGGTGCTGGCGAGCTGCGCGTCTGCGGCCACCCGGGGCGGCGAGCTCCAGGGCTCACTGGCGAGCGCGCTCCTGGCCGGCGGAGCACACAACGTCGTGGCCACGCTCCGGAGTGTGCCCGACGACGTGGCCCGCGAGGTGGTCGAACGCTTCTACGCCGAGGAGGGGGTGGACCGCCCCGCGACCGCACTGTACAAGGTTCAGCGCGCTCTGGCCCGCACGCGACCCCCCAGCGTGTGGGCGGACTTCGTCGTCCTCGGCGTGGGTGATCCATGAAGCGCACCCTGCCCCTCTCGCAGCGCCTTCCCAACCCGCCGCTCCGCCTCGTGGGGCGCGACGCGGAGATCGCCGCGCTCACCGAGTCGATCCGCGAGGCCAACGTGACGGTTGTGGCCGGCCCCGGGGGCATCGGCAAGGCCTCGACGGTCGTGTCTACACTCCACGCGGCGTTCGCGACCCGCGTGGAGTCGATTCGCTGCGTTCGGCTCGGCGCGGAGCAGCCGCCCGAGGCCGTGATCCGCGCGCTCACGGCGAACGAGGGGGTCCGGTCCGAGGACTGGACGCCGATTTTCAGAGACCCGAGCGGCCTCGCGGCGTCGGCGCTCGACCTGGCCGAGTCGATGGAGGCGTGGATCGTCCTGCAATCCACCGAGACGACCGACTTCGCCGCGCTGGACGTGTGGCTCCAGGTGCTCATTCGACACGCCCGCCGGAGCCGCTGGATCGTGCTGACACGCTCACCACCGGCCATGGCGGATGTCCTGGGGGGACGGGTCGTCGACCTCGGGCCGCTCTCGGCGACACATCTTCGGGCGCTCGCCGCACAGCTCGCGCCGAACGTGAGCGAGGCGTGGCTCGAGGCGGCGCTTGCGGCGGCCTCGGGCTCACCGGGCTGGCTCCGGCGCGCGCTCTCACTGGAGCGCCCACTCGAAGGAGACGCGCGCGCGCTCCGGGCGCGACTCCGCGACGACTTCCTCTCGCTCCTCGGACCGGCCGAAAAGGAGGTGCTCGCTGCGCTGGTCGTGGCCGAGTCTCCCGTGCCCAGGGGTTGCGTCGAGGGCCTCGAACCGGTCCTCGAGGAGCGCATGGTCGCAGGCGGTTGGCTCGAGGTCTGGCCGGATGGCTCCGTTCTGGTCTCGGCGCTGCCGCGCGCGCACCTCGCCGCGCTCACGGCGGTCCCGACGAGGCGTCGAGCGGCCGCGAACCTCGCTTCTCGGCTTGCGGTCGACGTCGCGCTGCTCGCGCCCGCGCATGCCCTGGAGTGCGTGCGCCTTTGGGTCGAGGCGGGTCACGCGCGCGCGGCCGCCGACGCCCTCGAGGTCGCGGGCGACCGCCTCCTGGACGCGGGCTACGCAAAGCGACTGTGGTCTCTGCTCGAGACGTTTACCGACCCGGCGATCGAGCGGTGGCGTCTGCGCGCCTCGGTCGAGGCGAACGCCACGCAGTCCACCCACACCGTCTTGGAGCCCACCTCCACGGCGCCGGAGGTCCAGCTCGACTGGGCCCGGTATCTCGCCGCGCGGGGTGAGCTCCGCCGCGCGGAGGCGCTCGCGCGTAGGGTCTACGCCGAGGTCGCCGAATCGAATCCGGGCCTCGCAGCCGACGCGCAGGTGCATGCGGCCCGCTTCGCCATGACCGAGGGGCGCTACGTCGACGCCCTGGCCGGCCTGGAGGCGCTCTCCGCTCCGGTGGCCGTGGCGCGGGCGCTGCGGCTCTCCTGCCTCGCGGCGCTGGGTCGTCCCGGTGTGCTCGTCGAGGCGCGAAGCCTGCTGGCCGAGGTCCTGGCCGCGCCAGACGGTGAGAGTGTGAAGAGTCGCCTCGCGGTGGCTACGCTCTTCTACCGCATCGGACACCTCACCGAGGCCGGCCAGGCCTTCGACGCCTTGCTCCACGACGAGGCTGCGGCCCCGCTCGCGCTGCGGCGCCCCGACGTGTCCTTCGTCCAGTTCGCTGTGCGGATGGCCCTCGGACAGCTCGACCAGGCCTCGGCGGCCCTCGCCCGATTGCTCCCTGCCCTGGACACGGACTCGATCTTCGGCCTGTCGACCCAGGTCGGCCATGCGGCGATTCGGCTCGCGCGCGGGACCCTCGAGGACCTCGAGGTCGAGCTCGAACGTCTGCGCCGACTCGCGATCCAGCAGTCACGGCCCGACCTCGAGGGTTTCTCGGCCTCACTCGCGGCGGAGCTCGCCCGCCTCCATGGCGTGCGCCCGGTGTCGGTCGAGCGCCCGGACAGCGCGTTCCCGAGCGACTACCGTGCGCTGGTGCACCTGCAGTCGGCGCGGGTGAGGGCGCGGTGCGGCGTGCCCTTCGAGTCCGAGCCCGCCTTGGACCACGCCGACTGCCGGGTCCTCGGGCACGTCGTCGATGCCGACGTGGCGCTCGCGGAGGGGGACGTCGTGCGCGCCTCCACCTCGGCGCGCGCCGCTCTGTCCTTGGCACGGGCCCACGGCCTCGGGCTCCGGGAGGCCGACGCGCTGGAGCTCCTGGCCGACGCCGAACACCTCCGCGGCGCTTACCTGGAGGCCTCGGAGGCCGTGCAGGTCCTCGGCGCGATGGGGCGGGCGATGCCCTCGGTACGCTTCGCCGAGGAGGCCGAACTTCGGCGTGTCTGTCTCGCGCCGCAACCCGACTGGGCCACGCTAGCAGGCTGCTGAAAAAGCAGCCTGCCCGGGCCAGGACGGCCCGGCGGAATCACCGAGGCTTTGGAAAAGCCGAATGATTCCGGGAGCGGAGCCGAATTCACTTCGACGGAGCGGGGCTGAAAAAGTCCATGGACGGACTTTTTCAGCGTCCTGCTAGAGCGACTCGCCGGACAAACGAGCGCGCCGAGCGCCGCCCGACGCGCGCGGGCGCTCCTCGGAGACCGCACCGTCGCGCTGGATGCGATCGATGCGCAGATCCTCGACCGCGTGCGCGGGCAAGCGGGCTGGGGCACACCCTCGGGCCCCGAGGTCGCCTGGACGCCCGGCTGGGGGCTCGACGAGCCGACCCAGCGTGTGTGGTCCCCGGACGGCACCTTTATCGAGCTCCACGGCAAGCCGCAGCTCTGGCGTTTGCTGGTGGTCCTGGCGGCGTCCGGGGCCGCGGGCCTCGACAAGGAGTCCCTGTTTCGCGCGGTGTGGGCCGACGGCGACTACCACCCCCTGCGCCACGACAACCGTCTGCACGCGACCGTGCGGAATCTGCGCATCGCGCTGGGGGAGCCCGACGTGCCCCACCGAGTGCTGACGACGCCCGACGGCTATTGCCTCGCGGGCCCTCTGCGGAGATGGAGCGGATCGACGCAGCCGAACGTGTGAGCCGACTCTCGCGTAACTCGGCTTCAGCCCGTTTCATTGGTGAGCAATAGCGCGTACAGGGTTGGCGGCACTCTACTTGGCGCACGTCGTGCGACCCGGCACGGACTGCGTTTCACTTTTTGAGAGAGGTAGAGCTCATGACCGCGATTCACCTTGCGCCTCGGTTCCTCATGGCCGCGTTCGGCCTGACCGTCGGCGCACTCGCCGTCCAGGGATGCGAAAGCGATGACGACGGAGGCAGCGGCGCGGCCTGTTCGAACGACGGCGACTGCGCGTCGAACCAGTACTGCGACGGCGGACAGGCGCTTCGGACCACGGCGTCGGCGCTGACGACTGCCGAGTGTCTCGAGGGCTGCGAGGGCGCGTGTCAGGGCGACCCGGGCTGCACGGCCGGTTGCGGGCCGGTGTGCCAGAACCCGTCCTGTGCGGGCATTTGCGAGTACCTGTGCATGGGCGATGCAGCGTGTGTCAGCGCGTGTGTGCCCGAGTGTGAGGCCGACACGGGCGGCGGCGGCGGTGGCGACCCCGCGGGCGGCGGCGGCGGTGACCCCGCGGGCGGTGCGGGCGGTGACCCCGCGGGCGGCGCGGGCGCGAACTCCGGCGGCGGCGGCATCCCCGGCGGCGGCGGTGGCGGCATCCCCGGCGGCGGCGGTGGCGGCAACAACAACGGCGGCGGCGGCAACAACAACGGCAGCGGCAACAACAACGGCAGCGGCAACAACAACGGCAACGGCAACAACAACGCCGGCGCCAGTGACGGCAGCGGCAACAACGGCAGCGCGACCGCGACGGGCGTTTGCCGCAATCGTCCGACGAGCAACGACGACGATGCCGGCGTCAACGGCAACGGCAACGGCAACGGCAACGGCAACGGCAACGGCAACGGCAACGGC
>JBMOFP010000284.1:0-5950 GCA_049318805.1 Bradymonadia bacterium
GGCTTCGGGCTGACGAGGAGCCTGCGAAACGAACGACCGGGGCTCGAAGCGCCCGCGACCGTCGCCGTCGGGGTCACCCCGCCCGTTTCAGAACCCTCTGCGCCTCCGACCCCAGCCGCGCCCTCGCAGGCCCTGGCGCCGACCTCGACCACGCCCTCGCAGGCCCCAGCGCCGACCTCGACCGCGCCGACCTCGACCGAACCACGCGCCGTCGCGCCGGCCCGCGCCTGGCTCACGGTCACCTCGCTGCCGTGGGCGTGGGTCTACGTCGACGGTACACGTCTATCGCGGCACACGCCGGTGGTCGGCACGCCGCTCAAGCCCGGCAAGCGGCGTGTCAAACTCGAGACCGCCGACGGACGCAAGCACGAGGTCGACGTTCAGCTTCGACCGGGTCAGAGACTGACGCTCAGCCACGACTTCAAGTAGGCGCCTGGGCGGAGTTCAGAGACCGATCAGCTTCGAGATGATCTCGCGCATGATCTCGCTCGTACCGCCGCCGATGCTGATGAGGCGCGTGTCTCGCCAGGTCCGCGCGATGAAGTACTCCTCCATGTAGCCCATGCCCCCGTGGAACTGGAGGCAGCGGTCGATGACCCGTTGGGCCATCTCGGCGCAGTACAGCTTGGCCTGGGAGACCTCCCGAGTGGGGTCGGGGGCGTTGTTCGGATCCTTCAGGTACGCGTCGAAGAGGTCCGCGGCCCGGTACGAGAGGGCCTGGCCGGCGTCCAGCTCGGTGAGCATGTCCACGAAGTGGTGCTTCCAGACCTGGAACTTGATGATCGGTTTGCCGAACGCCTCGCGCTCGCGGCCGTACTCGAGGGACCGCTCCCAGACCCGACGCGCGCCCGCGGCCGCCGTCAGGGCGCCCACGAGCCGCTCTCCCTGGAAGTTGCGCATGATGTAGATGAAGCCGTGGTTCTCTTCGCCGAGCAGATAGCGGCGTGGAATCCGGCACCCGTCGAAGTGCAGCTCGGCGGTGTCGCTCGAGTGGTTGCCGAGCTTCTTGAGCTTGCGCCCGATGCTGAAGCCCGGTGTGTTCGTCGGGAAGAGCACGAGCGAGATGCCCGCCCAGCTCGGCTGGACGTTCGGATCCGTCCGCACCGCGAGCGTGATGAAGTCGGCCTGCGTCCCGTTCGTGATGTACGTCTTGGCGCCGTCGATGATGTAGTCGTCGCCGTCGCGTCGGGCGGTCGTGCGGATGCTGGCGACGTCGGAGCCAGCGCCCGGCTCGGTCACGCCCAGCGCGGCGATGCGCTCGCCGGTCAACGCGGGCTTCAGGAACTCCTCAATCTGGGCGGGCGTGCCGATCTCCCCGATGATCGGCGTGGCCATGTCGGACTGCACCAGGAGGCCCATGGCGGTGCCGGCGAGGCCCGTTCGGGCGAGCTCTTCCGCCCAGCAGACCGAGTACCAGAAATCCCCGCCGCTCCCGCCGCAGGCTTCCGGGAACCGCGCCCCGAGGAAGCCGAGCTGGCCGGCCTGGCGATAAATGGAGCGCGGCGTCAGCTCGTCGCGCTCGAACGCCTCGGCGTTGGGCGCGATCTCGCGTTCGCACCAATCGCGAACGGCCTTGCGGTAGATCTGGTGGGCCTCGGTGAAGCGGGCTGCGTACATGGGGTCTCCAGCGCGTGTGGGTCGAGCGGGATCAGGGTTCGTCAGGGGCGTCGGCGGACTCGTCGAGGTCCGTGCCGTCGCTGGGTTCGTGACCGTCCAACCCGTACTTCCGCATGAGCTTACGGAAGTACTTCCGGTCGATCTCGGCCTCTCGAGCGGCTCGACTGATGTTGAAGCCGTTGCGGCGGAAGATGCCGAGCACGAAGTCGCGCTCGAAGGCCGAGTTCCACTGTTCTTTGGCTTCCTTGAACGTGTTCGGCAGGCTGCTCGGGGCCAGGGGGGCCGGCGTCTCGCCGTCGAGGAGCGCCCGGGGCGGGGACGACATCGACGCTCGCCCCGAGGGCGTCGCCGGCGCCGCCACACCCTGGAGTTCAGGCGGCAGGTCTCGGACCTGGACACAGTCCCCCTCGGCGAAGCCGCAGGCCCGCTCGACGACGTTGAGCAACTCTCGGATGTTGCCCGGCCAGTCGTGCGCCAGGAGCGCGTCCAGCGCGTCCCGGCTGATGTTGCGCACGCGCAGGTTGCCCTCGTCGTCGCGGTTGTAGGTCCCTTCGCGCAGGAAATGCCGAACGAGGGCCGGCACATCCTCTCGCCGCTCCCGAAGAGGTGGCAGGAACACCCGCACGACGCTCAGCCGGTAGAAAAGGTCCTCGCGGAATCGGCCCGCGCGGACCTCCTCTTCGAGGCGCCGATTCGTGGCCGCGATGACCCGCACGTCCACCCGGTTCGACCGCGCGCCGCCGACACGGCGGACCTCGCGGGACTCGAGTACACGCAAGAGCTTCGGCTGCAGCTCGAGAGACAGCTCGCCGAGCTCGTCGAGGAAGATGGTGCCGCCGTTCGCCATCTCGAAGAGGCCCTGGCGCGCCATGATCGCCCCGGTAAACGAGCCCTTCTCGTGGCCGAAGAGCTCGGACTCGATCAGGTTCGGAGGCACCGCCGAGCAGTCGAAGACGATGAACGGCTTGCTGCGTCGTGGGGACCGCTTGTGGATCGCGTTGGCGACCACCTCCTTGCCCGTTCCCGTCTCACCCTCGATGACGACCGTCGTGCTCGTGGGCGCGATTTTCTCGAGGATGCCGAAGACCTCGCGCATCCGCACGGTGGTCCCGATGATGTCCCCGAAGTGGTCGACCTCGGCCGGCTTGATCCGCACCTCTTCGTCGAAGGCGTGGAAATGCACCTGGGTCTTCCCGCAGGTGAGGGTGCACCCCGGGCGGAGGTAGGCCTCCTTGATCCGGACCTTGTTCACGAAGGTGCCGTTCGTGCTCGAGAGGTCCTGCACGACGTAGGCGTTGTCGTCCTGGTAGATCCGGCAGTGGTAGCGGCTGACCGTATCGTCGCGGAGAACGACGTCGTTGTCCTCCATGGCGCCGAGCGTGATGGTCCCCTGGTCGAAAACGTACTCCTGCGGCCCTTCGTCGTGCTCGACGACGAGGCGGCACTTCCGCAGGTGCAGCGTCGTCCCACCGTCGTCCCGGTAGGCGATCTGCGTCGGCGGCACGAAGTCCGGGAACTTCTTGCTCATGGGCGGAGTGTGCGTGGTGCTCCGCGGCAGGTCAATCGCGCCTCCGGGGTACGTTTCGGAGCATTCGCCTCGCGGCGTCCTTCGGCGTAGACTCCCGCTCGAGATGCAGGAGCAGTTCGGACGCTACATCCTCCTCGAGCGGGTCGCCATCGGCGGCATGGCCGAGATCTTCAAGGCGAAAGCCCCCGGGCTCGGCGGCTTCGAGAAGATTCTCGCCATCAAGCGCTTGCACCCGCGCTATTCGGAGGACGCCGACTTCATCGAGATGCTCATCGACGAGGCCCGGATCTCCGTCGAGCTGTCGCACTCGAACATCGCGCAGATCTTCGACCTCGGGAAGGTCGACGACCACTACTACATCGCGATGGAGTACATCGACGGCCGCGACCTGTATCGCTGCCAGAAGCGACTCAAGGATCGCCGGGTCCAGTTCCCCATCGACGGCGCCGCCTACATCGCCGCGGAGGCGTGCGGCGGTCTCGACTTCGCCCACCGCAAGAAGGACGCGCGGGGGCGGCCGCTCAACATCGTGCATCGCGACGTCTCGCCGCAGAACGTGCTGCTCTCGTTCGAGGGCGAGGTGAAGCTCGTCGACTTCGGCATCGCGAAGGCCGCGCTGCGCGCCTACGAGACCGAGTCCGGGATCATCAAGGGCAAATTCTATTACATGTCCCCCGAGCAGGCGCGCGGTGAGCCGCTCGACCACCGGACGGACGTCTTCAGCCTCGGGATCGTCCTGTACGAGATGATGACGGGCGAGCTCCTCTACAAAGAGGACGACGACGCGACGCTGCTCTCGCGCGTGCGGAAGGCCGACATCGAGCCGCCGACGACGCTTCGACCCGAGATTCCCCGCACCCTCGAGCGCATCGTGATGAAGGCGCTCGCCCGCGAGCGGGAGGAGCGCTACGCCTCGGCCCTCCACCTGCAGAAGGACCTGAACAAGTATCTGCGCAGCGTCGGCGCATCCTTCGGGCGGGCGCGTCTCGCGAAGATGATGCGCGAGGTCTTCCTGGACGAGGCCCCGGGAGACGAGAGCGAAGAGCTCGACGCGTTCATGCTGCGGAGTCGCGCGGACTTCGGCAACGACCGGTACTCCTTGATCTCCGAGGCAGTGGAGGCTTCCTTCGACCAGGCGGACGCGACGCAGGACCTGACCGCGACCGACGAAGCCCCGGGCCGCGGAGCCGCGGAGAACGGGCTCAGGCGACCGGAGCGCTCGGAGCTCATCGAGCTCGCGAGTGAAGAGATCCACCTCGTCGACTACGAGAGCCACAACGACCCGTCCACGATGAACATGGACGGCCCACCCGAGGCCGCGCTCCAGGCCTACGACTCGATCGACCTACCGCCGCAAGCACCCGCGGCGATCGAGCCGGCACGGCGTCCGCCCGCCGACCTCGAGTACGACCCCTTCGAGGACGAGTCCACGCAGGCGCGAGACCACCGGCCTGCGGCCCACGCGCCGCCGGCCGACCTCGATGACCTGCCCGAGCCGGACGAGTCCGCCCCCAGAATCGTCGTCGTGGCGCCCCCGAGGGCACCGGACCTGAAGCCCGTGGTCCGTGCCGCGCGGCCGGCGCCCGAGGCCGCGGCCTTCGCCGCCGCGCCGACGCCGGTTCCCGAGCGTTCTGGTCGCCCCGCTGAGCGGCCCGCACGCCCTCGGCCGGCCCCTGTGGCCCCCGCGCGGTCCCGCAACGAGGTGCCCACGGATCCGGGGCGTGACGCGGCGGCGGGGTCCATCCACCGCCCCCTACGTGCGCGGCGCGCCGGACAGGAGCTGCCCACGGCCATGGGGCAACCCGTCACCTCGCCCGGTTCGACCTGGCTGACACGTGAGCGGGTCCTCTTCGGGGGGGTGGTGCTCCTGGTCCTCGTGCTCGCCGCGGTGCTCACGAGCCTGGTGATCCGCCCGGGCGCCCCCGAGAAGCCCATGGAGCCCGCCACCGTGACCGTCGGGGCCGCCCCGACGGCGCAGGCGACCCTGTCGATCAAGAGCTTCCCCAGCGGTGCGAAGGTCAAGGTCGGGCAGCAATGGCTCCCCGAGAGCACGCCCACCAGCGCCCTGGTGCCCGCCGGGAAGCCCGTGCGAATCACCGTGCGCCTCGGTGAGGATTACGAGGTCTTCGAGAAAGAGGTCGTGCCCGAGGCGGGCCGCGACGTGGTCGTGGACGCGCAGCTCGAGAAGCTGCGCGGAACAATCACGGTGGAGAGTCAGCCCGCCGACGCGACGGTCTACCTCGACGGTCAGTTCGCCGGCCGCACGCCCATCACGCTCGGCGACCTGCCGGTGGATCGCGCAGCGCGGGTTCGGGTGCTGCGGGACGGCTTCGAACCGGATGAACGCACCGTCGAGTGGTCGGGTAAGCGTGAGCACCTGCTCGACATTCGGCTGCGCGCCGCGGGCTCCAGCGCGGGCCTCTCGACCGTGGCGGCCCGCAGCCCGCCGCCGCAGCGCGCGTCTCCGCCGCCGCGGGCCGCGCCGCCCCGGGTCGTCCGTTCCCGGGTCGTCGAGGACGAGCCGCCGCCGCGCAGGTCCAGTCCGCCCCCGGCGCCCGTCGCCCGACGGGGGAACGAGGGCGGCAAAGGCTTCATCAGCGTGCAGTCCCGACGCTGGGGCTCCGTCTACGTCAACGGCACCCAGGTCGCGCCCGAGACGCCGCTGTTCAAGTACGCCATCGACGCCGGCACCCACTCCGTCCAGCTCTACTACGAGGGGAACCGCAGCGATCCCAGCGAGCGTCGCCGGGTGACGGTGGAGCGCGGTGAGACGACCCTCGTCAAGTTCTAGCAGAACGCTGAAAA
>JBMOFP010000285.1:0-5937 GCA_049318805.1 Bradymonadia bacterium
GGCTTTGGAAAAGCCGAATGATTCCGGGAGCGGAGCCGAATTCACTTCGGCGGAGTGGGGCTGAAAAAGTCCATGGACGGACTTTTTCAGCGTCCTGCTAGCCGCTCGCCGAGTCGTTTGACGTCAATGGCCCGGAGCACGTGCGCGCGACCTTGGCGGGGCCGTGAAACAACTGTGCCGGCAGCCGGTCGGGCGACGCGCTCATCCGAGGATGCGCTTCGCGACCACCAGGCCGAGGGCGACGGCGGCGAGGCCGGCGAGAACGGAGCCGAGGGCATAGGTCGAAGCGCTCAGCCAGTCGCCGCGCTCGATCATGCGCATCGTCTCGAGGGAGTAAGCCGAGAAGGTCGTGAAGCCGCCGAGCACGCCGACGCCGAGGAAGAGCCGCCAGGGCTCGCCCCCATCCCCGCGCGTCGCGAGCCAGCCGGCGAGCAGGCCGAGGGCGAAGCTGCCGGTGACGTTGATGAGGAAGGTCACCACGGGCCAGCCGTCGCCGCGCATGGGCATCGCCTGCGAGACGCAGAAGCGGGCCGCGGCGCCAAGGCCGCCCCCGAGGGCTACGAGAAGCACAGCGAGCATTTCGTGCTGGTCATAGGGCCAAAGGCGCCCCAGACGCCAGTGAGACGGCCAGAATGCCCGCCGCGGACGAGGGCTTGAACGACGGGGACGCGCGTCGCAGACTCGTCCGCGATGGTCTTTCTCGACACGGGTGAGCGGCACGCCCTGACGCGGACGGAGCGCGGACTACAGCTCGTCCGGCCTCCGGGCGAGGTCCACTCGCGCGTTCACGCGAACCTCCGCCGGCACCTCGCGGTCGAGGTGGATGGCACGACGCTGCGCTGGTCCGAGGACGATCTCCTGCCCCTGGGCGACGTCGGGGAGTTCTCGGTCCGGCTCGACACGACGCTGCTGGCGCGTGTGGTCGACGGCCAACTGGGGCCCGGGGCCGCGCGACTGACGCCCTTCGAGCTCCGCTACCTCGCGGACAACGGCTTCCCGCACCCCGGCCACCGCACGGCCGTGACGCACCGTCGCCGGCCCGCCACCGACCTGCACACACACTTCACCGGCTGCCCGCGCGGCGAGGACCTCGTTCGCATCGGGCTCGAAAACGACGTTGCCTTTCCGTCACGGTTGCTCGAAACCGCTGGGATCCAGGCCGGTCCCGGCCCCGAGGTCCGCCTCGCCGCGCTCTCGCCCGCGGTGCGCGAGACACTCGCCGCCCGCCTCGTCTTGCCCGTCGATCGGCAGTCCACCTTCGCCGGGCTCGAGCGTGTGTACGCCCTGCGCGGACCGATCGCGCGTCGGATCGATCTCTTCGAACCGTTGCTGCGCCAGGTCGCGCGTGACTACGCGGCGATGGGCGTGAAGTACGTCGAACTCTCCCATGGCACGATCGAGAAGGCCGCGTGGTTGCGTGAGGCCGAGCGCCTCGTCGGGCCGCTCGAGGCCGAGACGGGCGTGCGGATCCGCTTCCTGCTGGGGATTCACCGCGCGAACGACGCGGAGTGGAACCTCGACCTGCTCGACCGGCTCGAGTCGCTCGCCGGCAGTCGTGCCCTCGTGGGCCTCGACGTCATGGGGCACGAGACGAACTCGACGCGCACCTTCGCGTGGGTGCTTTCGCGTGTCGCCGACTGGGCGCACCGGAACCGGCCGGGCTTCGTCGTCCGGGTTCACGCCGGCGAGAACCCCGCGTATCCGGAGAACGTGCGTATCGCCGCGGAATCCGTACGGAATCGCGACGTTCTGCTGCGCATCGGCCACGGCCTCTACGGCGGCGATCCGGAGACCCTCGACCTGCTCCGCTCCATGGACGCCGTCGTCGAGTTCAACCCGAACAGCAACTTCGCGTTGAACAACATCCAGTCGTGCGCCGAGCTGCCGATCACCTCCGTGGTCGCCGCGAAGGTCCGCTGCGTGCTGGGCACGGACGGCTACGGGATCTACGGGACCGACCTCGCCGCCGAGGTGCGCGCCGCGTCCCTTTCCGGGCTGGACGACGCCACGCTCGCGTGGATCGTCGACTCCGAACGACACGTGCTCGCGTCTCGCGCCGCCGACCCAAGCGCGCCCTTCGACGTGCCGGACGACCCTCCGCTCCGCTTCTTCACACCCGAGGTCGAGGCCCGGAAACGCAGCGCCCAGGCGGCCCGCGACATTGCCCTGCGCGCCGCGGTCGAGGCCGCCGGCGTCGCCTGGCTCGAGGATGCGGCGTTGGATGCGCTCGTCCAGGGCCGGCGGCTCATCAGCATCGCGGGCGCGTGGCGAGACGCGTTCGCGCTGCTTTCCGAGGCGGAACGCGAGCGGATTCGGTCGGTCGTCGCGGCGTTCGTGGCCGGGCTCGACCCCACGCGGCACGTGCTCCTCACGGGCGGCACGCGACACGGCGTCGAGGGTGAGGCGCACGAACACGCAAAGAACAGGGGCATTCCCGTCATCGCGACGCTGGTTCGCGCCACCCCGGTCACGGCCCTCGATCCTGCGGTCACGCACGCCTGGCCCTGCGCCGAGCTGCCGCACGACAAGGCCGCGCCCCTCTACGCGCTCGCGAAGCGACACGACGCGCTCTGTCTCTTCCTGGGAGGCGGCAACGTCGTGAACGACGAGATCCAGGCCGCCGCCAACCTGCGCGTGCGCTACCTGCTGCTCGACGAAATCGGCGGTGCGAGCGGTCATCACGCGCGCACCCAGCCGCACCGCGTCTTTCACACCGCCGCCGACGCGCTGGTGAAGCTCGACGACGCCCGCTTCTTCGCCGCGGCCTTCGAGCCCTTCTGGCACCTCGGGCCCAACCCGACCGTCGACCTCGCCGCGTTTCGAACGAACGCAACCAGCGGAGCGCGCGAGCTCCTTCTCATTCGTCGCCACGACGACGCACCTACGGAAACGGGGCAGTGGGCGCTGCCCGGCGGCTTCGTGACCACGGACGCGCCCCGCGGAACGCCCTGGAGGCCGGGGGTCGAGTCGACCCACGCGGCCGCCGTGCGAGAGCTGATGGAAGAGACGGGGCTCGACCTCTCCGACGTGGCGGACCTCGTGCGATTCGTCGGCGAGTTCGAGGGCAACGGCCGTGACCTGCGGGACACACCGACGGCCTGGAGCCGGACGGCCCTCTTTGTGGTCGACCTACCGCCCGCAGTCGCCGCGCGGGCCGTGGCGGGGATGGACGACGCGTCCGAAGCGCGTTGGTGGGCCGTTTCCGCGCTTCCGGCCCGCCTCGCCTTCGACCACGCGCGCCTGGTTCAGTGCGCCGTGGAGCGACTCTCAGCGTCTTGACGCGTCGAGCGACCGGGAGCGGGGTGGGCCCTCCTTCGACGACGAGGTCGGCTGGGGCCGCATCAGAAGTCGATGGGCGGGCTGCCCGTGTCCGAGCCGCCGTGGCGCCGGCGCGCACGCGCCTCTGCGGCGATGGCCACGTAGCGGGCGCGAATGGAGTCGAGCTCGGCCTCGCTCAACTCCTCCATGTCCAGGAGCTCGAGGTGGGCGCCCTTCGTCGCGCGAATCAGCTCGTCGAGTTTGAGCTGCAGGGCCTTCGTGTCGCGGTTCTGTGTGTTCTGAATGAGAAAGACCATCATGAACGTGACGACGGTCGTGCCCGTGTTGATGACGAGTTGCCAGGTGTCCGAGTAGCCGAAGAGGGGCCCGGTCAACGCCCAGGTCAACACGATGAGGACCGCCAGGATGAACGCGGCCGGTGACGCGGTCGCCCTCGCCACGGCGGTGGCCAGGCGTGTGAACGCGCCCGCTTCCGGTGCCTTCGAGTCGCTGTGATCGGGTTTCATGTGTGCCTCCAAGTCCAGGCACGGGGACGCGGGTTCGCGGGTGGCGTGCAGGTCACCATAGGCTCCACGCGTCGCGCCGCCTACTGCACGCGCGGTGGGTGCCGCGGCCGTCACGAGTCGCAGCCGCCGACCACAGGCATTCGCGGTGCCCAGAGAGCGCCCGACAGCGGCGGCCGCAACTCGGCGCATTGTTCGTTGCATTCATGCGCATGGTTGCATATGGTGTCCGGGTGCTCACGCAGATCGTCACCGAACCGACCGCCGACCTTTTCCGCCTGCTGGGGGACGAGGACCGGCTGCGGCTGCTCGCGCTGTGTGCGGCGGAAGAGCTCACGGTCGGCGAGCTGGCCGACCTGACCCAGGACAGCCAGCCGCAGGTCAGCCGCAAGTGTCAGCCGCTGCGTGTGGCCGGCCTCCTGAACGCCCGGCGCGAAGGCACACGCACGCTGCTCTCGACCGCGGGGGTCGACCCGAACGACACCACGGTCCTGGGGGCCGCGCTGCGTGAGGGGCGCAGACTCTGCCTGGCCGACGGCAGCCTCGCGCGTGTGCCGCTGACCATCGCCGCCCGCGAGGAGAGCTCACGCCGCTTCTTCGAGTCGCAGTCGGGCGCCGAGCTCGCGGCGCCCCCCGCCGAGGCGGACCTGCCCCACGCCTTCGCCGGGGTCGTCGCGCCGCTGCTGCCGGGCCGCGGCCTCGCGGTGGACGTGGGCGCAGGCGAGGGGGCCTTCCTGCCGCTGCTCTCGGCCTTGTACGAGCGGGTCTTCGCCCTGGACCGCAGCCGCGCCCGCCTGGCGCGTTGCGCCGCCCGCGTGGCGAGCCTGGGCCTGCCGAACGTGCGTCAGCTCGAGGGCAGCGTGGACGACGCCGCGGTCATGGACGAGGTCCAGCGGCGGGGCGGCGCGGACCTGGTGCTCGTCGCGCGTGTATTGCACCACGCGGCGCGCCCGGCGGAGCTGGTGGCGGCCGCCGCCCGGCTCTTGCGCCGCGGCGGGCACCTCGTCGTGCTCGACTATCTGCCCCATGAAGACGAGCGCATGCGGTCGGCCCAGGCCGACGTGTGGCTCGGGTTCCCGTCCGACCAACTCGGCGGCTGGCTCGCGCAGGCGGGCCTCCTCGAGGTGCAGGTCGGCCCTTTCTCCGGCCCGCTGCCCGCGAGCGAGCCGGACGCCCATTTGACCTGGCAGCTCGCGTCCGGGCGTCGCGCCCAAGTGTCCCCACCTCTCTGACAGGAGTCCCCCGTGTCCAATCTGCAGCAGAAGACTGAGTTCCCCGCGTTTGTGGTGCGTGACCTCTCGCTGGCCGAGCTCGGCCGCAAGAAGCTCCGCATGGCCGAGAAGGAGATGCCGGGTCTGATGGCCCTGCGCGCCGAGTTCGGCGCCGCGCAGCCGCTGAAGGGCGCGCGCATCGCCGGGTGCCTGCACATGACCATCGAGACCGCGGTGCTGATCGAGACCCTGACCGCGCTCGGCGCCGAGGTCACCTGGACCTCGTGCAACATCTACTCGACCCAGGACGAAGCCGCCGCCGCCATCGCGGCCTCGGGTGTGCCGGTCTTCGCCTGGAAGGGCGAGACCCTCGAGGAGTACTGGAAGAACATCGAGCTGCAGGTCACGGCGTTCAAGGGCGGCAAGGGCCCGAACCTCATCCTCGACGACGGCGGCGACCTCACGCTGCTGGTGCACAAGGGTGTCGAGATGGAGAAGACGGGCGAGGTGCCCGATCCGGCCACGGCCACGAACGAAGAGGTCCGCGTGGTCTACCAGACCCTGAAGGACTCCTTCGCGCAGTCCAAGGACCGCTTCACGAAGATCGCGGCCGGGCTCAAGGGCGTGAGCGAGGAAACGACGACCGGCGTGCATCGCCTCTACGAGATGGCGCAGGCCGGCAAGCTGCTCATCCCCGCCATCAACGTGAACGACAGCGTCACGAAGTCGAAGTTCGACAACCTGTACGGCTGCCGTGAGTCGCTCTTCGACGGCATCAAGCGCGCGACGGACGTGATGGTCGCGGGCAAGGTCGTGGTCGTCGCGGGCTACGGGGACGTGGGCAAGGGCTGCGCCCACGCGGCGCGCGGCCTCGGCGCGCGGGTGTACATCACCGAGATCGACCCCATCTGCGCGCTCCAGGCGGCGATGGAGGGCTACGAGGT
>JBMOFP010000286.1:0-5838 GCA_049318805.1 Bradymonadia bacterium
GTGGCGTCACAGCCGGTCCGGACGGGCACGCACCTTCATCGCAGGCTGCTGAAAAAGCAGCCTGCCCGGGCCAGGACGGCCCGGCGGAATCATCGAGGCTTTGGAAAAGCCGAATGATTCCGGGAGCGGAGCCGAATTCACTTCGGCGGAGCGGGGCTGAAAAAGTCCATGGACGGACCTTTTTCAGCGTCCTGATAGCAGGCTGCTGAAAAGGCAGCCTGCCCGGGCCAGGACGGCCCGGCGGAATCATCGAGGCTTTGGAAAAGCCGAATGATTCCGGGAGCGGAGCCGAATTCACTTCGGCGCAGCGGGGCTGAAAAAGTCCATGGACGGACTTTTTCAGCGTCCTGATAGCCCGTGCGCCCTCGGGGGCGCGGCACGGTCCATGCGTAGGGTCTCCAGCGTCACAGGCCGAGGCGAGGACCGATGGAGATGGCAAGACGAGCCCTGCCTGCGCGCATGTGGCTTCGCACCGCGCTGGTTCTCATCGTCGCGGTGACGCTGGTTCGCGAGCGGGCGTTCGCGCCGGTCCTCGTCTACGACCTCGAGGTCGTCGACGCCGCCCTTCAGGAGACCTCGAGGACCGAGGCGCACGTCGAACGGCTCGTCCTTGTGGCGCCTCGTGCCCGCTACGCCCTCGAGCGCAACGGCGGGCTGACGACCCTCTGGAAGGATGATGGCCACGTCGAGCAAGCGTCCACCGCCGGCCTACGTCGCGTGTGTGCGCTCACGTGCGCTTCTCCGGGGCTCTGCGACCGAGTCTCGGACGCGCTGGGCTGCGCGGATAGACCTGCGTCCGGCCCGTGGGTGAGCCTCACGGGTACGATCGATGAGGAGGACGACTTCGGACTGCTTCGTTTTGTCCCCCTCTACAAACGCATGGCGGTCGACTGGCGCTCCGCTCTGACCCTCACGGTCGAGGGGCAAGGCGAGCGCCCGGAACACCCGGCGCCGGCGCCCGAGGTCCTCATGACGTGCACCGGGACCTTCACGCTGTCGGTCCTCGGCCTGTCCTCGGGCTTCGCGTTTCGTGAACGCGTCTGGGCGCACATCGCGCAGCGCACGTCGGCCGAGGTCGAGCGGCTCGGTCAGGCCGGTTCGGACGGCGCCCGGCGCCACGCCCCCGCGACTCACGACGATCCCGCGCCGCGCTGAGCCCGACCAGGGCACGGCCTGGGTCGTGCGCCGCCACCCTCCGTGGGCGCTCACGTTCGGGCTTCCCCGGACTCGTGCGTCCGGTCATCCTGCCGCCCATGAAAACACGCGCCGCTGTCGCCTACAAAGCCGGAGAACCCCTGGTGATCGAGACCGTCGACCTCGAAGGCCCGCGCGCGGGCGAGGTGCTCGTCGAGATCAAGGCCACGGGGGTGTGTCACACGGACGAGTTCACCCGCTCCGGAGGCGATCCCGAAGGGCTCTTCCCGGTGATCTTCGGGCACGAGGGTGCGGGCGTCGTGGTGGACGTGGGTCCGGGCGTGACCTCGGTTCAGAAGGGGGACCACGTCATCCCCCTCTACACACCCGAGTGCCGCGGCTGTAAGTCGTGCCTGAGCCGGAAGACGAACCTGTGCACGGCGATCCGCGCCACTCAAGGCCAGGGCCTGATGCCCGACGGCACGAGTCGTTTCTCCATCGGCGGGGAGAAGATCCACCACTACATGGGCTGCTCGACCTTCTCGCAGTTCACGGTCATGCCCGAGATCGCGCTCGCGAAGATCCGGAAGGACGCGCCCTTCGACAAGGTCTGCTACATCGGCTGCGGCGTGACGACGGGCATCGGCGCGGTCATCTATACGGCCCAGGTCGAACCCGGCGCGAACGTGGTGGTCTTCGGGCTCGGCGGCATCGGGCTCAATGTGATCCAGGGCGCCCGCCTCGCCGGCGCCGACCAGATCGTGGGCGTGGACATCAACCCCGAGCGTGAGGCCATCGCGCGCAAGTTCGGCATGACCCACTTCGTGAACCCGAACACCATCAGCGGTGACCTGGTTCCGCATCTGGTGGAGCTCACGCGCGGCGGCGCCGACTACAGCTTCGAGTGTGTGGGCAACGTGAAGCTCATGCGGCAGGCGCTGGAATGTTGCCATCGCGGCTGGGGCGTGAGCGTGGTCATCGGCGTGGCCGGAGCGGGTCAGGAGATCTCGACGCGACCGTTCCAGCTCGTGACGGGCCGCGTGTGGAAGGGCTCGGCCTTTGGCGGCGCCCGCGGCCGGTCGGACGTGCCGAAGATCGTCGACTGGTACATGGACGGCAAGATCGACATCGACAGCCTGATCACCCACAAGCTGCCGCTGTCGCGCATCAACGAGGCCTTCGACCTGATGCACACCGGAGAGTCGATCCGCACGGTCGTGGAGTTCGACGCTTGACCGCGTTCGAAACGCTGAGCGAACAGCGGGCGTTCGGCGGCGTTCAGGGCACGTATCGACACGAAAGCGCGGCCTGTGGCGGGCCGATGCGCTTCACGGTCTTTACGCCCCCCGCGGCGTTGCGCGGCGAGCGCGTGCCGGTGGTCTATTGCCTCGCGGGGCTCACGGCCACGGAGGAGACCTTCGCCATCAAGGCCGGCGCGCAACGGCACGCGGCCGAGCTCGAGCTGATGCTCGTGACCTGCGACACCAGCCCGCGGGCGACCCGGTTACCCGGCGACGCGGACGCCTGGGACTTCGGCCAAGGCGCGGGCTTCTACCTGGACGCGACGGTGGCGCCCTGGTCCACTGTGTACCAGATGCGCACCTACGTGACACGGGAGCTGCGCGACCTCGTCGAGGGGCAGTTTCCGGTCGCGGCCGGTGCCCGAGGCCTCCTCGGACACTCCATGGGCGGTCACGGCGCACTGACCCTGGCGCTCTCGTTGCCCGGCGAGTACCGGAGTGTGTCGGCGTTCGCGCCCATCGTGGCGCCCAGTCAGGTGCCGTGGGGGCAGAAGGCGTTCGCCGGCTACCTCGGGGACGATCCCGCGGCGTGGGCGGCCCACGACGCGGTTTCGCTGGTGCAGCGTCACCGATTCGACGGCACCATTCGCATCGACCAGGGCAGCGACGACAAGTTCCTCACCCGCGAGCTGCGCCCCGAGCTCTTCGAGGCCGCGTGTGCGCACGTGGGTCAGCCCCTGGAGCTGAACCTGCACGCGGGCTACGACCACAGCTACTTCTTCATCATGACCTTCATCGAGGCGCACCTGCGGCACCACGCGCGGGCGCTCCACAAAACCTGAACGCCGAGGAGACGTCGATGTCGGATGGAATCGAACGTGTCGAGGGCGACCACGTGCGCATCGAGTTCGAGGGCCGCAAGTGCATTCACTCTCGAGGGTGTGTGCTGAGCCGCCCGGACGTCTTTGTGCCCAACGTGGCGGGCGAGTGGATTCACCCCGACGCCGCCACACCCGACGAGGTCGCGGCCCTGGCGCTGGCGTGTCCGTCCGGCGCGATCCGCTACGCGCGCAAGGACGGCGGACCCGACGAGGCCGCCCCCGTCGTCAACATCGTGCGCGTGCGCGAGAATGGACCGCTCGCCGTACACGGGCCCATGGAGCTCGCCGGCGCCCCCATCGGCTACCGGGCGACGCTCTGCCGCTGCGGCGCGTCCCAGAACAAGCCCTTCTGCGACGGCAGCCACACCGCCGCGGGTTTCACGGCGACGGGCGAACCCCCGACCCAGGCGTCGAACCCGCTCGCCGTGCGCGATGGTGCGCTGCGCATCACCCCGGTGCCCAACGGCCCCCTGCTCGTCGCCGGCAATCTCGAGGTCGTCTCTGGTACGGGCCGCACCACCAACCGCGTCGAGCGGACCGCGCTGTGCCGCTGCGGCCAGTCGGCGAACAAGCCTTACTGCGACGGCAGCCACACCGCCGCGGGCTTCCGGGCCGAGTAGTCGTCCAGGCCCGGGCGACTCACGGCAGGCGGCACACGTACGGCAGCGGTTCCGTGCAGTCGTTGTCGTTCCAGAGGCCGTCCGCCGAGAGGTCGAGGGCGGCGCAGTTCTGGTCGTCGTCCCCGTTGGGCCGGCCGGGTCCCCAGGGCGGGAACGGCACGGAGATGCCGTCGACGGTGCGCCACGTGCCCTCGGAGTCGGCATCGTTGGCGCCGAGCCAGAGGAGCGAAGGCTTGGGCATGCCGTCGTCGGGTTCCGCCGCAAAGAGCATCTGCGCCTGCTGGGCCACGGCGATGCGCTCGCTCTCGCTCTGCGGTACGGCCAGGGTGCCGCCCTGTCGTACGCAGACGAGGTACGCGTCCAGCCACGTAATCTCGTCCGGGCAGATCGCGTACCGCGCGCCGTCGACGTTCAGCTCGGTACAGGTGGTACAGACCTCACCATCGTCGATGGCGCCGTTGCAGTCGTCGTCCTTCGTGTTGCACGGGTCGGCGTGGCCGGGGTGAATCTCGCGGTTGAGGTCGTCGCAGTCGGTGCAGCTCCCGAAACCATCAGCGTCCAGGTCGCGCCCGGGCTCACCCCGCTCGCACGCGGTCGCCTCCTCGAGCGCCCGGCTCAGGTACTCGTGACGCTGAGCGAAGAACATCCGCAGTCGCTGCACCGCGCGCGGGTGGTCCGCGTAGGGGAACGGCAGGTTCGGGTCGTTCTCCATGGAGTTGCGAATCTGCTCGGACCAGCGGTCCACACGCTCCTCGAGCTCGTCGGGCTCGTAGTAGGGCAGCATGCGCGCCATGGTGCGCACGAAGTCGCGCTTCACATCGGGGACCGCCATGGCCCACTGAAAGTGCTGCGCGCCGCCCCCGTAAACGGGGTCCCAGTTCACGTTGCCCGGGCCGGCGTCCTGCCATCCGTCGAAGGAGATGTCGAGGTCGTGGGCGATCCACTGAAAGCCACGGGTCGGGTGGTCGTAGATGTAGAAGTTGTGGCTGCAGCACCAGTAGTTGTCATAGGCCGGGAGCATCGCTTCGCCGGCCCAGGTCGTGAGGACCTGCTCCCGATCGATGAGCGCGCTGAAGGCCGCGAAGTCGGGGGAGCCCCAGAGTTGGTCGCGCCGTGAGACATCTGCGGTGTCTTCGTTGGTCTTCAGCTCGAAGCCATACTTGTAGAGGTTGCCATCGGCGTACTCATCACCGAAGACACGCTCCAGGAACTCTTTGTCGAGGTGTTCTTTGTTGGTGTAGGTGCCGTAGAAGCGGCCGTTGATGTTGAGTTTGGCGTTGTTCGCGCACCCGGCGGCCACGCCGGCCTCGCGAAGGAACGCCAGCGACACACGCTCGTGGAGCAGGCTCGCGTCGTACCACGGGGCGTCCAGGCTGAGCTTGCGCAGCCCGTGAAACCGCCCCTTCTTGTCGTACTCACGGAAACTGATCACGAACTGCATCTTGGGGGGCACCCACGAGAAGTACTGGTTGCCCTTCAGCCGAATCATCGCGTCGGTCACGTACTCGTCGCCGTACCGAAAGGAACGCAGCGGGTGGTACGGCTTGGGCGGCAGGCCCGCGGCTTCGCGCTCCGCCGGGCGCGCGAACTCGTCCTGAATCGCCGCCCATTCGGCGTCGTCGATCTCGATCTCGAAGGTCGGGAACTTACCCTGGTCGTAGAGGTCGGAGCAGTCGTCCTCGAACTCCCTGAGGACGATGTCACCGGGGGGCTCCATGTCCTTCGAGCCGGGCTCGAAGTCCGGGAGCAACAGGACCCGCGCGTCTTGACACGGCGGCACCGGGCACGCCTGACCCGCATCGGCGGCGCCGACGTCCGGCGCGCCCCGGTCGTCGCCGGTCGGGTCTCCGCCCCCGGACCCGTCGCCGAGGAGGCGCGGGAACGCCACGAGGACGGCCCCCGCCAGCAGCACCACGACGATCCCGAGCAGACGACGCGGCGTGAGGCGACGGCGCGACGGGC
>JBMOFP010000287.1:0-5814 GCA_049318805.1 Bradymonadia bacterium
GCGCCCGTCGGTGGCTCACCCGTGGGCGGAGAGCCGGTCGGTGGCACGCCCGTGGGCGGAGAGCCGGTCGGCGGCACCCCGGTCGGCGGCACCGGCGGCTCGGGAGGCAGTCCACCCCCAGACTGTGCCGCCGACGCCTGCGGCGCGCTGCCCCCCGTCGAGGGCACGCCTTGCTGGGACGGCTCCCTCGCGGGGGAGTCCTGCCTTCGCGGCGACGACGGCGTGTGTCGCTGGGAGGCCGATGTGTGCCCCCCCGAGGGCGATCTGTGCACGCTGCCGCTCGAGGTCGGCGACTGTGACGCCGCGATCCCGTCCTGGGGCTACGACGGGCGACAGGGCGGGTGTGTCGAGTTCAGCTACGGCGGCTGTGGCGGCAACGCCAACCGTTTCGAGACCCTCGAGGCGTGTCAGGCGAGCTGCGGCGGGGGCGCCGACGTGGCCTGCGGCGGGCGCGCCGGCAACACCTGCACGGGCGCCGAGTTCTGCCAGTTCGGGCCCCGTGGCGGGTGCGGGTTCGACGACGGCCAGGGCCTCTGTCGGCCGCGGCCCGAGGTCTGCGCAGAGATCTTCGCGCCGGTGTGCGGCTGCGACGGTCAGACCTACAGCAACGAGTGCTTCGCGGCCGGGGGGGGCGCAGACGTTCAGTACGAAGGCCCCTGCGAGGACTCGCCCGGCGAAGCGTGCAGCGACCTCTCGCGAGACCCCATCGTGGTCGGCGGCACGCTCACCTACGGGTTCTGCGCCAACGGCTGCCAGTCTACGCTCGCCATCGTCCCCACGGCGCTCGACCGCGCGCCGCCGTGCGACGAGGTACTCCTCACCATCTGCGACAACGGCGCCGGCGCACCCTGTACCGAGCACCGCGGGACCCTCACGCCGGCCGCCCACGACCAGGCCCGCAACGCCGCGCGGGCGCTGGTCGGCGTGCCGCTCATGGACGTGTACGGCTGCCCGGACTGCGCCGACGGCGGCGCCCGCACGGTGGAGCTCGAGCGCGACGGCGTGCGCTCATCGCACAGCTACGAAGCCGGTCAGGCCCCGCCGGAGCTCGTGGACGCCGACGCGCTCGTGCGTGGCGTGATCGACGCGCTGCGCACCTGCGTCTCGTCCGCTCAGGTCGACGTCTTCCCGGGGTGCGTGCCGCGCCCCTGAACCGGCTGTTTCACGCGGACCGGGCACTTGAAACGTTCGTGAAACACCATCGCGCGAGGGGCCCGACTACTTCGCAGCGCAGAGGCCTTCCCGAGCATCCGGCACGTGTCGTGCACCGTTCTCGAGACAAAGGAGAACGAGATGCGCACCCAACCTTTCTTCGATGCCCGAACCTTCACGCTCACCTACGTGGTCTTCGACGAGACGAGCCGAGACGCCGTCATCATCGACCCCGTGCTCGACTACGAACCGGTCGGTTCGTACACCTACACGGAGTCCGCGGACCTGGTCTCCGCCTACGTGAAACAGGAGGGGCTGCGGGTCCACTGGATCCTCGAGACCCACGCCCACGCCGACCACCTCACGGGCGCTCAGGTGCTCGCGCGGCGCTTCGGCGCGAAGGTCGCCATCGGCGCGGCGATCACCGCGGTCCAGACCACCTTCAAGGACATCTTCACGCTGCCGCATCTGGCCGTGGACGGCAGCCAGTTCGACCGCCTGCTCGCGGACGGTGACACACTCCACGCGGGGACGGTCGAGGTGAAGGCGCTCGCGACGCCGGGCCACACGCCTGCGTGCGTGACCTTACAGATCGGTGACGCCCTGTATACGGGGGACCTGCTGTTCATGGACGACTACGGCACCGGTCGTTGCGATTTTCCGAAGGGCAGCGCCGCTGCGATGTTCGACTCCGTGCAGAAGCTCTATCGAATGCCCGATGCCACGAAGGTCTACCCCGGGCACGACTATCCCCCGGCGAGCCGAGGGTGGAAGCACGAGACCACCATCGGCGCGTCGAAGGCTCACAACCCGCAGCTCAGCGGCCGCACGTCCCGAGAGGACTTCGTGGCGATGCGCACGGCGCGCGACAAGACCCTCGCAGCGCCGAAGCTCCTCTTCCCGAGCGTGCAGGTGAACATCGACGCGGGGCGCATGCCGCCGCTGACGAACGGCAAGCGCTCCCTCGTCACCCCGATCAACCTGTTCAACCCGGCGGACGAGCTCGGAGAGCGACGATGAGCCCCTTGGAACCGACCATCGTGTGGACGACCGACACGACCGACGATGAGCGCGCGCTGTGGGCCGCGGCGTCGCTCGCGTCGTCCAGCGGCGTGCGCCTGGTGAGCCTGCACGCCACCGCCGACGCCGGACCGCCAGAACACTCGCGCGCGCGGGTCGCCGACCTCGCCTCGCGTTGGCAGCGCCACATCGAGCACACGGCGACCTGCCACGTGTGCTGCGACGACACCACCGACACGCTGCTCGACGCGCTCTCGCGGCTGTCTCCGACGCTCGTCGTGTCGGGCACCCACGGCAAGAGCGGCTGGCTCCAACTCTTCTCGGCGAGCGTCGCCGAAGGGGTTGCGCGGAACGTGGGCGTCCCGACGCTCATCGTGCCGGACGTCAGCCGGTCGTTCGTCGACGAAAACACGGGCGCCTCGGACCTTCGACGCCTGCTGCTGCCGGTCGGGGACGCCGCGGCGATGCGAGCGGGGGTGCGCGCGGCCGAGGCGCTGGCACGTCTCGCCGCGGTCACCGACGTCGAGCTCGTGCTGCTGCACGTGGACGACGGTCGCCCCGCGCCCGAACCCGAAGCGGTCCCGCCCTCGTGGCGCGTCGTGACCCGGGGGGCGTTCGGCACGCTCGAGGATGCGGTCCTCGCGGCGGCGACGCAGCTCGACGCGTGTGTCGTCGTGATGCCCACCCGGGGCCACGACGGTGTGCTCGATGTGCTCGCAGGCTCCCACACGGAGCGGGTCGTTCGCCGCTCCCGTTGCCCCGTGCTCTCGGTTCCGCTCGCCTGAGCGAGGCAGAAAAAGAGGTTTCCATGCTCTTTCGACAGCTGTTCGACAATGAGTCCTCGACCTACTCCTACCTGCTGGCCGACGAAGTGACCCGCGAGGCGGTGCTCATCGACCCGGTGCTCGAGCAGGTCGAGCGGGACGTCGCGCTCGTCCACGAGCTCGGCCTGAAGCTCCTGTATGTGTTGGACACGCACGTGCACGCGGACCATGTGACGGGCGCGGGCGCGCTTCGGCAGCGGCTCGGCGCGCGGACCGTGGTCTCGGAGCGTGGCGGCGCGCCGTGCGCCGATGTTCAGGTCAAGGAGGGCGACACGATTCGGTTCGGTCGCCACACGCTCCAGGTCCTGGAGACGCCGGGGCACACCGACGGTTGTTTGACCTACGTCACGGCGGGGTCGGAGATGGCGTTCACCGGGGACGCGTTGCTCGTCCGTGGTTCGGGGCGGACCGATTTCCAGCAGGGGGACGCACGTCGCCTCTATCGTTCCGTGCACGAGAAGCTCTTCTCGTTGCCCGACCGTTGCCTGCTCTACCCGGCGCACGACTACAAGGGTCGGACGGTGACCAGCGTCGCCGAGGAGAAGGCCCACAACCCGCGCCTCGGGGGGGGCAAGAGCGAGGACGAGTTCGCGGCCCTCATGGCCGCGCTCGAGCTGCCGCGGCCCAAGAAGATGGACGTCGCCGTCCCCGCGAACCTGGCCTGTGGCCTCCCCGTCGACGGCGGCACACCGCCGATCCCGGTCGAGCGGTGGGCCCCGATCGAGGTCACGGCCGCGGGCGTTCCCGAAGTGACGCCGGAGTGGGTGCACGGCGCAGCGCATCGTCGAATCGACGTGCGGGAGTCGTCGGAGTTCCACGGTGAGCTCGGGCGCGCCCCGGGTGCCTCGCTCGTGCCGCTCGCGACCGTCGAGCAGACCGCCCGGAGCTGGGACCGCGGCGTCCCACTCGTCGTCGTGTGCCGTTCGGGCGGGCGCAGCGGGCAGGCGACGCTGCGGCTCCTGGCCATGGGCTTCGAGCGGGTCGCCTCCATGCGTGGAGGCATGCTCTCGTGGAACGAGAAGCAGCTGCCCATCGAGCGGGGTTGAGTCAGACGCGGGGGGCGGCGCCTGCGTCGAGGCTGGCCGCGGCGCGTCGCGCGGTTCGGTCTTCGACCAGCGCGGTGCCCCACATGCCGAGCAGCATGGTCCCCACGAAGACCGCGCTCGAGAGCGCGCCGCCTGCGAGTGACACGAGCCCGGGCCCCGGGCAGTACCCGCCGATGCCCCACCCGAGCCCGAACAGAGCCGCGCCGAGCAGCAACCGCGCGTCGAGATCTCGCCGTGTCGGCAGAGACCAGCGTGTGGCCCACAAGGGCGACGGGCGGCCGCTGAACACGCGGTGCACCACGGCGTGCACGCCGATGGCGCCGACCATGACCAGCGCGAGGCTGGGGTCCCACGCGCCCCCGAAGGCGTCGAGGAAGCCGACGACCTTGGTGGGCAGGGTCATGCCCGAGACGACGAGCCCGGCGCCGAAAAGGACGCCCGACAAGGCCGCAGCCACGTTCAAACGTCGGCTCGCGCTTTCCGTTTCGCTGCTCATTCCGCACCTCCGAGGAGACGGACGGCCGTCGCGGCGAGCAGCCCCGTCGCCATGAACGTGCCGGTCGCCACGAGGGACCGGACCGAGAGTCGGCTGATGCCGCACACCCCGTGGCCGCTGGTACAGCCATTCCCCAGACGTGTGCCGACGCCCACCAGGAGGCCCGCCACCGCGACCAGCGAGAGTCCGCGAGGGGAGGGGGCGAACGCGCCGGGCATGACCATCGCCGTGGCGGCGCCGCCGACCAGCAGGGCGGCGAGGAAGACGATGCGCCAGCCGGTCTCTCCCGGGCGTGGCACCAGGACCCCGCCGAGCATGCCGCTGATGCCCGCGACACGCCCGCTCAGGGCATACAGGATGGACGCCGCGATGCCGATCAGGGCGCCGCCGAAGAGCGCGCTGACCGGTGTGAAGGTCTCCCAGTTCATGAAGTCCGAACTCCTCGTTTGGGGGGGATTCATCGTCCTCGTGAGCAATGGCCGTGCCACGTCGGATTTCGGCGTGTCGCGCCCGGTTTCGTGTCCACAGTCTCTTTATGAAACACACGCTTTGCGGCCTCGCCCTCGCCCTCGCCTCGTGCTCCAAGACCACGACCCCGGCCACGCCGAGCCCCGGAGAGACCGCGGCGCTCGCCGCTGCGAACTCCGCCGCCGATGCGCTGGGGCGGACGCTTCGTGAGCGCCTGATGGCCGCGATGGCCGAGGGCGGCGTGCAACGCGCCGCGGAGGTGTGCGCCGGTGAGGCTGGGCAGCTCACACGACAGGTCGCCGCGCTTCACGGGACCGCAGCCGAGCCCGCGCTCGTCGGGCGCGCGTCGTTGCGGATGCGCGGCGGCGATGCGCCCCCTGCCTGGGTGCGCACATGGCTCGAAGCGACCGGCGAACGGCCGGCCAGCGAGGCGGTCGGCCTCGCGCGTGTCGAAGAGGGGCGCGCCCGGGTGCTCCGGCCGATCGCGGTCGAGGCGCCGTGCCTCCTTTGCCACGGCGAGGGCCTGGACCCAGCGGTCGAGAACCTGCTGCGCGCGCGCTATCCGAGCGACCGCGCCACCGGCTACCGCGTTGGAGACCTTCGAGGCGCGCTGTACGCCGACCTCCCCGTGTCCAGGTGAAACGCGCGTCCGCTCGCGGGGCGCGGGTGTTTCACGGGCTGTTTCATCTGGACCGAGCGCACGCCGGACCAGCGCCGTCGCGAGGCGCGCGGGTTGGCCCAGGCTTCGCATAGAGCCCTGGTGTCCAGTCAGGAGGTCCCGTGCTTCCCATCGCCGTCGCGCTTTCCG
>JBMOFP010000288.1:0-5805 GCA_049318805.1 Bradymonadia bacterium
GCAACCCGGTCGCCCGCGCGAGGCCCGGATCACGCATCACCTCCGCGCGCGCGTAGTCTCTCCCCGCCCCGTGGCACGACTCACACTGCACGCCGAGCATTCCATCTCGGGCCGAGGTCGCGTGACAGCCCACACACCTCGGGTCGCGGCGTCGTGTCTCGGGGAGCGTGTCCGTGGCACGCGCGTGGGGGGTCTGCCGCCACTGGGCGTAGGCCTCGGCGTGACAATCACGGCAGCGACTCGCGCCCACGTACTCCGAGGCGCGGGCCGCGACCGAGAGCCCCAGGGCGAGCGCGAACGCGGCCGACGGCACCAATGGAGGAGTCCACATCGCGGGCGTGTTTAGCATTCACTCACGCCAAAACGAAGTAGACAGCGAGCTTCAGATATTCCCACCAGATCGGGTGAAAGACCTCGACGGAGTAAATCGGGCCCTGGGCCTGGTACACGTCGACCTGGAGGTCGTCCGACCAGGCGCGTCGAAAGGCAAGACGAGCGCGGCGAAGATGAGACGGCGAGCTGACGAGCACGACACGGCGAAGGTCCGGACGCGCCGCGCGAAGCGCCCGGGCCTCCTCGAGCGTGTCGAGCAGGCCGTTGTGAATCTCGATGAGGTCGATCCGGTCCTTCGGCACGTCCATCGACACGAGCGTGTGGACGGCCCACTGCTCCGAGGTCCAGGGCGTCTGGCTCGCGAAGTGGAAGTTGCTGCGGCGGCGATCATGGGCCAGGACAACCCGCTCGACCCGCCCCAAATGGAAGAGGTCCGACGCCGCGACGAGGCGCTCCCTCATGAACGGGAGCCCAGCGGCCAGAACGTAGGCCACCTCGCCCCGCGCTTCAGGGTCGTGGGCACGCAGGGGCGCGGACAGGACGGCCCGGACGACGGGGATGGACGGCAACCCGACGAGCGCGAGCCAGATGAGGAGCGCCCACGCGATGCGACGCAGTCGAGTCCGCCAAGGATGCACGGCCGTCACGGTGCCCGGCCAGACGCGAAGCCGCAAGCGTCCATTGCCACACGGTCGGCCGCGCCGTAACGTGCGGCGCATGTCGCGCATCGTCGGACTCACGGGGGGCATCGCCTGCGGCAAGAGCGCGGTCGCGACGCTCCTGAGCGCTCGGGGCGCGCTCGTGATCGATGCCGACCAGATCGCCCGAGACGTGGTCGTACCGGGCTCTCCGGCCCTTGCGGAGCTCGTCGGCGCCTTCGGCCCGGGCATCCTGACCCCGGACGGGGCCCTCGACCGACCGCGTCTCGCGACGCTGGTCTTCTCGGACGCGTCGGCCCGGCAGACCGTGGAGCGCATCACCCACCCGCGCATCGCCGAAGAGAGCGCACGGCGCCTCATGGCGGCGGTCGCCTCGGAGCCCCCGCTCGTGGTCTACGACGCGGCCTTGCTCTTCGAGTCGGGTCGCGCCGCCGTGTTCCGACCGATCATCGTCGTGGCCGCTTCACCCGAGCGCCAACAGGCGCGCCTCGAGCGTCGGGACGGTCTCGCCGCCGACGCGGCCCGAGCGCGCATCGCGGCCCAAATGCCCGTCGAGGAGAAGGTCTCGCGGGCGGACTTCGTGATTCGAAACGACGACAGCCTCGAAGCGCTGGAAGCGGCCGTGTCGGCGCTCTGGCCCAGCCTCCTCGCCGACCCTCCCCCCCCGGTGGGCCCATGAGCCGCCGCACGCCGATCGTCGCGTTCGTGCTCGGCTTTCCGCGCTTGCTGGCGCGCGGCTTGACCCATCGACTCCTCAGCCAACACGAGGACAGCCTCGTCCAGGTCCTCGTCGCCCCGGAGGCCCTCGAGGCGTTCGACGCCTTCGTCGCGACGCTCCCACCCGCCAACGCCGCACGAGTGGTCCGGCGTGTGGGTCGAGCCTTCGACACGGACCTGGGCCTGACGGGCGCCGACGCCGCGGACCTGCTGGCCCGGACGACACACGTCTTCCACGCGGCGCAACTCCAGACCGGGCCGCGCGCCGGCCTGAGGCGCCACAACGTCGACGCGTTGGGGCGCATCGTCGAGCTCTCGCTCTCGATGCCGCGCCTCGAGCGCCTCTGCGTCTTCTCGACGGCCTTTGTCAGCGGGACACGGACGGGCCTCATCCTCGAGGACGACCTGGAGTGCGGCCAGCGATTCCGAAGCCCCTGGGAGCGCTCGCTCTTCGACGCGGAGCGCCTCCTTCGCCGCATGATGGCACTCCTCCCCATCTCGGTGCTGCGTCCGGCGAGTGTGATCGGGCACTCCCGCACGGGCGAGGCCGAGAGCCTCGATGAAGGGCCGAGCTACCTCATGCGGCTGCTCGTCACGCTCCCCGCGGAGGTGCCGATTTTTCTGCCCGGTTCGGGCGTCGTGCCGTTGAACATCGTGCCGATCGACTATGTCGTGCGAGCGGCGTGTGTGCTCGCGATGAAGCCCGAAGCGGTGTCGCGCACCTTCCACCTCACGGATCCCAACCCGCTCAGCGCGCGCCGCGCCTTCGAGCTGCTGAGCGACGTGGCGCGCCGCCGCGGTCCGTGGACCAGCGAGCTCGGGGCGAGCCTCGTTCGGGGGCTGCTCCGCGTACCCGGCTTGGACCGCCTGGCACCCCAGCAGGTGAACCTCTTTGAGAGCCTCGACCAGCGGGTCGAGTACGACTGCGCGGGCACCCTCGACCTGCTCGCGGACAGCGGCATCGTGTGCCCGCCTTTCGAAGCCTACGCAGACGCGCTCGTGGCGTGGATCGCCACCTACGAGCGCGCCCAGAGGCCGGCGGATTCCGCGCGTGCCTGAGGCGGTCCGACGCCCCGTGGACCGTGACTTGCCCGCGAAGTACGCGGCGTTCTCCGAAGACCAAAACCCCATCCACCTCGAGGTCGCGGCGGCGCTCGCGGCGGGGCTTCCGGGTGTGGTGCTCCACGGGATGTGCACCGCCGCGTGGTGCGTGGACGCGATCGCCGAGGCCGCCCAGGCCCCACCGTTGGAGTTCGAATGCCGGTTCGCGGCGTCGGTGGGGCCCGAGCAGGAAGCGGTGTTCACACCGATCCCGCGGGGCGAAGGGCGGTGGGGCTGCGACGCGCTTCGGGGCGATGGTGAGGTCGTGCTGAAACACGTCGACGCGTCGACGACGCCCTCGTCGTTGCCGAGCGTCATCGACGCGTCCGCGCTCGGTCTTACGCCACCGACGGACCTTCATGGAGCCCTGGAGGCCGACGCTCTGGCCGTCTACGGCGACCTCCTGGGCTTCCGCACCCCGTGGACGGCCAGCCTCCTTCTGCCCCTCGTTCGGCTCGGGCCCTCGGTGCTGGCCCTCGCGCGGGCCCGCGGCCTCGAACCGAACGGCGCCATCCAGACAGGCCTCGCGTTCCGTTTCAGCCGCGCGCCCACACCGGCGCGCGCGCTCCAGGTCGGCCTGAGCACAGTGGACGACCGGACCCGCGGACGCCTCCGTTTGCTGACCGTGGAAGCGGTTTTCACCTCGGACGGCGAGCGCCTGGGCGGGTCACGCTGGACGCTCGTGCGGCCAGTCGGTCCGGTCAGCCGATGACCCCCTGGTCCACCAGCCGCGCCAGGATCCGGGTAGCATCGAGCTCGTTGAGGCCGGAGATCTCGATGATCTCGTCGTAGGTGGTTCGACCGTCCACCTGGCTCAACACGAAGCCCGCTCGGTGGTCCATGGACTGCCACATGATGTCCTGCGCGCGCATTCGGATCCGGGGGCTGCGCGCCAGCGGACCGATGCGCGAGCGATACATCGACACCAAACGCGCCGTGTTCTCGCTGAGAAACTTGCGCGCCTCTTTGTGCTCGGGCTCGGCCGTGAGCACTTGCTCCACGAGGACCAACGAGCCCGAGAAGTCACCCGCCGCGTGCCGGCGCCTCGCCTGAACCATCAGGTCGTCCAGGTCAGCGCCTTCGGGCGGTGCGGTGAAGAGAGGCACGACCGGGCCGACGGGGGCCGCGGGCGCCTGTGGCCGAGGCGGTGGGGTGCGCTCTGGCGCTCGCGCGGGCGCGTTGCTGGCCCTCGGCGGCGGCGCTCGCGGGGCATCGACCTCGGCCCGGTCGATGTCGCGCATCCCCGCCCGGATGATGGCCTCCAGCTCGCGGGTCGGCGCGCCGCGTCCAGCCGGCGACATCGCGCGCGGAGGCACGCTCGTCGGCCGCACGCGCTCGGCCGCGGTCGGAGGTGTGCCGGCGCGCCCGCCGGGTGACTCCCGAGCGGCTGGACCGCGCCCCGTCGGCGCGGAAGGCCGGGCTCCCGGCGACGGCAGCTCACCCAGCCCGCGCGTCAGCAACGCCTCGAGGTCGTCGACGTCGTCGCGCATCGCGTTCCCGCGACCCGCCGCCGAGTCCGCCTCGCTGAACTCGTCGTCCAACATGCGCTGGATCGACTCGTCCCCCATCTCACTGAGCTCTTTGCGGCCGCCCGGACGACGCTCGGACGACGACCCGGGGCCCAGGTCGTTCCCGGCCCGTGCGCTGCCGGCGCGGCGCGCTCCCGCGCCGGTGGAGACCGCATCCAGGCCGCTCGTTCGACGACGGCGCCCGGAAAGGCCACGCACCTCGCGCTCCGCGCTCCCCTTCTCCGCGCTCACCGGCACCCGATAGGGCGCAGCGAAGTGAGACGTGGGGAGCTCCAGCGGGTTCGACTGCGGCTGCAGAGTCTGCTCGGCGACGGGCACCGACATCATCACGCCGGAGTCGTTGAGGACGTCCCCCACGCCCCACGCTGCGGCTTCAGTCCCCGCCGCAGCCGCCGCGACCGAGGTCGCTGGAGGCGCGTCGTCGAGCTGGGAGAAGAAGTCGTCGTCCCCCGGATCGTCGTCGAGGTGCACCGGGAGCGGCGGACCCGCGCCCGCCGTCAGGTTCTTGTTGCCCGCCGCCGGGTCGTCGAGGATCTCCGACCAGTCCAACTCTTCGTACGACGCCCCCGGATCCGCTTGGCCGCCGGAGACGGACGACTCTTCGGACAGCGGCTCCTCGCGGGCCACCACCGCTGTGCCCTCGGCGCGCTCGTGGTGCTCGATGAAAGCGTCGACGCCGATCTGGAAGTTCTCTTCGATGAACCTCAGATACTCGGCGGCGATCTCGTTGGCGGGGTCGAGCTGGAGGACCTGCTTCCAACACGAGAGGGCCTCGTAGAGGCGGCCCTGCTCGTAAAGCCCGGCACCCTGCTCCAGCAGGGCTTGAGCGCGCCTCTCGACCTCGGGGTTGGCCACCGCTTCGTCACCCGATCTTCTGAACGACGCCCTTGAACATGTTCAACGTCTTGCCCAGCGCTTCATTGCTCGTCTTCAACACGGCCACATCCGTGCCCTCGAGCGCACGCCGCGCGCGCTCGAGCACACCCTCGGCCTTGCGAATCGCGTCCTGCCCGAAGTCCGACCCCTCGAGCACCGTGCGGACGCGCGGGAAGACCTTCTCGATCTCCATGATGGTGCGCTGAATGGCAACGCGCTGCATCTCGAGCTCCTCGCTCGTGCGCACGTCCACCAGGTACTCACGGTTCTCCTCCATCATGTGCTTGATCTCGTCCTCACTGAGGCCCGAGGTCGCCGTCACCGTGATGGCCTGCTGCTGACCGGTCTCGAGATCCTTGACACGGCTCGGGCCTACGAACCGCTTGCCGAAGACTATTTCCTTCTGGGGATCGGCGTCGCCTATGCCCGCCGCACGGTCTCGCAGAGCCTTCGCTCCCGCGGAGCAAAGTTCGTCACGCTCGTTCATCCGCGGGCGTTGGTTGCAGAATCATCGCAGATCGGTGAGGGTTCGATTGTCTGCCCAGGGGCGATCGTCAGCGACTCGGCCACACTTGGTGAGTGCGTTCTCA
>JBMOFP010000289.1:0-5768 GCA_049318805.1 Bradymonadia bacterium
CGCTGTCGACCCACGCGCAGGGACCTCGTCCGCAACGGCGCGCGGCCTCGGAACGGCGTCTTCGCCCTCGATGTGCTGATGCCGGACCTTGAGTACCTGAATCGCCCCGCCTTCAAGACGTTCGCCGGCGTGCGTTTCAAGCACCCGACGTTTGGCTGCCACTTCATCTACGCCGAGCAAACGGCCTACGACCCGGTGACGCAGCTCAACCAGATGCGCCTGATGTACGAGCGCTCAGACCCCGACGAGGTTGGGCCCCCGTCGTATGTCGTCGAACTGTCGCACCGATACTTCTTCCCGCGCGAGCTCGAGGCGCTCCTGCACGCCAACGGGTTTCGCATGCTGATGACCTATGGCGACTTCGAGCTCGGCGCGCTGCACAGCACGTCCGAGTCGCAGGTGCTGCTCTGCGGGCTGCGCTAGGGCGCTAGACGAGCAATTCAGCGAAGCGCGCAGCGGTCAAGGTCTGCGTGCCCAAGCGCACGCGGTCGAGGCGCAGCGCGCCTTGCCCGCACTTGACGAAGGCCTCGCCCCCGCGGACGAACGGCGTGCCCGCGGGCAGCGCGTCAAACCGGCCCGCCTCGGCGGGCGAAGCGGCGAGCACGCCCACGGTCTCGTCGCCAATGCCCGTAAAGGCGCCGGGGTGCGGCGAGGCGGCGCGCACGAAGCGGTCGACCTCGTCGGCGGGGCGCGTCCAGTCAATCTCGGCGTCGTTCGGCGCCAGCAGCGGGGCCCAGACGACCTCGCCGACCTGCGCCTCGGCGCGCGGCGTGCGGCCCGCCAAGACCTCGACCGCGACGTCGGCGATCAGCGCGGCGCCGAGCGCCTCGCAGCGCTCCGCAAGTGTGCCGGCGGTGTCGCGCGGCTTGATGGCCATCGGCGTGCGCCGCAGCACATCGCCCTCGTCGAGGCCGAGCGCGAGCCACTGCACGCAGACCTGGGTCTCGGCGTCGCCCGCGCGGATCGACCACGCGCACGGGTCGGGCCCCCGAAAGCGCGGGAGCGGGCTCGGGTGGACGTTGAGGCCGGGCGCGAGGGCGAGCACGCCCGCCGGGATGCGTCGCGGATAGAAGGCCGCGACGATGAGGCGCGGCGCGAGGGCACGGAGCGCGGACACCACATCGGGGTCTTCCAGCTCGGGCAGCGTCCAGCGCGGCAGGTGCGCGATGCGCGGGGTGAGGGCCTGACGGCCGGGGCCGCCGCGTCGTCCGTGGACCACGCCGACGAGCGGCACGCCACGCGCGAGCAGGGCGAGCGCGCCCCGCGGATCACCAAGATATAGGACCATGCCGCTTGGTAGCACCGCGCCCCCGGCGGCGAAAACTCTGGCGCACTCGCGCACTCGACAGCCGAACGACCTTGAAGACCCGCGCGCGGTGACGCATGACGGTGACATGACCGACCCGACCGACCTGTCGACGCGCGCCGCCGCGCTGAGCGCCCGTTTGGGGGTGTCGCGCACCGCGGCCGAGCTCACCCTCGACGCGCACGTGATCGACCTGCACATCGACACGCTGATCCCGCCGCGCCTGTGGGGCTACGATCCGCTGCGCGCGCACGGCCTGGGTCTGCTCCGCGGCCACTTCTTCGGGCATCTGGACGTCCCACGCGCGCTCGACGGCGGGCTGAACGGGGCGATGTGGTCCATCACGACCAACCCGTTCCGCGGTGCGCGCGCGCGGTGGGCGGTCTTTCAGCGCAACGTGGCCCGCCTGAAGACGCTGCTCGAGCAGGGCAGCGCCCACATCGGCCTGGCGCGCACGCCCCGCGAGTATCGGCAGGTCGTCGCGAGCGGGCGCCACGCGGTGATGCCCGCGGTTCAGGGGGGCAACGCGCTCGAGGCCGCCCCCGGGGGCCTCGACGCGGTCGAGGTCGACCTGCTGACCCGCGTGACGCTCGTGCACTTAACGAACTCGGTCTACGGCGCGACGTCGAGCCCCGCGAGCTGGCTGCGACGTGACCGTGGGCTGAGCGATGCCGGGCGGGCGCTCATCGCGCAGCTCAACGCGCGCCGCGTCTTCGTCGACCTGGCACACATTCACCCCGACGCCTTCTGGCAGGCGGTGCAGACGCACGACCGCGGCCTGCCCCTGAACGCCACGCACACGGGCGTGTGCGGCGTGCGACCTCACTGGAGAAACCTCGACGACGCCCAGGTCCGCGCCATCGCAGACTCAGGGGGCGTCGTCGGCGTCATCTTCGCGTCTGCTTTCCTCACGCGGCCGGGTGGACCGCGCGGACCCGAGTGCGTCGTTGAGCACATGGAGCACGTCGCGCGCGTGGCCGGCCCCGCCGCCGTCGCGCTCGGCAGCGACTACGACGGGGCCATCATCCCCCCGCGGGCCCTGCGAGACGGTGTGGCGTATGCACGGCTGGTCGACGCGATGCTGCGCCGGGGCTGGAGCGAGGCGCACATCCGCGGCGCATTGGGCAAGCCCTTTCTGACAGCCTTCGAGCGCCTCCGTACGAGTTGAGAGCCTTGCTATTTATTTGAGAGCGCGTATGGCACCTTGCCCCCGCATGCTGTCCAGCCGTCAGCTTGAAGCGCTCGCCGCGACCGCCCGCACCGCCCGGGACCCGGAGAGCGAGCGCGTCGTGACGCAGTGGGCGCGCGCCGCGGCTCAGGAGGACGACGACTCGACGCGGGCGATCGCCGCGCTGCTGCTCGGGGCACGGGAGGTCGACCTAGGTCACGCCCGCGAGGGGCTGAGCTCGCTGGAGTCGGCGTGCACGCTCGCGCAGGCAGCCCTGAACCCCACGGTCGAGCTGGCCGCGCTGCGCGAGGTGACGCGGGGTCTCACGCTCGTCGGCCGACACGCCGACGCCCTGGAGAAGGCAGGCCCGGCGCTCGCGCTCGCGCGCTCGCTGCAAGTCCCCGAGATCGAGATTGTCCTCGTCATTAACGTAGGGATTCTGCACGGGTATCGAAGCGACCCCGTCCCCTACGCCGAGCACATGACGTACGCGCTCGAGCTCGCTCGTCGCATCGATGACAAGCGGCTCATCGCGCACTGCTCGATCAACCTGGGCGGCGCGCTCGCCCGCATGCGCCGCGACGACGACGCCCTCGCTTGCTACGCTGAGGCCGAGGCGTGCCTCGAGCACGTCGACTGGCTCGAGGGGCGAGCGCTCGTGCTTGCGGGGCGCGGCGGCGTTTACGGTGAGCAAGAGCGCCTCATCGAGAGCGAGGCCGCGTTCGAGGCCTCCAACCACCTGCTGCTGTCGCTCGGTCGCACTTTCCAGGTGGTCCGGCAGACGCAGCAGTTCACGCACTTGTGCCTGATATCGAACGACACGGACCGTGCGCTCGCTTATGCCCAGCAAGCGATTGAGCTGTGTCGCGGGCGTCAATTCGGCGCGCTCGAGCTCGACCTGCTCCGGTTGACCGCGCGGCTGCGCGAGTACCGCGGGGAGTACCGCGAAGCGTTCGAAGCGCTCGACCGCGCCACGGAGCTGGCCGAAGCGCTTCAAGAGCGTGCTTCGAATGAGCGCTTCGACGCCCTCCAGGCCGGGCATCGGCTCGATGTCGCGCGCGCGACGGCGGCGAACGCGCAGGCCGAGGCGGTCGCGCTCGCCGCGTCCAACGCGACCCTGCGTGGCTTGCTGGACGCGCTCCCGCACGCCGTCGTGGTGTGCGGGGCCCAGCAGACTCTGTGGATGAACGCGGCCGCCCAGCGCTGGCTCGGGCAGCCCGGGCTGGCGCTCTTGGGGGAGAGCCTCTTCGACAGGCTGGTGGTCGCCGACAACCACCGCACAACGCTGCAGTACGGGCGTCTCAGGGAGGCGCCTGCTCAGCTCCAGAGCGTGTCCATGTGCCTGCCGAGCGGCGAGATGCGCGACGTTCAGGTAAGCACCTGCGCGCTCGATTTCGAGGGACAGCCCGCGGTGATGTTCGCGCTGCACGACCTGACGGAGTATCGGCGCCTGGAATCGCGCGTGCAGCACCTCGACCGACTCTCCGCGCTCAGCACGCTGGTCGGTGGCATCTCCCACGAGGTCAATAATCCCCTCGCCTACATCATCGCGAACTTGAACTTTGCCATCGCCGAGCTCGGCCACCTGAACCTGCCCGAGGACGACGACCGCCTCTGCGCGCTCCGTGAGGCCGAAGAGGGCGCGGTTCGGGTCCGCACAGTGATGCAAGGCCTCAAGGCGCTCGCTGCGCCTCCGGGACGTGAGCACATCACGGGATCGCTCGTCGCCTCGCTGCGGGAAGCGGTGGCGGTCGTCCAGGCGAGCGTCGGAACTCGACCCGAGGTCACGCTGTCGGTGCGGGACGAGGACACCCGCGTCGTCGGCGCGGAGAGCCAGCTCGTTCAGGTCTTCGTGAACTTGCTGCTGCACGCCGTCGCCGCTTCGCAGGACTTGACGGACCGCCCGGCGCGCGTCGAAGTGGTCCACGAGCCATCCACCCACGAGTTCGCGCGGATTGTCGTGCGTGACAACGGTCAAGGGCTCGATGACGCGCGACGCCGTCGCCTCTTCGACCCCTACTCGGGTCCGGAGCACATCACGCCCGGCTCCGGCCTGAGCGTGTCGTTGGCGGTGCGCACCGTGCAGACGCTCGGCGGTCACATTGACGCCCACAGCGTCGAGGGCGTGGGGACGGTCCTGACCATCGACTTGCCGCGTCTGCACACGACTCGCTCGGTGCCCGAAGAGCAGGTGGTGTGAACCTACGCGCGTGATCGTGTGAACGTCCGGATACACAGTCGCGTGCAGACGGCCTGACACGGCCCGCGAGGCGGTGGCACAGGCCTCGCCGAGCGCCTCCCTGCACACCCTGGGAGGTCCCGATGAAGGCTCGCACGCTCGCTCTCGCGCTCACGATGTTCGGCTGTCACGGCATGGACTCGATGTCCATGCAGACCGCCTACCCCTCAGAGCCAGGCCTCCCGCCACCGCCGGTCGAAGACCTCGACGCGCCGCCCGTCAACGGCTTCGTCTCGACCTCGGACGACGCCCTCGCCACCTTCGCCGTGGATGTGGACACGGCGAGCTACACGCGGGCGCGCAGCGCGCTCGAGCTCGGCGTTCTCCCGTCGCCCTTCGAGGTCCGCGTCGAGGAGTTCATCAACTACTTCGCGAGCGCGGACGAGGCGCCGCAGGGGGACGAAGCGGCCCCGTTCGCCGTACACCTTGAGGCCGCGCCGTCGCCGTTCGGCGCAGGCCTGCACCTCCTGCGCGTGCACCTCGCCGGCCGAGAGGTGCCGCCCACCGAGCGTCCGCGCGCGAACCTGGTCTTTCTCGTCGACGTCTCGGGCAGCATGAACAGCCCGGACAAGCTCGGCCTCGTGCAACACGCGCTCACGCGGCTCACCGAGAGCCTCCGCGCCGACGACACCGTGGGCATCGTGGTCTACGCCGGTCAGGCGGGCGTCGCCCTCGCGCCGACGCCCGCGCGCGAGCGAGGCCGCATCCTGAGCGTAGTCGACCAGCTGCGCGCCGGCGGTTCCACGAACGGCGAGGGGGGCATCCGGGCCGCCTACGCGCTCGCGAGCGACGCGTTCGTGGTGGGTGGGATCAACCGCGTGATTTTGTGCACCGATGGCGACTTCAATGTGGGGCGGGGGTAGTTAACATAAGCGGGATTGTGCGGCGTTCCCCTGTAGTACCCAAGTAGAAATGTCCGCTTTGTCCAAAGTAGAGATGTCCGCTTTCTCCATCACGCTGCGGTACTGCCGCAGCCATGGAGACAGTGACCATGAGCTACGAGGAGCTGGACCGCGTGAGCATAGTCCAGCAAGTGATTGATGGGCGACTCGCGC
>JBMOFP010000290.1:0-5732 GCA_049318805.1 Bradymonadia bacterium
AGGCAGCCCGCGGCGAGCGCAGGTCACGCGTATCGCGTGCGGAGGTTGTCTTCGCTCTCGAGGCGAAGCACGCGCTGCTGTTTCTGGCGGATCGACTCGTCTTTGCAGGCGGCGCCGGAGGCCGCGACTTCCCCTGCGGCCGGCGCGAAGCGTAACTCATCCGGAACCTGCCAACGCGCTCGAGCCACCGCTCCTCCGAGCTTATCGCCCCGCCTCCAGCGCAAGCTCCGCCGCCGCGTCGGCGGAGACGAGCTGCACGTGCGGCGTCAGAAGCGCGCTGAGCGCTACGTACGAGTTCTCGAGGGTCAGGCCGCCGTCGCTGGTCATGTAGACCCAGGTCACGGTGCCGCGTGGGAGCCCACCCAGGCGGTCGGCCATCTGTTCCGGGGTCGGGTGGAAGCCGTCCCGGCCGTCGACGCCTCGCCAGGTCTGGGAACGGAAGAGCACGGCGCGCCCGCCGTCTGCGCCCTCGAGGACCTCGTAGGTCTTCTCCGCGGGCCAGGCGGGAAAGGCCTCGATGACGTACGGCACGTTGACGGGGAAGATGCCGCGGACCTGGCCGTCCAGGTGCGCATAGCGGGGCAGGAACTCGTCGACGGAGCGCCGCCAGCCGTCGAACCACTCCCAATGCACGACGCTTCGGGTGCCGAGGAGACGCGCGACGTTCTCCGTGGCCGCCGCGAAGCGCGCCTGCTCCGCGCTCGGCAGCCGGCCCGGGTAGGCGTACTGATAGCCGCTCGGAGGGAGCGTGAAGAAGTCGGCGCCGGTGGTGCTCGCGGCCTCGTAGTACCACTGGAGCACGTCGGGCGCGAGGTCGGGCAGGTGGGGTGAGATCGTCCACGAGAGCGGCGGGCAGACAGGGTCGGCCCCCGCGCATCGGTCGAGGCGCTGCTGCAGCCAGTCCCGACGCGTCGACATGATGTATCGGACGTTGTCGCCGTCGCCGATCACAAACGCGACGTAGGTCCGCGTAGGGTCGTAGTCGAGCGCCTCCGGTGGCGTGCGCGGAAGCTCCTGCGCATCGACGATCGCGGGGCGCCGTGTGTCGAAGAAGGACAGATTCGTGGTGCGTGTGGGGATCGCACCCATGTTGGCCGAGGGCAGACAGCGGGTCTGGGCCTCGTAGAGGTACCCGCCGGCCAGCCACGAGTCGTTGTAGCCGAAGACGCCGACCGGCGTGGGCCACCCGCTCTCGTTGACGATGCGGCCGAGGAGGGTCTCCTCCGGGTGGGCGTCCACGCAGCCGTTCACGAGGAAGACGACGAACAGGCGCCGCGAGAAGACGAAGTCGATGAGCGCGACGGGCATCTCGTCCACCAGCGCCGGCGCCGAGAGGTCGCTCGCGAAGCGGTCGTACCCCGGGTTCAACATCGCCAGGCCGGTCGTTTGACCCAGGAAGTTCTGATAGACGAACTCGGTCGCCTCGCGTTGGGTGGTGAAGCCCGCGAAGACCTCGGTCGCGTCGAACGTCGGGTCCAGACAAGACAGCTCGGACTCATCGGCGAGCATCGGCACACCCAGCGCCGCCGCGGCGGTGAGGATGCTCGGCAGGAACTCCCGCTGCGTCGTGTGGGTGTATCGCACGCAGCCACCGAAGTCGGCGACACACGCGCTCAGGAAGTCCCGCGCGGGGACCGTCTCGGAGGGGGCGAGCTCGAGCGGCTCGAGCCAGAGTTCGTCCCGCACGAAGCTGCCGTCGATGCCCGCCTGCGGCACGTCCTCGTCCGTCACGACGAGGACCGAGCCGCCCAGTCGCGCGTTGTAGAGTCCGGCGCAGGCATGCACCGAGAGCTGCTCGGCCGGTGTGAAGCTGGCGTCGATGCGGACCGCCCGAAAGGTCTCGGCGTAGTTCACCGGGGGGTCGACCGTTGCGTCGACCGTCGCGTCGAGCTCGGGGACCTGCGCGTCGGCGGGCTGCACGGCCGCGTCGGCGGCGGCGTCCTCGGGCGCGGAGGCCGTCGCATCCTCGGGCGCGGAGACCGTTGCGTCCGGGTCCGCGACGACCGTCGCGTCCTCGGGCGCGGAGACCGTCGCGTCGGGCGCGCTCGCGCCTTCGTCCTCGCACCCGGCCAGGGTCGAGGCCACGAGCAGCATGCCGACGACGAAACGGAGCGCCCGTCCGGGAGGGGACATGAGTGACCTCGGGGATGGTGTGTGTGCAGACAGAAGCGTCGCGACTCTACCCGACTTCAACGCGGCGTGGCTTCCGGTGCCGCGCCCATCGTGACGGCCGTCCTCTCACGGGGCTCGACCGGTGGGCTCGAGCTTCGGTGTCGACCGCACTCGACACCGAGATGCCTGTCGAAGACGGTCGACACCGTGGAGAGCGACCTCTTCGAAATCGCGCGCACCTGAAGCGCCCGGGACGCGCCGGTGCCGGCGTTCGTGTCGCGCTCCGCCGAGCAGCGTCGGCCCGCTCAGAGGTCGCCACGGCGGCGCGGAGCGGTATTCACTGCGGTTTCCCACGGGAGGCCGCTCGCGTTCAGAGCACGGGCTGCGCCCGCGAGGCGCACGGAGAGCTCGCCGCGTGTCATTCGGGGAGCCGCCGCCACCTGGCCTTCAACGCCAGCCACAGCTCGGGAGGTTCGTCGGTCGATGGACCGGCGTAGGCCCCGAACTGGTCGGCGAAAGCCAACAGGTCGTCGAGACGCTGGAGTCGTTCGGTCGGCGTCCAGGTCGCCTCGCGTACGACCTGTTCGCGGCGTACGCGGTCGAGCAACGCTCGCTTCCGCGCGGACATGCCGATGCTCTCCATGCGCCCCATCGTAGTCGCGCGCTGGGGGAGGCGCCAGCCCGGCCCCAAACCGCTGTTTACGCGAAGTAGAACGTGTTCTACATTCGCGGCCCCGACTCGAGCAGAAGAGGTGCGCGGTGTTTCTCGACTACACGCCGGAGCAGTGGGACCTCAAGCGGACGCTGCGCGCCTACTTCCAGGCGCTGATCGGGCCGGAGCTGCTGGCCGAGGTCGCCGAGGTGGAGAGCGGCGGACCGCTGTACCACGCGGCGCTGCAGCAGATGGGCCGCGACGGCTGGCTCGGCATCGCCTGGCCGAAGGAGTACGGCGGTCAGGCCCGCGGCCCGGTGGACCAGTTCATCTTCTTCGACGAGGTTCAGCGCGCGGGTTTTCCCATCCCGATCCTCACGCTGAGCACGGTGGGCCCCACGCTCATGCGCCACGGCTCCGAGGCCCAGAAGGCGGAGTTCCTGCCCCGCATTCTGCAGGGCACGGTGCACTTCTCCATCGGGTACACCGAGGGGAACGCGGGCACGGACCTGGCGTCGCTCAAGACGAAGGCCGTGCTCGACGGCGACGACTTCGTGGTCAGCGGGCAGAAGCTGTACTGCAGCCTCGCGAGCCACGCGGACTACCTGTGGCTCGCCGTGCGCACGGACCCCGACGCGCCGAAGCACAAGGGCATCTCGATCCTGATGGTCGATCGGGAGGCGCCGGGCGTGTCCATGACACCCATCCGCGCGCTGGGCGACAACCACATTTTCGCGGTGTACCTGGACCAGGTGCGGGTGCCGCGCTCGCGCCTCGTGGGCCAATTGAACGGCGGCTGGCAGCTCATTACCGCGCAGCTCAACCACGAGCGCGTCGCGCTCTTCCCGGTGGGATTTCTCGAGCGTTTCCTCGAGGAGATCACGGCGTGGGCCGCCACGGAGCGCGCCTCGGGGGGCGAGCGCCTGCTCGACAAACCGTGGGTGCAGGCGAACCTGGCGAAGGTGCACGCCGGGCTCGAGGTGCTGCGGGTGATGAACTGGCGGCAGGCCTGGGCGATGTCACAAGGGGACCTGCCGGCGCAGGACGCCTCGATGATCAAGATCTACGGCAGCGAGTTCTACGTGGAGGCGAACCGCCTCCTCATGGAGGTGCTCGGTGACGTGGCGACGCTGCAGCGCGACTCGCCCGCGGTCGTGCTTCAGGGCCGCCTGGAGCGCTACTACCGGGGGACTCTGGTGCTGACCTTCGGGGGCGGCGCCAACGAGATTCAGCGCGACATCATCTCGATGGTGGGGCTCCGTATGCCCCGCCCGCCCCGCTGAGAGGAGAGACCCATGGACTTCTCGATGAGCGCCGACCAGGCCTCTCTCCGCGACCTCGCCCGCGAGGTCTTTCGTGACCGGGGCGCGCCCGAGCTGCTGGCCAAGGCCGAGGCCGAGGGGGCCTTCTTCGACGCGCACGGCTGGAGCGCGCTCGTGCGGACCGAGCTCCTGGGCGTGGCGATTCCCGCGAGCTACGGCGGCGCGGACCTGGGCTTCTTCGAGCTGTGCCTGGTGCTGGAGCAGCAGGGCGCGCATGTGGTGCCGGTGCCGCTCTTCGCGACGGCCGTGCTGGGGGCGCTGCCCATCACCCACTTCGGCGCCGAGTCGCTGAAGGCGCGCTGGCTGCCGCAGGTGGCGCAAGGGAAGGCTGTGCTGACCGCGGCGCTGGCCGAGGTGCGCAACGACACGCCGGAGCGCCCGGACACCCGCGCCCACGCGACGGCCGACGGTCGTTGGCGTCTCACGGGCGAAAAGGTGAGTGTTTCCGCGGGGATGCGCGCGGAATTGATGCTCGTCTCGGCCACCTGCGACGACGGCTCCGCGCGCCTGTTCGCCGTCGAGACCGACGCGCCCGGCGTTCGGCGTGTGCAGCAGGTGACGAGCAACGGCGAGCCCCTGGCGCAGGTCGTGTTCGACGGGGTCGAGGTCGACGCAGCGGCCGCGCTGCCGCCCGAGGCGCTGCCGTTCTTGCTCGAGCACGCGCGTGTCGCCCAGTGCGCGCTGGCGCTGGGCCTGTGCGAGCGCGCGATGCGCCTCACGGCGAAGTACACGACCGAGCGCCAGCAATTCGAGCGGCCCATCGCGACGTTCCAGGCCGTGGCGCACCGCGCGGCCGACCAGTACGTGGACGTGGAGACGCTGCGCCTCGCCTTCCTGCGCGCCGCGTGGCAGCTCTCGGCCGGTCGCGACGCCCGCACGGACGCCGCGGTGGCCCGCATCTTCGCCGCCAACGCGCTTCACCGTGTGTTGACCGCCGCGCAGCACCTGCACGGCGGCATGGGCTTCGACCGCGACTACCCGCTCTATCGCTACTATCTCTGGGGCAAGTGTCTCGAGACGAGCCTGGGCTCGGCGGCCTCGGAGACCGCGCGCCTGGGGCGCATGCTCGCCGACGCGGTCCCACGCGCATGACTCGGCGAATTCGCATGACGGCCACGGGCTTCGACACACCCCTCGTCGTCGAGGACGCGCCCTGGCCCGCGACGGGGCCGGTCCCCTCGAGCCCCGAGCACGTCGTCGTCGCCGTCGAGGCCTGCGGAGTCTGCCATCGCGACCTCATCGACCGGTCGGGGCGCTTCCCCTACCTTTCGCTGCCGGTGACCCCGGGCCACGAAGCCGCGGGTCGAGTGGTGGCCGTGGGCGAGGACGTGAAGGACTTCGCCGTGGGCGACCGCGTGGCGACCTTGCACCGCAACGCCTGCGGGGCCTGCGAGGTCTGCCTGCGGGGCGACACCTGCTACTGCTCCACGGCCGCGTGGGTCTTCGGCCTCATCGCGGACGGCGGCTACGCGGACCATGTGGAAGGGCCCGAGTCCGCCTTCTACCGGGTGCCCGACACACTCGACGCGGCTTCGGCGGCGACGCTGCACTGCACCTTCGGCACGTCGTGGCGCAGCCTGGTTACGGTCGGTCAGGTGCAGGCCGGTGAGTCGGTGCTCGTGACGGGCGCCAACGGGGGCGTGGGC
>JBMOFP010000291.1:0-5566 GCA_049318805.1 Bradymonadia bacterium
CGCCTTGATCAGAGGGTCTGTGGCCCTCCTCGAGGACTGCATCAACGAACGCACACCCGAGGGCAATTTCACCCGTTGTTCCGAGCAGTTCCCTGCGATCCGCACGGCCTACGACGCCCACTGGGCCTGCCTCCAGGGCACCTGTGGCGAGGAGGTGTGTACCGACGCCGCGCGCATCGTGACCCTCTGCGAGTACAGCCACGACGGGGCCGGCCCCTGCGACGAATGCATCGTCGGCAACTGCTGCGAGCGCGCGTCGACCTGCGCGAACGACCCGGTCTGCCGCACCTGCGCCAACACCACCGAGCCCGACGCCGCGTGCCGCGCCAACGCCAGCCTGCGGTCGCTCTACGAGTGCCTGGGCGGACGCTGCGAGGCCGAGTGCGGCCCCTATATCAGCGAGGTGGTGGCACGGGTGCTGACCCCGGTTGGTCTGCCCGACGCAGCGGTCGACGCGGCCCCGGTCGATGCGGCCCGAGTGGATTCCGCCATCGACGGGGGCCTGGACGCAGGCCCCGACGCCTCGGCGCCCGCGGGTGGAGGCGACGGTGGCTGCCAGACCCACCCCGGTCCCGGCGGCGTCTGGCCCCTCGCCCTGGGCCTCCTCCTCATCCTCCGTCGTCTAAGGCCACGAAAATAATCACAATTCTGGTCATCGCGCTCGCAGCTTGCGGCGAGCCGCTGCCCCCCGGACGAGGTCACCTCGTACCTCGGCAATGGAGCGCCCGACGACGAAGGCGCTTGGCCCCCGGGCACCGGGTCGAGCAGCAGCCCCGCCGGGTCCCAGCCCCCGATTTGGGCCGGTCCCCCACCGGGCTGTCCCACTCCACCGCCCCGTGGGGCAGCGTCAGTCGGTGCGACGCCCAGGCAGCATGCAGACTCACCGGCGCCGCCCCGCCCTGCGGAGCCAGGTGACCGGCTCGCGGTCGTGAAGCGATTGCCGTCGGCTGTGGACCGCCGCACAATGGCGCAAATGCTAACGACCCCCCGGCCGGCGGCGACCCCCGAGCCGACCTTCGCCGACCGATTCGAGAACGGGCGCATCGAGCTGCCGGCGCCGACCCTCGCGCTCGCCTGCGCGATGCCGCGATGACGGTCGCCGCGAGCCCCTCCGGTTCCGATCGTCGCCTCGGCCCGGCCCTGGTCTTCCTGGTCCTCGCCGTCCACGCGACCGCGCTCGCCTCGGGCTTCGTCGACTTCGACGATCCCGAGATCTTTCTCCAAAACCCCTTGCTCCAGAGCCGAGAGCCCTCGGTCCTCCTCGACATCTTCTCGCTCGGGCGCGAGAACTGGCGGCCGGTCCGCGATGCCAGCCACTGGCTCGACTTCGTGCTCCACGGCCAGACCGCCTGGCTCGCCCACCTGCACAACCTCGCGCTCCTCGGCGTGGTGGTCAGCCTCTTCTGGCGCATCTTCGAACGCCTCGACCGCGGCGGCCTCCCCGGCTTCGTCGCCCTGCTCCTTGCCTTCGTCCACCCGGTTCAGGTCGAGGCCATCGCCTGGGTCTCGGGGCGAAAGGAGCTCCTCGCCGCCGTCTTCTTTCTGTGGTTCTGCCTCGCCTTCGTCGGCTTCGTCCAGGGCGAGGGGCGGAGCGGCTGGCGGGCCCTCGGTCTCGGCCTCCTCCTCGTCCTCGGGGTGGGGGCCAAGGGCCACGTGATCGTCCTGCCGGCCGTGGCCCTGTGCCTCGCCGTCCATGAGCAGTTTCGCGGCGCAAACCGTCGTAGTTTCAAGGTCTTGGCCGGGATGCTCGCCGCCCTGGTCCTCGTCGCCCTGGCCCTCGTGCCCTTGGTCGACCGCGGCTCGGTCGTGCACCAGCCGGTCGCCAACGGCCTCGACCAGCCGACCCTGGTGCTCCAAGACAAGCTGCAGATCCCGCTGCGCTACCTCGGCAAGGTCTTCTGGCCCGTCGACCTGAACCACATCGTCCTGACCGAGCCCCTCGGACCGGCCCACACCGCCTTCGCCGCCCTCTCGGCCGCCTTCGCCCTCGGCTGGCTCGGGCTGGCGGCCCGGCGCCTCTGGCGGCGCGATCCGCGCGGGGCCTGGCTCTTGATTCCGGCAGTCCTGCTCGCCCCCTATCTCCACCTGAAGCCCGGCGTCGTCTACATCGCCGATCGGTATCTCTTTCTGGTCCTGCCCTTCGCCGTCAGCCTGGTGGTGGAGGTCGCGGCCCGGGTGCTGCCGAGCAGGACGGCCCGCGGCAGCCTCGCCGTCGGCGTCGCCCTGCTCCTCGCCGTCCAGAGCCTGACGGTCCACCTCGCCTGGCGCGACTCGGTCCACCTCTGGGGCCGGATGATCGAGGTCTACCCCACCTCGGCCTGGGGCTACGATCGCCTTGGCCGGGCCCTCATCGAGGCGGGCAGCATTGAAGAGGCTGCGGGCGCCTTCCTCGCCGCGGCCGAGCGGGCCCCGCGGGAGAGCCGTCACCAGAACAACGCGGCCGTCGCCTTCCTGCGCGCGGGCCGGGTCGAGCTCGCCGTCTTGCACTTCGAGAAGGCCCTCGCCCTCGATCCGAACAACCCGCAGGCCCTGAAGAACCTGCGCGAGCTGACGGGCCGAGGCCCTTGACTCAGGACTCGGGGAAGTCCTCGGCCTTCCGGGTCTGGAGCTCCTCGCAGGCGCAGAGCTCGTCGGTCAGGCTGGAAATGGCCACGCCATCGAAGGGGGGCGCCGTCGCGGTCCGGGGGATGAAGGGCCGCAGCGCCTCGATCAGTCGGCAAATCCGCGGCTCGTGCGGGACCTCTCGACGGGACGGTGCGTGGCCAATGGCCGCTGTCCAGGCGGGCGACGTGATGTTGCTCGTGACCCCGACCGATCCGGTGGCGGCACCCGGCAAAGGCCACGCCGAGGGCCAAGAGGGACGTCCCCCGCCGAGCCACCGCAATCGGCGACGGCCCGGCTCGCCTACCAGAGCAGGGTTTCGGGCGCCCCGCCGCGCATGCAGTGGTCCGAGGCCATGGCCTGGGCGTACCCGCCGGCGTTGAGCAGGGCGAGCAGGTCGCCCTCGCGCAGGTCGGTGGGGAGCTGCACCCCCTCGGCCCACACGTCCAGCGCCTCGTTGATGTTCCCCGCGAGGGTCGCGGGCGCGAAGGTCGCATCGGGCCCGCCCCGGGGCGAGACGGCCACCGGCACGATGGGGAGCTGGTAGAAGACCGGCTCCGGCGCCAGGTTGAAGCCGCTGTCGACCCCGATGAAACGCACGCCGCGCTTCGTCTCGACGGTGTTGACCCGTGTGAGGATCAGCCCGGCGTCCTTGGCGATGAAGTCGCCCGGCTCGACCGAGACCCGCACGTTCCGGTCCCCGAAGTTCCGCTGCACGATGGCGGCCCAGGCGTCGAGGTCCAGGGGGCGGTCCGTGGGGGCGTGGGGCACACCCAGACCGCCGCCCAGGTTGACCTCGACCGGGCCGTCGATGTGGCTCAGGAAACCGAGGCACTCCCGCACGATGGCTTCCCAGGCCTCGAGCTGCGGGCCGAGGTACCCGCAGCCGGTGTGGAAGTGGATGCCGTCCACGACCAGGCCGGCCGAGCGGGCGAGCTCGAGGGCTTCGTCCAAGTGGTCCCGGTAGATGCCGAACTTTGTGACGCGTTCGCCGGAGTAACGCAGCAGGCCGTTCTCCCCGTAGCCTACGCCGAGGGCGGGGTTGATACGCAGACCGATGCGACGGCCGGGGCAACGCAGCGCGAGGCGCCGAATCGTCGAGAGGCTGTCGGCATTGACCCGCACGTCCGGGTGGCGCGCCACGATGTCGAGGTCCGCCTCAGAGACCGAAGTGGCCGTGTAGGAGATGTCTTTGGCAGCGAAGCCCACGCGGCGCGCGAGGAGGAGCTCGTTCGGCGAGCACACGTCGATGCCGACGAGGCCCGTGGACCGCAAGTAGGTGAGGAGCGGCACGCTCCTGTTCGCCTTCATGGCGTAGAGCACCCGATGCGTGACGCCCGTGGCCTCGAGGGCCCCCCGCAGCCGTTCGACGTTCGCGCGGACGCGGGCGACGGAGTAGGCGTAGCTGGGCGTGCCGAACTCGTGGCCGACCCGCTCGAGGTTGTGCCCGGCGAGGTGCAGGACACCCTCGGAGAAGTCCAGGTCGGGGCGGCGCCACCAGCCGCGGGCATCGACGGCCGCGGTCGCGAGCGTTTCGGGTCGCATCAGGCGCCCCGGCCCCAGGCGGCGCGCATCAGCTCATCGGGCGCCTCGCGACGACCGGTGATCCACTTGCGGCAGTTGCCGGCCCCGCACAGACACGGGAACTGCTTGAAGAGCACGTCCTCGGTCGAGGCGTAGTCCATGGAGAGCGCTTCGCCGATCTCGATGTCCTTCAGCGCCCAGAGCTCGAAGCGCAGGATGTCGAGGAAGACGTTCGGATCGCACGAGTGCAGCAGGTAGCCGGTGAACCACGGGTCGTGCAGGTGGCTCGAAGGCGTGATCTGCAGCGTGTGCTGCTTGATCTCGTGCGTGATCACGCCGCTGATTCGGCAGATCCGGTGACCCCGCGGAAAACGGCGGGCGGCGTAGACCCCCAAGCCTTTTTCGTCGTCACTGCGGTTCACGACCACGTCGGCCGGCGTCGGGTAGCCCTGCCCGACCTCGAACTCCGGCGGGTAGAGCGAACGTTCAGCGTTTCGCTGTGGAGGTTCTTCGGCTTCGGCGGAGAGCGTGGACTCGGAACAGGCAGGGTCAGGCATTGGGGCGGGCCTCGGTGGGTGCGGTGAAGGCTCGCGGCGCCCAGACTCTCGAGCGACACGAGCAGACCTGAGCCGAGTTTGTAAGGACTTGCCCGTGACCCTTCAAGGGCCTTTCACGGCTTTTTCAGGGCGCCCTCACGACCGACACCGCACGCCGTTTTCAGCGCCTCGACCTCGGCGCGGAGGGCCTCGAGCTCCCGGGCCTGCGCCTGGAGTCCAGCGACCGCCATGCTGGTGTAGCCGTACAGATCGACCTGGTCCACGGTGCTCTGGGCGGCCGTCTCGTCGAGGAGGAAGCCCAGGTACCGACGCCCGTCGCGGTCCGGGCTTCGATAGGTCCAGCGTGCGAGTCGCAGGTCGCGGAGCTCGGCGTAGACGTCGGCGACCTCGGCTTCGGACAGATGCTCGATGTCGCGCTTGAACGCGGCCTTCGAGATCGGGCACCCGCCGGGCTGGAGGCGCGGATCGGCGTCCGAGCAGAGCAGGCGGGCGTTGCAGTCATTGACCGGGTCGCAGAGCGTGCCCGCGGCGGCGCACGCCGCGCCCGGCATCTCGCCCTGGCACGGGGGCACGTTCGGGTCCGGCCGATGGCTCCCGCACACCGGGTCTCCGCACGTGAGGTACCACTGGGTCGCGGGCGCGGGCACACACACGCCACCGCCGCAGTCGGGCGTGCAGGCCCAGGTGCCGGAGGCTTCGTCGCAGGCGCATCCCGACGATGCGCAGCCCGCGTTCACGTCGCAGACCTCGCCCACGGCGCAGCCCTGAGAGACACATCCGGCCGGGTTCGGACCTTCGCAGCCGACCGGGGGTGTGCCTCCGACGGGGGGCGTGCCTCCGACGGGGGGTGTGCCGCCGACGGGGGGTGTGCCGCCGACGGGGGG
>JBMOFP010000292.1:0-5488 GCA_049318805.1 Bradymonadia bacterium
TGAACCTGCGGAAACGCACGAACGCGCAACGCCCGTGGTTCGGCTTGTCGCCGCTTCAATGGGGCCGCAGGGGTGAACCTGCGGAAACACGCGATACAGCGGCACGTCGAGGCCAAGGGAGCGCCGCTTCAATGGGGCCGCAGGGGTGAACCTGCGGAAACCGCCCGCGGTTGCGGGCGGTGTGGGACAACGGGATGCGCGCTCGATTTCGAGCGGGCGCGGGGTCGTGCCGTCGCGCGGGGGTTCAACGAGCCGAACGCAGCACGAACGTATTTCGATTCTCTTTGCTTTTCAATGAGTTCGGGCGTTGCGAGCGACCCCCGGCTTTTCTCGACGCCGCGGCCGCTCGATCTCTCGTTCGCGCCGGATTTCATACCACAACCGCCCGGCGCTCGTTGTCGACGAAGGGCCGCCCGAGGGCTCGAATTCCGCTGTCATGGCGCCCATGGACCGGCCCGAGCGGAATGACGAGAACCTGGTCTTCTCGGGTGTGGATGAGGTCGGTGAGCGCCGCCTGCAGCAGCACCAACTCCGATGCGTTGAGCTCACACCGAAAGACCGAGAATTGCACCCGGTCGCCGAACGCCCGCATCTTCTTGTAGACCCGTCGCAGCCGGCTGGCATCACTGATGTCATAGGCGACGATGTAGGCGTTTCTCATGGCTCACCGGGTCTGGAAGGTGGGGGGCTCGGGCACCTCGCCCATCAGATGCCGCGCGAGGAGCCGCGCCTGCACATGGAAGACCTGCCGATAGCTGATTCGATAGCCGAAGACCGGATGGGTCACGAGCTCGTCGAGGCGTCGGCCGTAGGCCTCGAGCACGGCCCTGCGGCCCCGCTCGTTGAGGCTGCACCCGGTCACGCCCGTGACGAAGTCGTCTGGCGTGACGGCACCGGTGTTGATGCACGTGATGACGACCGAGTCGGCAACCAGCGGCCGGAACTCTTCCATGAGGTCGAGGGCCAGCGCGGGCTTGCCATACTTCACCTGATGGTAGAACCCGAGCATCGGGTCGAAGCCCATGGCCTGCAGCGTGACGGTGAAGTCCTTGGTGAGCACGGCGTAGGTGAAGGAGAGCATGGCGTTGACGGGGTCTTTCGGCGGCCGTCGATTGCGGCCTTCGAAGATGCCCTCGACCTCGGCCATGGGCCCCTTGAGCATCTGCACGAAGGCGCTGAAGTAGAGCCGCGCGGCGGTGCCTTCGATGCCGAGCAGAGTGCCGAGATCGGGTGCGGTCGCGGCGCGTTTGGCCCATTGGCCGAGCTGACCGAGCAGCCGCGTCTCGATGTTCTTGCCATTGCGCCGCAAGAGTGTCCGCTGGTTGCGGATCTTGCCGACGACGATGGCCCGCGCGAGCGAGAGCGCGCGCTCGGGATCCCGCGCGGCCTGGAACTGCGCGAGCCGCAGCAGGATGTTCTTGTGATGCAGCCCGCCGGCCGAGGCGTAGTACCACCCGCCGGTGGAGAAGAACGAGACGGCGATGCCCCGCTCGACACACTTGCGCAGCGCCGGGGTGGTGATGCTGACGGCGCCGAACAGGCTGACGTCGCTGACGTCGATGAGCCGCACCTCTTCCTTCGGCTTGGGCTCGCGGCCGTACTTCACCACGAGCCGCTCGTCGCTGAGGCCCACGCTGCCGCCCTGGGCGACCACGTAGAGGGGCAGCGCGTCGTCTCGAGAGGGCACGAGGCGCCGCGGCTCGTCTTCGGCCCGGCCCGCGAGCAGGTTGGTCTCGTCGGGCAGGCAGAGCGGGGCGAGCGAGCACCGTACACACTTCGGGCTGTCGACGAGCGGTGGCGGCGGCGTGGGCTGGCGTGCGGCCTGGAGGGCGGCGTCGCGCAGCGCCAGAGTGCGCGCGATGAGCGCGTCATCGAAACGGATCTCGACCCGCTTTCGGGAGCCCACGTAGTAGACATAGCCGCGCTCCGAGGTGAAGCCGTGGGCGCGCAGGAGCAGTCCCTGGGCGCAGACCTGCACCCGGTCTGGCTCCCACGCACCCTCGATGATCTCGGGGGCCATGGAGCGCTTGTAGTCGATGGGCGTGGCCTGGTCGCCCTCGGCCTCGACCAGGTCGATCTTGGCGACGAGGCGCAAGCCCGGATCGCTGAGGTACACAGAGCGGGCGTGCTCGATGCGTTCATGCTCGTCGTCGGTGTCGGGGGCGCTCAGGACTTCGTCGCGCGCGTCGACGCGCCGGTGCTGGAACCGGCCGTCCAGTGTGTCGGCGCTGTCTCGCCAGTCCCCCTGCACATGCTCCAGGAAGAAGAGCCGCGGGCAGTAGGTATATTCATTGAGCATGCGCGCCGGGAGTGGAGCCTCGTCGGGCTCGGTCATGGGGTCTCTCCTCGCACGGGTGTGTTGCGATGCCTTGCGAGCGCACCGCTCAAGAGGTGACGCACGGCCTGAACGACCTCTGGAGGGCCCAGCACGGTCATGCCGTCCATCCAGCGCATGGTCCACCGCACGAAGGCGTCCACGTTGGACACGCGGAACCGGAAGACCGCGCTCCCATCGGCGCTCACCTCAAGGGTGTGGTCGCGGCACGCCGGTTCGGTCTGCACCAGCTCGACGAGCTCCTGCGTGACGCTGCAGACGACCTCTGTCACGGTGCGTCCGCCCCAGATCCCGACACGATGTTCGGGCTCGCCCAGCGCGTTCTCGACCTCGAGCGGCTGGGCGAAGCGCATGGGGGTCTCGACCACGCGTCGGATTCGATCCACACGCTGCGCGACGCGCATGCGTTTGTCCACGTGCACGCCGACGACGTAGAGATGCCGCTCCACGAACTCGAAGCTCTCGGGATCGAAGGCCAGGCGCCGAGGTCGCACCTGATCGGAGCGGGCGCGCACTTCGAGGTACACACGCGCCCGGTGCCCGATGGCCAGGGTGAGCGCGTCGATGACCTCGCGCCCGGTGTCGTCCGCGAGGCGGCTGAAGCTCCGTTGCAAGCTCTCGTCGAGTGAGGCCTCGACTGCCTGCACGACCAACGCCGCCGTCGCGCGTGCGGGGCCATGTCCGTTCACCGCGAGGGCGCGCGAGAGCGCCGCGACCACGAGGGACGAGCCCGGTGGCAGGTTGAGCGCGGTGGCCTCGCCGCCGAGACGCCAACGCTTGTGCCGAATGTCCCACCTCATGGGCCACTCCGTGACGCTGCGCATCAGCCCCAGGTCCTTGCGCAGCGTGGGCTCGGCGACGCCGAGCTGTGCGGCGAGCTCGCGCGGGCGCGGCGCGTCTCCGCGCTGCAGGGCCACCCACAATCGGATGATCCGCTCGATGCGTCGGTTGGTTCCGGGAGTCGTCATCGCTCTCTCCGACGCGCCCTGTGCGTCGCTCCGGACGCTCTCGCAGTAGAATCATCGCGCGCAAGCGAAGGTGCGCCTCCCGCGCGAGCGGAGGATCACGCGCAACGTCCGTTCAGTGACCTTCCGAACGGTGCGCGCGCGCGCGCCGCGGCGTATAGTCGCCGGCATGTCGAAGTCGAAGACCGGAGAACGAAGCCGTCGCGAGTTCATGCGCGATGTGGCCGTCACGACGAGCACCGTGGGCGTGCTGGGCGCGCTCGCCGGCTGCGAGGGCGAGACGAGCGACGGTGTCGCCGATGCTGCGTTGAGCCCCGACGCCGGCTTGGACCCGGACGCCGCCGCGGAGCGGGACGCCGCACCGACGCCGGACCCGGACGCCGCGCCGCCGGACCCGGACGCCGCGCCGCCGGACCCCGACGCCGCGCCGCCCGCGGGCGAGCCGGACCTGCAGCCGCTGCGCGGGGACGGCTCTCACCCGTATCACTACATCGACACCATCGTGCTGGTGCAGATGGAGAACCGCTCCTTCGACCACATGATGGGCGCGCTGGCCCTGGAGGAGGGGCGCACGGACGTGGACGGCCTGCGCGCCGAGATGTCGAACCCCGACAGCGAGGGCGGCGTGCACGCGGTGCGTCCGCTGGGCGCGCTGACGGCGCTGGAGTTCGACCCGCACCACGGGTGGAACTCCTGTCATCTTCAGTGGAACGAGGGCGCGAACGATGGCTTCGTGCGCGACTTCGAGACGATCCTCGAGGCCGGTGGGCCGGAGTTGGTCGAGACCCGCCGCGGCGACATCATGGGCTACTACACACGCGCGCAGCTTCCAGCGACCTACGGGTTGGCGGATGCGTTCACGGTGTGCAATCGGTGGCATGCCTCGCTGCTGGGTCCCACGTGGCCGAATCGCTACTACTCCCACTGCGCGTCCTCCGGAGGGTTGCGCGCGAACAATGGGCTGTGTCTCGAGCCTACGCCCTACCCTGCCCTGGTCGAGGCCGGCTTCAGCTACAAGTGTTACTACACGAGTCTGTTCTTCACCCTGACCATCAACTCGTTGCCGCAGAAGAACGCGGTCAAGATGGACGCGTTCTTCGCCGACTGCGAAGCGGGCACGCTGCCGAACGTGAGCATCGTGGAGCCGTCGTTTTTCCAGAACGACGACCACCCGCCGGCCGACGTGCGCAACGGGCAGGGTTTCATCGCCACGGTGTACGAGGCGTTGCGCCGCTCGCCGCAGTGGAACCGCATGCTCGTACTGTTCTTCTACGACGAGCACGGGGGCTTCTTCGACCACGTGCCGCCGCCGACCGTCCAGGGCGACACACGCGAGGCCGAGGGTTTCGGGCAGCTCGGCTTCCGGATCCCCGGGCTCATCGCGGGACCGCTCGCCCGTAGGCGATTCGCGTTCGACGGCGTGGTGGACCATGCCTCGATCCCGAAGCTGCTCGCCGAGGTCTTCGAGGTGCCCCATGTCAACGAGCGCGCGCGCCTGGCCGGCAGCTTCGAGGGGGCTCTGGACGTCGAGCTGGCGAAGGGCGCGAATCGCCCGCCGCCGCCGACGCTGCCGCCGGTGATCCTGCCCGAGGCCTCGCTCGACACGATGTTCAAGGCGAATCTGCAGCAGCCGGAGCTCGAGGACTGGTTCCGCAAGATGGGCCGCGCGCATCACAGCAGCGCGCCGGAGCGACGCCGGTTGATTCGCAACTACCTGCTGACCGCGAAACGCTTAGGCAGCATCCGATTCGTGTGAGGCGGGGGGGTCGATGGGGGGCGAGCAGAACAACGACGTCGACCCCGGGGATGTGACCGCGGCTTCGGACGCACCGCCCCCGACCACGACGGGGGGCGCGGGCCTCGGCACGTTGACGGGCCAGTCGACGCCGCCTCCCTTCGCCGACCAGCGTTACGCGATCGTGGGCTTCATCGGTCGCGGCGGCATGGGTGAGGTGCATCGTGCCTTCGACCGCGTGCTCAATCGTACGGTCGCGCTGAAGGTCGTTCGCGCCGAGTACGCAGGCCAGCTCGAGCTCAATGCACGCTTTCTCGAGGAGGCGCAGATCGCAGCCCAGCTCGACCACCCGGGCATCGTGCCGGTCTACGACCACGGTCGATTCCCCGATGGCCGGCTGTGGCTGACCATGAAGGAGGTCCGCGGGCGAACCTACGGCGCGCTCATCGCGGA
>JBMOFP010000293.1:0-5432 GCA_049318805.1 Bradymonadia bacterium
GGCCGGGCACCGTGTAGAGGTGGAAGCGGGTCTTGAAGCCGCGGATCTCGCCCAGGGAGAGCGGCAGGAAGTCGAAGAACAAAGTGCGCTCGGTCTCGGTCTCGAGCGAGATCATCTTGCCCTTCGCCTCAGGGTTCGTCTTGGCGTAGATGTATTGAAGATTCGTCGTTTTCCCGCACAGGCCGGGCCCGTAGTAGACGATCTTGCAGTTGATCTCTCGGGATGAGTAGTTGATGAAAGACATGGGCTTCCTGCTCAGCCGTCCCCGAAGAGATTGTCGATGTCGTCGTCGGTGATCTCCGAGAAGACCGTGGAGCCCTGCTCCGACGCCTTCTGGTGAATCACCTCGAACAGGCCCGCCAGCTCGATGCAGGCCTTGCGCACGCGCAGCCGCACCAAACCGAGGGACGAACGCTCGTCGAAGATGACGACGAGGATGACGCGCTGTCCGACGAGCGAGATGTGGATGTTGTCCTTCTCGCCCTCGTGGAACTGGATCGCGAACTCCTTCTCGCCGAGGAGCTGCGCCAGGCCACCGGTCGCCGCGATGTTGCCCGCCGTCAGGCTCGCCAACGAGGTGGTGTCGAGGTCGCCCGTCTCACCGCTGTGGGCGAGGAGCTGACCGTTCTTGTCGACCAGGAAGACCGCCTTGGCGGACGCGTCGCGGTGGAGCACGTCACAGATCGAGGTGATCTGCTTGAACTCCTCTTCATAGAGCACCATCGGGGAGTTCATGCGAGGCTCTCGTCTCTTTCGGCTCTCTCCGGGAGGTTCGCTGGGACTTCGACGGACCCGCGGAAACTAACACCGCCTCGGGGCGGGCACAAGAATTCGCCCGACGCCGGGCGCGCGGACGCGAGCGCGAGGGGCTACATCTCCCGACGCCCGGTGAGTGCGCGGGAGAGCGTGACCAGGTCGGCGAACTCCAGATCGCTCCCAATCGGCACGCCGCTCGCGATGCGGGTGACCCGAACGCCGAGCGGTCGGAGCAGGCGTTGAATGTAGAGCGCGGTCGCTTCACCCTCGACGCTCGGGTTCGTCGCGACGATCACCTCGGTCACACCCCCGCCGATGCGCGCCACGAGCTCGCGGAGCCTCAGCCCTTCAGGCCCCACGCCGTCGAGGGGCGCCAGCACACCATGGAGCACGTGGTACCGGCCCCGGAACTCGCCGGTCCGCTCCACCGCGAGCAGCCCGGGCACCGACTCGACCACACACACCGTGGCGGGGTCCCGACGAGGGTCGGCGCAAAAACGGCAGGGGTCCTGCTCCGTCAGGTTGCAGCAGACGGAGCAGAATCGAACGCGGTCATGCAGGTCGGACAGCGCCGCCGAGAGCTCGCTCGTGGTCTCGCGCTCGGCGTTGAGCAGGAAGAACGTGAGCCGCGTCGCGGTCTTCTCGCCGATGCCCGGGAGTCGCGACAGCGCGAGGACGAGGCGCCGGATCGGATCGGCGGTCGACGCGCTCCCGGCCACGTCAGAACAGGCCGGGCAGGTTCATCCCACCCGTGATCTTCTTCATCTCGGCCTGGCTGTGCTCCTGGCTCGCCGCCAGCGCCATGTTGGTCGCCGCGGTGATCAGGTCGGCAAGCTCGGCGAGGTCCTCGGGGTTGATGGCCTCGGGCACGATCTCGAGCTTACGAAGCTTCTGGCGCCCGTCCACGACGACGCGCACGAGCCCGCCCCCCGCGGCGCCCTCGAACTCTCGTTGCTCGAGCGCGTCCTGCAGCGACTTGATCTGCCCCTGCATGCGCTTCGCCTGCAGCATGATGTTGCCGTAGCCGCCGGTCATTCGGTGGGTCTCCTCTAGAAGTCGAGCCCACAGGGGGCTGTGGGCGCGGGATGCTCGCCACGGGCCGCGGACCTTGTCAACGGGGCAGCACCCGATGGATCTGAACCCCGAGCACCGACATGGCCGTCAGGACGCCCGGGTCCTGCACGGCGGCGGCCTTGCGTGCGCTCAATCGCTCCGAGGCGAGACGCGTGCGCCGATCGTGAAGGGTCTCGCCCGCAACGTTCTCGTCGCCGTCCGCGTAGCGACGGAGCTCGACCTCGAAGCCCCGCTCCACCCCCTGGAAGGTGGCTTCGGCGACGGCCTGGAGTCGGGCCTCGTGACGGAAGAGGTCGTCCCACGCCGAAGTGGGCACGGCGAGGGTGAGGCGCTCCCGGTCGAGGCGCATCAGGCGCACAGACTGCTCGAGGTCCGCGGCGAGGAACGAGTCCGCGTTCCGGACCGCCTCGACGTAGTCGGCGAAGTGGTCGGTGGCGGGACGTCCGTCCGTGAGCAGGACGAGGCTCGGCCGTTCGGCCTGCGCATCTACGGCCAGGCCCTCGTCGTCATAGTGCGTCGCCGGCGGGGGCACTGAGGTGTAGGCCCCGCCGACGCACCCTCGCCCGTTGGGCTCCGCCTCGGGATCGACACAGCGGGCGGGCTCGAGCACGGGGGGGGCCGGGGCCTCGATGCGGGCGGGCGGCATCGGCTCGGGGTCCAACGCGCGGGCCTCGGCGAGCGCGCTCGTGGCGTGATGCCCGCCCGCGGCGCCCCCGGTCATCGAGGTCATGGGCGTCGGCGTGTAGGCCCGCGGACCGCTCATCGGTGGAGGCGGCGGGGACGCCGACGGGGTCGGGCCGCGGGGTGCGCCCGAGCCCGGGGTCGGCCCGCCGCTCGAGCTCGGCGGGGGCGACTCACCGCCGTCGAGCCTTGCTTCGAGGCGGGAGAGGCCCTTGAGCACCTCGGCCAGGGGCAGGGTCGCGCCCTGCTCGCACAGGCGCAGCAGGCTCATCTCGAGGGCGAGGCGCGGAAACGACGAGCGCGAGACCTCTTCCGCCCCCTGCATCATCACGGAGAAGAGGCGATGGAGGCGCGCGGGCGGCTGGTCGACGACGAGCGCGGCGAGCTGCTCGACCTCGCTCTCGGGCAGGTCGACCAGGCGCGCCGGATCACGACACAGCTTCACGACCATGAGGTCGCGCAGATGCTGCACGAACTCGGCGGCGAACTTCTGCAGGTCGAGGCCGAAGTGGAAGAGCTCCTCGACCACGAGCAGCGCCCGCTGGCCGTCGCCCTCGAGCACGGCCTGGGTGAGCGAGGTCAAGAGCCCGCGGTCGGCGATGCCCAGGACCTCGCGGACCTGCGCCTCGTCGATGCGTGTGCCGCAGAAGGCGATCACCTGGTCGAGCAGCGAGAGGGAGTCCCGCATCCCGCCCTCGGCCTCGCGGGCGATGTGGTGCAGCGCCTCGGGGGCGACCTCGACCCCTTCGGCCGCGGCGATGCGCCCGATGGCGTCGACGATCTTCTTCTCGGGGATGCGCTTGAAGTCGAAGCGCTGGCACCGCGACAGGATCGTCTCGGGGATCTTGTGCGGCTCGGTGGTCGCGAAGACAAAAACGACGTGGGCGGGCGGCTCCTCGAGGGTCTTCAACAGCGCGTTGAAGGCCGCCGTGGTGAGCATGTGCACCTCGTCGATGATGTACATCTTGCGCTTGCCGCGGGCGGGCAAGAACTTCACCGACTCCCGGATCTCTCGGACCTGCTCGACACCGTTGTTGCTGGCGCCGTCGATCTCCAGCACGTCGGTCGAGCCGCCGCTCGTGATGTCGAGGCAGGCCGCGCACACCCCGCAGGGGTCCACGGTCGGCCCGCGCTCGCAGTTCAGCGCCTTCGCGAGGATGCGCGCGCAAGAGGTCTTGCCCACGCCGCGGCTGCCCGTGAAGAGCAGCGCGTGCGCGACGCGGTCCTGACGGATCGCGTTCTGCAGCGTACGTGTGACGTGCTCCTGCCCGACCACGTCGTCGAAGACGCGCGGACGCCATTTCCGAGCGAGCACGAGGTACGACATGAAGCCTCGGGAGGGCGCTGTGGAGTCGATCAAAAAGTCGACGGCCGGGACCCGACACCCCAGAGGAACCGCTACCGTTGCTGCCTTCCGGCCCTGGCGGAGTTCACGGGCTCCAGTCGTCGGGCCCGGCCATCAGAAGCCCTGCAGATGCGGAGCGTCGGCAGGGCGCGGGCGGAGAGGGTGGGATTCGAACCCACGGTACCCTTTTGGGGTACATACGATTTCCAATCGTACACCTTCGGCCACTCGGTCACCTCTCCAGGAGACACAGAAGAGGACGGGACACCGGAGCACGCCAGGGAGTCGCTGCGGAGAGGGTGGGATTCGAACCCACGGTGAAGTCACCCCCACACTTGATTTCGAGTCAAGCGCCTTAGACCACTCGGCCACCTCTCCAAAACGGACGGGCTATAGGCCCGTCCCTCCCCGGCGGCGCCGGAAAAAACTTCGGAGCGTCTCGGCGCACTCGTCGGCACGAATACCTGCGACGACGTCGAGACGATGATTGAGACGGGCGTCGGTCGGCACGCGAAAGAGGCTCGACACCGCCCCCGCCTTCGGATCGGCACACCCGTAGACGAGCGTGCGGACACGGGCGTTTACGAGAGCGCCTGCGCACATCGCGCAGGGCTCCAAAGTCACGTAGAGGGTGGTCTCGAGCAGACGCCAGTAGCCCACGGTGCGCGCCGCCTCACGCAGCGCGATGACCTCGGCGTGTGCCGTGGGGTCCCCCGTGGTCTCCCGCAGGTTGTACCCGCGGCCGACGATGACACCAGCCGACACGACGAGCGCACCGACCGGAACCTCGCCGCGAGACGCGGCCAGAGCGGCCTCCTCCAGGCAAAGTCCCATGAAAAAATGATGGGTCGGCATGGCGGAGAAGCTCGAAAAAGTACGCCCGACCCGGAAACTCCGGGTCGGGCCATGGCGCAGTCGGCAGGATTCGAACCTGCGACCCTCGGTTCCGTAGACCGATGCTCTATCCAGCTGAGCTACGACTGCTCGTGAGGGGGGCGGAGAGAGAGGGATTCGAACCCTCGAACCCGGTTTTGCCAGGTTACTCGATTAGCAATCGAGCGCCTTCGGCCACTCGGCCATCTCTCCAGCGCTGTGTTCAGGTCGGGCGGCGGCGCATCGCGCCGGCCTGTCCCGAGAATGTCAACGAGCACGGGGACGAGCGTGCGGAGGAGGTAGGATTCGAACCCACGGCAGGTTTTCAGCCTGCAACGGTTTTCAAGACCGCCGCCTTAAGCCACTCGGCCACTCCTCCAGGGAGGGCTTTCGCCAAAGCCGACCCCGTATATCGACGGTTCGATCCGTCGTCAAGGAGAAATGATCTCGAGCCCCCCCATGTACGGACGGAGGGCTTCGGGGATCCGGACCCGGCCGTCGGCTTGCTGACCGTTCTCGAGCAGCGCCACGACCGTTCGGCCGACGGCGAGCCCGGAGCCGTTCAAGGTGTGCAGCAGCGCCGGCTTCTTCCCGGCCTCGGCCCGATAACGAATGGCCGCGCGCCGCGCCTGGAAGTCGCGGAAGTTCGAGCAGGAGCTGATCTCCCGGTAGGTCTTCTGCCCGGGGAGCCACACCTCGAGGT
>JBMOFP010000294.1:0-5426 GCA_049318805.1 Bradymonadia bacterium
CGCCGAGCGAGGTGCGCGGCCCTCGAAAGACCACCCTGCCTGCCGCGTCGCTCGTGTAGCGGATGCAGGGGGACGGCCCCGCCGACTCGAGCATGCGCTGCGCCTCGGCCGCGTTGCCACAGGCCGACAGGTCCATCACGTGCTTGCGACACTCACCGCAGTACCGACGCTGATCGCCGCCGGACATCGCGTTCCAGTCCGTCGGGCAGTCGAAAACGAGCGGCAGTGATTCGCGGGTCATGGTGGGCTCCTTCGGTCGGCTTCGAACAGGTGAACGGGCGACCCACGCGTCCGATCTATCGGGCGGCGCGCGTTCTGCGATTTCGTTCTCGAGCATCGCCGCCTCGTGCCGTCCCGCGGACTCACCGGTTGCGTCCACGCCCGCGGTTGCGCTACGCACCGCGCGAGGTGGCCTCATGAGCGTCAGTCTTCAGTTTCTGGGTGCCGCGGGCACCGTCACCGGGTCCCGGTACCTGCTCGAGTCGGGGGCCGCGCGTCTCCTCGTGGACTGCGGCCTCTTCCAGGGCTCGAAGGCGCTGCGGCAGCGGAACTGGGCGCCCTCCGCCGTGCCCGCGGACGAGATCGACGCGGTCCTGCTGACCCACGCGCACCTGGACCACAGCGGCGGGTTGCCGCTCCTCGTGCGTCAGGGCTTCTCGGGGCCCATCTACGCCACCCACCCCACCGCCGACCTCGTGGACAACCTGCTCCTCGACGCCGCGAACATCCAGGAGCACGAGGCGGACTACGCCAACGACCGGGGCTTCTCGAAGCACCGCCCCGCGCAGCCCCTCTTCACCGTCGAGGACGCCCGTCGCGCCATCCGCGCGCTCCGCCCGAGCGCGTTTCATCAGCCCCTGGTGCTCGGCAATCGCTTGAGCGCGCAGTTTCGTAGAAGCGGGCACCTGCTCGGGGCGGCGAGCCTCCTTTTCAGCGTCGAGGGCGAGTCGGGCGCGGCGCGGCGTGTCCTGTTCAGCGGAGACGTCGGTCGACCCACGGGGGAGCTGCACCTGCCCCCCGAGCCGCTCCCCGCCGTGGACTACCTCATCTGTGAGTCGACCTACGGCGACCGCACGCACCCCGACATCGACCTGAAGTCCGCGCTCGAGGACATCGTGCACCGCACCGTGGCCAAACACGGCGCCCTCGTCGTGCCCGCGTTCTCCGCCGGTCGGATGCAAGAGGTGCTCTGGTTGCTCAAGCAACTCGAGCTCGAGCGGCGCATCCCGTTGCTCCCGGTCTTCGTGGACTCCCCGCTCGGCCTCGAGAGCACCGGCACCTACCTGCGCTTCGCCCGCGAGCTGCGCTACGGCGCGCTCGGCCGCATGACGGGCGAGCACGTGTGGCCCGCGCAGACGCGCTTCTGCGCGCACCCGGACGAGTCCAAGGCCGTGAACCGATTCGACGGCCCGTGCGTCATCGTTTCGTCGTCCGGCATGGCGACCGGCGGGCGCGTGCTCTTCCACCTGCGCCGCCGCCTGCCCGACCCGCGCACGACGGTGCTCTTCGTCGGCCACCAGGCCGAGGGCACGCGGGGTCGTCAGCTCCTCGAGGGTGCGACCGAGGTGAAGATTCACGGGCGCTACATCCCGGTCGCCGCGCAGGTCTGCCAGCTCCTCGGCATGAGCGCCCACGCCGACCGCGACGAGCTGCTGGCGTGGATCGAGGGCGCCGAGAGCCGACCGGGCGAGATCTTCGTCACCCACGGCGAGCCGGCCGCCGCAGAGTCGTTCGTGGGCTTGCTGAGAAGCCGGGGCTACCGGGCCCGCGCCGCGCGGGATGGCGAGCGCGTCTTGCTCGTCTGAGCGGGGTGCGACAGGCTCACATCGTCGGCACGCTCAGGCCGACGAAAGCGAAGTGTACTCATGAAGTTGAACTGCGCCGTCTCGCCGTGGCGCTTGTTGGGACTCCTTGCGAGTTGCTCCGCACCCACGCCGGAGGGCGGTGCAGACGATTCGGGCCTGCTTCAACCCGACCTCTCGGAGGCGACCGATGCGGGCAACACACGCGATACACCGGACTCCGTCGACGTGAGGGACGAGGGTGTCGAGCCAGACGTGGACGCGGACGCGGTGGTACCTGGGTCGTGGGGTGCAGTGCCCGAACTCTGTCCAAATCAGCGAGCGTACCAGGCGGTTCGAGAGGATGCGTTCGAGCTTGTGTCGGTCAGTGCGGGGCACGTTTACGGCGCCGGTCGCTTCCGCATCAACGACGCGGATGTGCTCGGCGTGCGTGATCCTGCTGCGACGGAGCTGGTGAGCGCCAGCTCTGTGTATGCGTATTCTGGGCCTGCATGGACAATGTTGACGCAATCAACGGGGGGGGCCCTTGGGCTGGAGTTTTGGCCGCGCCAGAGCGCACCCGGCTTGATGTTCGCGATCGAATCGAATCCTGCCTATCCAGCCCCGGGGTGCGACGGGCGGGGTGGGGCGATGATCGTCGCGTACGAACGAGACGATGGCATCGAGCCCTGGGCCTTCACAGCGCTCGGCTGTTCACTCTACGGCACCTACTGGCAACGCGACCACGTCCTGGACTCGGACGGAGACGGCAACCCCGAAATCCTGACGGGGTCTCCAGACAATGTACTGAAGGAACTTCAGCCCGATGGGACGTTCGTCGAGGTCTGGCGTCAGGGCGAGAACCGCGACTACCCGCGCAGGGTCGCGTTCGCCGGTGGTCTGGGTTCGGCCGACCTCGATGGGGACGGCTACGAGGAGTTCTCCGTGACGACCGTCTTTCTCGGCGGTCCCGAGGTGATCGATAGCCGTGGTGCGATGCAGATCTTCGAATACGACCCGGTCGACGGATACGTTGCGCGGTACCAGGCGATCGCACCTTTCTACGTACCCTATTGGCAGGCCGGTGGCGACGTCGACGGAGACGGACAGAAGGAGCTCCTCTACGGTGGTCCGAACAACGAGTGCCGGTGGCTCGGGCTCTATCACGCCGTGGCGAATGACACCTACGCGCTGAAGTGGGGGGGCGCGTTCCACGACCCCGAGGGCTACGAGATCAACGAGGCCCGCATGGGCGACACGGACGGCGACGGGGACGACGAGGTCATCCTGCCGAGCGGATGCCACGTGCGTGTATTGGAGTGGGATGGCACGGGTCTGGTTCAAGTGGCCGACCTGCCCGTGGGCCCGCACTGCGACGAGCCCGAGGCGTTCCCGGCCGACCTCGACGGCGACGGCGCGGCAGAGATCGTCATCACGACCCGGTGGTCATCGCGCGAGTTCTACGTGGACCCCACCGGGGTCGCGGTCTGGCAGCGGCGCCGTGCCGCATCCGAGTAAGGCAGGCAGTCGACCCGGTCGGCACCGAGCGGTCCAGCCGCGTCGAGCGTGACCGTGCCGATGCGGCGTCGTGGACCGCGACGGTCGTCCGTCTCGTCGACTGGGCAAACGAGGCCCGCGAGAAGAGCGCCCGGCTGGAGGCCACCGCGGTGATCTGACCTTTCCTTGACGCGGATCGGGTGGGGCGGGCATTGAACGGGCCGATGCTCCCTCGACCCCAACGTGTTGCTCGCGCGCTCAGCTTGGCTGTGTGCGCGCTGGCTCTCCTCGGCCTCGCGGCCGTGTTGTGGGTCTACGCGGAGCTGCCCCGCAGCGCGCGGCACCGGGTCAAGCACGTGTTGGCCGAGCCCATCGCCCGCGCGCTCCACGACGAGGCGGACGCGGCGCCCCTGGGACCCGCGCTCCCCGCCGACGCGAAGACCCGCGCCGCCGACCTCGTCGGCCTTGCTCAGGCCGCACGGCCCGGCGCGCGGATCGAGGTGCTCGACTTCGAGAACCCGGACCTGCGCGTCGGCCAGGTCGAGTTCATCTGGCAGGACTTGCGGCGCCCCGAGCTCGACGCGCTCGTCGAGCGCCTCGGTATCGCCGACATGGCCCGGGGCCAACGCGCCGAGCTCGCGGACTTCGCGGCGCTCGCCTCCAAGGTCCGCGGCCTCGCGGCCCACGTCGAGAACGGCTTCGAGACCTCGGACGCCGACTACGCCATCTCCGATGCTCAACGCCTGCTCGACCAGGCCGCAAGCGGCCGAACGTTCACCTGCTACTTCTACTCGTTGGTGCTCGCCCAGGCCCTCGTCGCCCTGGGACACCCGGCCCGACTGGTCGGGAGCGGCTTCGACGAGCGGTTCGCCCACGCCACCGTCGAGGTCTGGCTCGCGTCCAAACGGCGCTGGGTGCTGCTCGACGCCGACTACGACCTGTACTACCTGCGTGGAGAGACGCCCCTCAACGCCTGGGACCTGCACGAGCTGTGGTTCCCCGCGTGGCTCCAGTACCGCCGCGGGCTCTTCGAGGACCGCGCCGAGGACACCGACGCCCGACGTTCGGCCTTCGCGCCCTTCACCGCAGTGGGAGAGGGGCTCACCCTCGTCCACGGCACGGTCACGGACCCGCGCATCCCGCGGATGCTGGCGGCGTCCCCCGGCGGCAAGCACGTCGGCATCTACAAATCCTTCGCGATCGCCCAGCGCAACGACTGGCTCACGGAGCACTACCCGCCCGGGCACCCCTCCGCGACGCGCGAGCTCTCATTCGGCGAGATGGGCTCCGCCTGGCTCGCCGAATACGACGGCGACTTCTCCGCGCGTGCGGCCGACCTGTACCCCGACGTCAACGCCCTCCAGGTCGCCTTCGAACCTGCCGAGGGCGGCGCCGTGGCCCTCCGCCTCGGCACCCGCACCCCCTGGTTCTCGCACTTCGAGGTCGCCCGCAACGACGGCGCCCCGGAGCGGGTCGAGGGTGACCGGTACGTCTGGCCCTTGCCGCCGGGCGAGCACCGCCTGCGGCTGTGGCCGGTCAACGTGCGCGGCGTGCGTGGCTCCGAGGTGCGGTTGGCGCTGAGGACCGACGCCGCGAGTACACCGTAGCGCGAGGTGGACGAGGCGGCGGGGTGTGGGGAGGGCTGTCGCGCTCGCCGGCAGGCGACCGGCTTTGCCGGGCCGTGGCCGACATCAAGTTCAGTTCAGTCGAACGATGCGCCCGCCGGCCGGGGCCGTGAGGGGCGAGGCGGCGCCGATGTAGGCGCTCAGCGCGTCCACGTCCAGCGCGCCCGCGGCGCGGTCGGTGCCCGCCTTGAAGGCTGAGAAACCGTCGCCGCCATCCGCGATGAAGTTGTTCATGGTCACGCGGTAGGTGGCCGCGGGGTCGAGGGCCACGCCCTCGAGGATCACGCTGGCGGCGTCGACCCGGCTGCCGATGGCCTTGGCCGCGTCCCAGGTGTAGGTGAACCCGGCGGAGACCTGGAGCATGTTCACCTTCTCGGCGCCGCCGGGCACGGCGACCCACTGCTGCTCGAGCGCGGCGAGGAGCTGCGCGCCCGTCAGGCTGATCGTCACGAGCACGTTCGAGAACGGCTGCACGGCGAAGACCTCGCCGTAAGTGAGCTCGCCCGGGGCCTCGCCGCCGCTG
>JBMOFP010000295.1:0-5412 GCA_049318805.1 Bradymonadia bacterium
TGAGCTCGGCGCCGAGGGGGCCGTAGTCGTAGGCGCTCTTCAGGCCGCCGTAGATTTCGGAGGACTGAAAGACGAAGCCGCGTCGCTTCGACAGCGAGACGATCTTCTGCATCAGGTCGGACGTGGACATCGCGCGGGCTCCGTGCGTGGGTCGAAACGGCCGCGGATGCTACCCGCAGCGCGCTCCCCGGTCCACGCCCGCGCGACGCGCCGCGTCAGACGGCCAGCAGGGTCGGCAGGGCCCGGCTGCGGAGCTCCGAGGCGTCGAGACCCGCCGCCGCCATGACGGTGCTCAGCACGTGCTCCGGCTGCAGGTTCACGCCGCTCTCGTCGGCCCGGCCGCTCTCGAGATTGACCAGCAGCGGGCCGAGCGCGTTGCCCGACTCACCCACGACCTGCCCGCCGCGGATGCCCGCGCCCGCGATGAGCGCGCAGTTGCCGAGGTGGTGGTCTCGACCGGCGCGATCGTTGATGCGCGGTGTGCGACCGAACTCCGAGAAGACGACGAGCGTGGTCTTCGACCACATGGAGCCGCCCCCGGGCGCCTCGGAGTCCTTGAGGTCGGCGATGAGGCGTGCGAGCGCGTTGAAGCCGTCGTTCAGGCGAACGGGGTGGTCCGTCGCCCAGGTGTTGTCGTGGGTGTCGAGCTCGGTCGCGAAGGCGATGCTCACGACCCGCGACAGCCCGGTCTTCAACGCCTGGCTCGCCAGGGCCGCGCGCCCGTAGGCGTTGTCGAACTGGTTCGCGGCGAAGCCGTAGCGCTGACGCACGGCGGCGAGTGTCGGGGACGCGAACTGGAACTCCCGGTGAAGCGCGGAGTTGACGACCTGCCGCGCGCGCGCCCGGTTCTCGCGGTAGATGTCCGCGAGGCGGGATGAGCCGGCGCCCGTCTCGGGCGCGCAGTCGGCCTTCTTGGCCCAGTAGGCGCCCAGCGCGCCCTTCACGTTGGGCGGGACGGTCGTCGGGATGCCCAGGTTCTCCTGGAGGATGTACTGGACGTGGTCGACGGACGCGATCTGGAGCGCCCCGGCGAAGGCCGGTTGGTCCACGTTGTACGTCTCGGTCGCGTGGCCCAGGTGCGGCACGGGGCGGTCGGCCCCGAGCTGGGCGCAGCAGAGCGTGGCGACGGAGTTGCCTCGGGCCGTGAGGCCGCTGGGCGGCCGACCCGTGAGGAAGTAGCGGCGGCCGACCTCGTGGGTCAGCGTCGCCATGTTGATGCCCCGGACCACGCTGAAGTCCTGAGCCATCGACGCGAGCTCGTCGCCGACGGCCGGGCCGAGCATGAAGGGGCCCGCGTCGATGGGGCTCCGCGAAAATTGCGCGGGAATGCGATCATAGGCCGGCTGGATGCCGGTCTCGCGCATGTTGCGCTCGCTGAACAGCGTCGGGTCGCGGGGATCGAGGGCGAGCAGGTGGTCCCAGCCGCCCTCGAAGTAGCCGAAGATGAAGTAGTGGTCGTGGGCCTCTGCGGCCTGGGCGACCTGACCGAAGAGGCTGTTCGAGAGGCCGAGCGCGGCGGCGGAGAGGCCGGCCCGGGCGAGGAACTGACGTCGATTCATGGCGTCCTCCGGGCTCAGTACAGGACCATTTCGGGGTCGGTCATCAGGGCGATACACACGGCGAGCCAGCCATCCTGGGCTTCTCGCCCGGGCGCCGAGGTCGCGCTCGCGGTATTGAACAGGTCGAGCAGGTCGGTCAGCACTGCGTCTTGCGAGCCGTCCGCCGGCAGGCGGTGACCGAAGAACCGCAGGCGCAGGGCCCGCAGCGCGACCTTCACGTCGGCTTCGGCGCGCGAGTCCCACGCGCCGGCATGGGCAACCAGGGAGCGGCTCGCCGCCGCCTCACCGCGATCACGTTCGACCCAGCGAGGGCAGATACGGTTCGACGCGTCCTGCATGAACTTGGCGATGATGAGCGAGGGCTCGAGGTTCTCCTCGGTGACGAGCAGGTAGTCGGGGGCGCCCAGGGTCGGGGAAAGGACCTCGAGCACATCCGTCGGGTTGCCGTCGCCGAAGTCTTCCTCCCAGTTGATCCCGTTCGTGATCACCGGGATCGAGCGGCGGAGGGTCTCGACGGTCATTCGACCGGGCGCGCGGGTCAGGGCCTGGGGCTCGGGGTGCGGGGTTCCGCCGCCGGGATGAGGCCCCGCACCGCCGACGGGCTCGGTACCGCCAGCCCCGCCCCCGGCGTCGGGCGCATCCACCGGGGAGCCACCGGAGCCGCCGGCCGCGGGTGTGCCTCCACTCGGAGCGGGGTCGTTCGAGCCGCCGCCGGAGTCGCCACAACCCGCGATCCCGAACGCCATCGCGGCCACCAGAACACCTGCGAGGGTCGTCGTTTTCATCGGACCATCCTCCGGTAGCCTTCGCTGACGAGGAGCGTGCGCACGAGCTGTTTGAAGTCGAAGTTCCCGCCCTGGAAGTCCCGGGCGATCTCGGCGAGCTCGAAGAGTTGCTCGTCCTGCGTCGGCTCACGACGGTACAGGCGCCTGAAAACCTGGGTCGCCGCGCAGGCCGCGATCCGGCCGTCCGCGACGTGCAGGTCGACGAGCGCCCTCGGCCCCGCCTCGAGGCTCGCGACCTCCTCCGGGGGCCGGAACTCGTAGGACTTCAGCACGCCGGCAAACGGCGCCTGTTTCGGGTGTCCGATGTCCGTGACGTAGAACTTGTCGCAGTACGGGTCACATGGGGCGTCCGGGTTCTCGGCGCACGCCGCGCAGCGCTGACTGAAGACCGGGTAGATCGCGGGATCGACATACATCGTGCCCGCCTCGGCGAAGCGACCCCAGTGGGCGGACGCGGGCTCGAGGCGCGCATGGCAGTAGTTGCAGCCACACCGCTCGCGCAGGTTCGGCTCCTGGCTGCACTCGTCGTTCGGGCTCGGCAGGCCGTCGTTCGGCGCCTGGAACGGCTCGCAGAGAAAGGCATTGTAGAACCGGTTCGCGCGGGACCGGGCGGTCTGGAAACGCAGCAGGAAGGTCGTGCTGGTGAGCACCCCCGCGTGCTCCTCGGCGGCACGCGTCACCGTGCGCCAGTCGCGGTCCGTGTAGTTCATGTCCTCGACGTCGGCCAGGTCGATGGGCGCCACGGCGACGAGCGGGTCGAGCGCATAGCGGGCGATGTGACGGTAGTAGTGCACGAGGGGACCGGTGACCTCCTCCGAGACGTCCGTCAGGATGTCTGTGTAGGGGCGCCCCTCGGCGATGGGACGCTTCACCATGCGCATCATCTGCTCGCGCAGCAGCGGCACGGTCTCGGTGAAGACCTCGATGCTGGCGCAGCGCTCGAGGTTGGGGCCGCAGCCGCACTGCCCTGTGAGCTGCGAGGACCCCTGGAGGCAGTCCATCCCGTACTCGTTGATCGCGGCGGTGCGGGCCTCGAGCGCGCAGACCTTCACCTGGGTCCCCGGCGCCCAGTAGGGCTCGACCATCACCCAGCCCTCACGCCGGGTGCCGTCGATCATCTCCTCCATCACGGGGCGACCGGTCTCGTCGAACTCCGCAGGCTCGTCCTTGCACGGGGCGAAGAGCTGTCGACGCTCGTACAGGCCGATGAACAGGTTGAAGAGGCGTTGTCCGTCGCCGGGGGCGCCGTAGAAGGCCGCCGGGAGCAATAAGGACGTCGGGCTGATGAAGTCGAGGTTGTTGACGTTCGGCCAGAGCAGGTCGGCGTGGTGCCGGTCGACGAAGGTGTCGAACTCGGGCGCCGCGATCATCGTATCGACGAGGGCCTCCAGCGCCGACTGGTCGAAGACGGGCTCGGCCGCCAGCGCCTCGTACTCCACCACGCTCGGCACGCGTCCCCACAGGTCGAGGGTGACCTGCCGGAGGAAACGATCCCGGTCGACCTCGACCTCGTCTCCGCAAGCCGCGGCCTCTGGGGCGACGGCATCGCCGCCCCCCTGCGCCGACGCGGGCGAAGCCAAGAGACAAACGAGCGATAGCCACGACAGCGTCGCTCGAGAGAGGGTGTACGCCACGGGTCGCCTCCTCCGTGAATCGTCAAGCCAACGGACGACTCGAAGCAGTGTACGCCGATGGGTGGACTGAATGTAGACAACACGCTGGCCGCGGGGAGGTTGCGACCGCCCGGATCACACGAGCCCGGAGAGCGGGCCGTCGCCGTCGTCGCCGAAGGTCGCGTCCGGAACCCCCATGAGGTTCAGGCAGGAGACGAAGAGGCGCGCGAGCGGGGGCGCGTCGGGGAACTCGAGGTGCCGCCCGGTCGGCAACGCACCACCGCACCCGCCCGCCAGAATCACGGGCAGGTTCGTGTGGCGATGGGCGTCTCCGTCCTCGATCTCGCTCGACCAGAACACCAGGCTCGCGTCGAGCAGCGTGCCGTCGCCCTCGGGGATGGCGGCGAGCTTCTGGAGCAACCTGGAGAGCTGCTCGACCTCCCACGTGTCGATCAGGGTGAGCTTCTCGTGATTGGTCGGGTTGCCCTGGTGGTGACTCAGCTCGTGGTGGCCCTCGGCGACCCCGAGGAACGGATACGGCCGATTCGAACCGCCGTTGCCGAGCATGAAGCTCACGACGCGCGTCTGGTCGCATTGCAGCGCCAGGACCATGAGGTCGGTCATGCGCTCGACGGCCTGCTGCACGTCCATGGGGTCCGCGGGCGCCCCGGGCACCTCGCAGCGCGGCCCGTCCCCAGGATCGTCGATGCGCCGCTCGAGCTCCCGCACGCCCGTCAGGTACTCGTCCAGCTTGCGCTGGTCGGACGGGCCGAGCTTCTGCGACAGCGCGCGGGTGTCCTCCAACACGAAGTCGAGCACGCTGCGCTTGTAGAGCCGACGCTTCGCGGCCGCGGCCGGTGACTCGCCCGTGGCCTGCCCCGCGAAGAGGCGGTCGAAGGCGCTGCGCGGGCTGACCTCCTGGCCGGCGGGCGTGCGCTCCCCGACCCACGAGATGTTGCGGCTGTAAGCGCAGCTGTAACCCGAGTCACAGCCGCCCACGCTGCTGCCGCCCTCGGTGCCGAGCACCAGCGACGACAGGCGTGTGCCCTCGCCCACCACCTGGGCGATGCGCTGGTCCAGCGAGATCCCGTTCTGGATGTTCGCGCCCTCGGTCTTGTAGACGTGGCGCGCGGTGAGAAACGAGCCGGTGCCGGCCGCGTGGTCTCCGGCGCCATCGGGGCGCGCCGGTAGGTTCGCGAGGCCCGTGAGCACGTTCACGGACGCGCGCACGGGCTCGAGGGGCGCGAGGATCGGGGTCAGCGCGTAGTCCGTGCCCGTGCCGCGGGGCGTGAACGCCGCCATGTGGATGCCGCACGGCACGTAGTACGCAATGAAGCGCCGCGGCACGTTGACCTGGGCGAAGGCGCGCCGCGGCAGCATGGCCTCGAGGAAGGGCAGGGCCAGGGCGGCGCCTGCGCCCCGCAGCAGGGTGCGTCTCGAGAGGGGGCTGGTCAT
>JBMOFP010000296.1:0-5320 GCA_049318805.1 Bradymonadia bacterium
CGCGGTCGAGGAGCGACTGGCCGCCGAGCTTCACGACCTTCACGTCCGGCATCATCGCGATCGGTGAGTAGTCGTGCGTGTCGACGGCGCCCGGACGGGTGAGCAGCGCGTCGGCGAGGCTCGAGGCGATACCCAGGCGGGCGGGGGTCTCGTGGGCGGCGCTCATGCGTACTCCTTGGTGATGACCGTACCCACCGGCTCGCCGGCGAGCGCGCGGGTCAACATGCCGGGCTTCAGCCCGTTCACGATCTGGACGCTCTCGACGTGGCGCGCGGCGCGCCACGCGTGGAACAACATTTCGTCCAGGATGAGCTCCCGCGGCGGTTCGGCGAGCAGTGCGTCGAGCGTGATGTGCGGGATGAAGCGCGCCTCCGGGTGCCGCTTGGGGTCGCGGTCGTAGAGCCCGTCCTCGTCCTTCACGAACACGATGCGCTTCATGCCGAGCACCTCGGCGTATTGGAACAGGCCAAAGTCGGAGCCGTGCGCGGGCAGCGGGCTGTCGCCGGTGGGCGGCTCCCAGAAGTGATACGGCGGGATGCTGATCGTAATCGGCATCATGTTGCACTCGAGGTAGAGCGGCAGCTCCCAGAAGTGCTCGCGCGGCATCACCATCGAGCCGTGCCGCGCGAGGAGCGCGTTCAGGAACACCGCGTTGGCCTCCTCCATGGCGCCCACGAGCTGCGCGATGCCGCCGAGCGGGAGGCCCAGGTCGTAACCCATCGCGACCGTGTGGCGGACGCGCGTGCCGCCGCCGACGCCGATGACGAGCGGGTATTTGCCGCGCGCCGCGGCCAGCTCGTCGACGAGCGGGAGCAGCGCGGCCTTGCCGCGGTCGAAGATCGACTGGCCCCCGATGCCCACCAACATGACGTCGGGCAGGATCTGCACCTCGCGGGGGCTGTCGGTCCGCGCGATCACGCGGCGATCTTGGAGCGACTCACGCATCAACGTCGACTCGATGTGCGTGCGACCGTCGCCGGTCACGAGTTTGGGCATGACTTAGACCTCCAGGGGTAGCGGCGGCTCGGCCGCCGGAGAAGCAGGGGCTGAAGGGGGGACCTAGGCGTCGTCGCCCGCCTCCTCGGCGAGCACGCGCTCGGCGGCGGCCACGAGCGGGCGCGTGATCCACCCCGACGCGACGCCGAAGCCCACGTGGACGAGGAGCCCGGGCACCAGGATGGCGTACGCGAGCGCAGGCGCCTGGATGAGCGCGGTGATCGCGAAGATTGTCGCGAAGCGGCCCGCGCCGAGCAGCCCACCCACCGCGCACCACGCGAGCGCGCTCCGCGCGAGGGCCGGGCGCGCGATCACCGCGGGCACGAGCAGATCCGCGAGCACGCCCGGGACCACGTGCTTCACGATCTCGAGGACGCCGTACTTACCGTCGCCGAGCAGGAAGGCCACCGAACCCATCGTGGCGCCGGTGAGGGTGGCGCCGGTCCGAAGCGCGCCGCGGCGCCCAGCGCGCGGGTGGGTGGCCTGGGTGGCGAGCACGTAGAGGGGCGTCAGCACCACGAGCTTGTGCCCGGGCGCGAACGGGATGCTCGGCAACACCTTGAGCGCCTTGATCCCGAGCATCGTCAGCGCGGTGCCCACCACGACCGAGAGATCGCGCGTGCCCGGCGCATATGGGTCGGCGGCGTCTTCCGCGCGACGCACGTGCCGAACCCAACGGCGCACGATCGGCTCCACGTCGCCGCCGGCCAGGCGCCGCACCGCGGCCCAGAAGCCCTCGTCCGGTACACCTTCGGCGCTTCGACCGCGGCCTCCGCCGCCGCCGCCGCCGCCGCCGCGCCCGCCTCCGCTGCCGTCGCCGCGCCCGCGGCGCTCGTCGCTCCCCATCAGCGCGAGGACCGCGTCCATCGCCCGCGCGAAGCGCTCGGGCGCGCCGAGCCGACCGAGTCCGGAGACGATCGCGCGCGGATCACCCACGCGCGCGAGCTGCGAGGCGAGCACGATCGCGAGCACGCGGAGCACCATCGCCGCGCCCGCCTCGAGGCCCGCCATGTTCACCGCGCGGCCCCACGCGAGCTCGACCCAACGGCTCGCGCCGTCCTCGCTCTCGGTGAGGCCGTACGAGAGCGCGACGAAGGTCGCGAGGCCCCAGAGCTTGAACACCTGCCGCGCGAGGCGGCGCGCGCCGAGGCCCGCCACGAGCCAACCCACCGCGAGGAGCACGACGCCGCCGGCGAGCACGAGCGGCGGACGCACCGCGAACGCGCCGAGCGCGACGGCGAGCAGGAAGACCACGCGGAGCCGCGGGTCGATCGCGCGAGGCGCGCTCACGAGCGCCACCCTACTTGGCCGAGCGCCCCGCATGGAAGCGCGTCGGGTGCCACTTCGGTGTCACAACCCACGACGCGGATCCCGGCTGCGTGTAGGTGACATGAGCGCGATACTGCGGCGTTCTACGTTCTCCCGCAACCAGTTCACCACTGCGAGGCACCGGGCGGAGCCAGCGCACCTTACTCGGGGCGGACCCACACGAGGCGGTAGTCGGTGGGCGCCCTATTGAGGACGTTGAAGGTCAGGCTGTAGCGCCCGGTCTCCGGCACGAACCGGGCCTGCCAGTAGTCGTTGCCGCGGACGGACTGGTCCACGCGCGCCCACACGTCCTGCACGCGGCGCTCGAGGCGCCAGCCGTCGTGTCGGGTCAGGCCATGAAAGGTCAGCGGCACGTAGCCGCGCCCGCCGGTGAGCGTGAGCTCGGCCGCGCGCGCGCCGGGGGCCGCGTCGATCTCGACGGGCTGCACGCGCCGCACCTGGCCGACGCGCGCATCGACCGTGAGGCGATTGCCGCCGGCGAGCGTGAGCATCATGTCGGTCGACGCGAACGCCGCAGCGGGCAGCGCGGTGAGGTCATCGCTCGCGCCGTAGTAGAGCGCCTTGTCGGCGGGCGGGACGACATACTCGAGCGTTGCGCGCACGCGGCTGCCGGCGGGCACGAAGGTCGTCTGACCCTGGCAGGGCGGGCCGCACCACGGGGCGCCGGCCTCGTAGGGCAGGCCCAGTTCAAAGGCGACCTGCGAGAAGTTGCCGTTGTTCGTCCGATTCAAGTTGATGTGGGGTGTGCGGAGCGTCACGCCGCCGATCGTGGCCTCGAAGTCACGCACCACGAAGCCCACGCTCGCCAGGTGCTCCTTGAGATTGTCGCCCGCCCGGGGCACCGCCGCGTACAGCCCCACCCACGGCGAGCTGCCCGTGAGCGCAATGCCTCGATCCTCGGGCCGCGCGTAGCCCGTGGCGCCCTGCGCCGGCACGGCGGCGTCGAGGCGCACGCCGGCCTCGTCGCCGTAGGCGTAGCGCGTGAAGGTGTTGTCGCCGTAGTTGTCTGCCGCCATCTGGAAGAACGCGAGCCGGCTGTACGCGACGTCCGCCAGGAACGTGTAGTCGAGGTGGTAGTAGACCCGCACGAGGTCGTCCGTTCGCCCCATCTGCACCCGGATGGCGCCCTCGATGCTGCCGTCCGACGACACCCCCTGATAGACGACGTCCGTCAGGTTGGGGCCGTTCGCCACGTGCAGCGTGCGGACCCGCGCCATGCGGCGCATCACGTTCGGGGAGTCGAGCGCCGTGTAGCGCAGGAAGTCCGCGCCGCCCACGTTGCCCGTCCAACGCCACCGCCGCTCTGCCAGCACGAGCAACGGCCGCACATCGTCCACCATCGCGCGGTTGAGCGACTGGTCCGGGTCGTACGTCACGCTCTCCCCGAACGCGCCGATGGCGGACTCGTCCCAGTGGCCGCCGGCGCTGTCGTTCCAGCCCACCAGGCTGAGCTGCGCGTGCGAGGCTGCGTAGGTCTCACCCCAACGGGACGACGCAACCGTGAGCTCCACCGTGGTGGGACCGGCCGCCTCGAGCGTGGGCAGCGCGTACAGGTGGTACCAATACAAGTTGTGCCAGTTCTTGGAGATTTGGACCGGCACACCAACGGGCTCGCCCGCGGTGTCGCGGAACAAGAACGCGCCCCCGACGATGTACCAAGACAGGCGGTCGGAGCCGAGCATCGCGAGCGGCACCGACAGGCCTACGCGCTCGCCGGCGTTCATCGTGAGTCGGTGGCGCCCGTACCACGTGTGCATCGCGGGGTTGTTGTCGTAGTCGGGGCCGCCGGGGCCGCCGGCCGCCTGCAGAGACTGGAGCGGCACGTCGAACGCGCCGAACTTCTCGTTCCAACGCACGGGGTGGTCGGACACACGCTGGCCGTGTTGGTCGAGCAGTGTGTAGCTGACCTGCACCGTCTCGGCGGGGCGCAGATAGAGCGCGAGCTCGTCGGCGGTCACGGCGTCGCGCCGCAGCGCGAGCAGCGAGACCGGGAGCGAGACTCCCGCGGCCACGGCCTGCGTGCGCGTCGCGCGCACGGCGGTGCCGTCGAACGTGAGCCGCGTGTCCGCGCCCGGGGCGTCGTAGACGATGAACACCCATCCGCGGCCCGCCGCGTCGACGAGCTCGAGGGCGCGGTCGGGCACGAGCCAGGTCGCGTTGGGCAGCGACGCGACCGCAGCGCCCGAGATCGACACGCGCGCGAGCGCCGGGGTGTCGACCCGCCACGCGGACGACGTGACGGTGTGCGTGAACACGACGTGCCTCGGGTACGAGATGACCGCGAGCGCGCCGCTGTAGGTGGCGTTGGCGCCGTAGCCGAGCGTCGGGATGTCGATCCAGTTCGCCACGCGGCCGCCGTCGACCATGCGCGCGCGGGTCGTCTGGTTGCCGTTGCTGCCCAAGAAGCTCGTCGCCGTGACAGTCTCCTCGCCGACCCCCCCCTCGAGGGCCAGATCCGCGGCGGGCAGGGCCTCGACGGCGTCGACCGGCGTGCGCATGCCCTGCTCCGCCGAGTCGGGGCCGTCAAGCACGCCGAGCTGGCCCAAGTCGCCCGTCTCCTCGTTGAGCGTGAGGGCGTAGTGGCCGGTCAAGAAGTGCATCACGCGCGAGATCGGGACGTTGCCGGCGAAGCGGTGGTTGCCCGGCCAGTACCAGAAGGCGTAGTCGCGGGGGCGAACGCGCGGCGGTGCGGACTGGGCGCCGCACGAAGGGAGTTCGAGGCGCGCGATGCGCTCGAAGGCGTCGGCGGAGTCGTCGCACGGGCCGATCGCCACACAGGGATCGTCGCTCGCGGGCGGCTCGGGCGCGACACCGGGGACGCAGCCGAGGGCGCGGTCGCACGTCTCCGCGCCGTTGCAGAAGAGACCGTCGTCACAGTCGCAGACGGCGTCGCAGAAGAGACCCCAGGTGTTGTCTGGACAGACGTCGGGCGGGCGCGCGGCGTCGGGAGGCGAAGCGTCGGGAGGCGAAGCGTCGGGAGGCGAAGCGTCGGGAG
>JBMOFP010000297.1:0-5307 GCA_049318805.1 Bradymonadia bacterium
AGGCAGTACGCGGACCTCAGGTCAGCCGCGAGTCGGCATCACCAATCGGCACTGGGGGGCAGGAGAACTTGCTCGACGACATGCAGGCCGGCGGAATGTGCGCGCCTGTGACAAACTATGCCGACTACGCGAACCGGCGTTTCACGGTCGCAGGACCGCAAGCTCTCAACGAGACCTACGGCAGCTGTAGCGTGTGCGCGGCGCAGTAAGGTCGCCGCACGACTTGTGAGGATTTGTGGCTTGCAGCGCGTCGGGCAGCGGGCGATTCTCCCCCCGTCCCTGATGACCAGACTGAGGCCATGACAGACCGGACCCCGACCACGCCGCCGACGGTGCAAAGTGTGCGTAGCCGCGTGATGATCGTCGAGGACGAGGCGCTCGTGGCGCTCGACCTCGAGCGCCACCTCGACCGCGCCGGCTACGAGTGCGTGGGCGTTGCAGACGAACACGACGAGGCGCTCGCGCTCTTCAAGGTCACGCAGCCCGACCTCGTCCTGATGGACATCTTCATTCGGGGCCAGCTCGACGGCATTGACACGGCGCGCGACATCGCGGCGCTTGCGGACACGCCCGTCGTCTTCCTCACCGCGTTTGCGGACGACGCGACCGTGAAGCGCGCGTCTGATACGTCGCCCTATGGCTATCTGCTCAAGCCGTTCGATGAGCGCACCCTCGCCGCGACGCTCGCCATCGCGGCAGAACGACACGCGGCGGACACGAACGCGCGGACACTCAGCGCTGCAGTCGAGGCGGCGACGATTGGCATCCTGCTCGTCGAAGCCCGCGGCGACGAGCGCAAGATCGTCTTCTGCAATGACGTCTTTGTCGCGCTCGCTGGCCACCCACGCGAGATGATCCTGGGCAACCGGCCGTGTTTTCTTGCGGGAAGCGAGGACCAGCCCGGCCTGCAGCTGCTCCGCGGGGCACTCGAGGGCCGACAGTTCGCCGAAGCGACGATCCAAGGCCGCAACGGCCAAGGACATGCCTTTTGGTCCACTGTGACCATCTCGCCCGTGCCTGACCGAAACGGGCACGTCACGCACCTGCTGGTCTTCCACAAGGACATCACACAGCAGCGTCAAGCGGAGATCGCGCTCGCCGAGAGCCAGCGTCTGGAGATCGTCGGGCGCCTGTCCGCGGGCATCGCGCACGACTTCAACAACACGCTCGGCGCAATCCTGGCGTTCACCGAGCTCGCGCTCGACGAGCCCGAGGCCGAGGTTCGAAACGAGGACCTAACCGAGGTCATTCACGCCGCTCGGCGCGGCGCGCTGTTGACCCGCAAGCTGCTTGACTTCTCACGCAAGAACGAGACAGGACCGTCGGCCATCTGCGACCTAGGCGCTGTCGCGCGCGAGACGCGACCGATGCTGGAGCGGCTCGTCGGGTCGGGCATTCGCCTCGACGTCCATGCAGACAGCGAGCCGACGCCCGTGCCGACGGATGCCACTGCGGTCGAGCAAATCTTGCTCAACTTGACGACGAACGCGCGCGACGCGATGCCCATGGGTGGGCCACTCTTCGTGTCGATTACGCGCCCAGACCGCGCGTCGGAGCAGTTCAAGGCGGGCACGTTTTGTCGCCTGCAGGTCACGGACACGGGCTCTGGCATGTCGCCGGAGACCGCGGCCCGCATCTTCGAGCCCTTCTTCACGACGAAGCCGCGCGGGCGTGGCACGGGCCTCGGGCTCGCGACCTGCCTCATGCTCGTCGAGCGCGCGGGCGGGGCCATCTCCGTGCACAGCGAGGTCGGCGCAGGCACAACCTTCACAGTCGACTTGCCGCTCGTGGCGGCGCGCCGCGAGACCGGGCCGATGGTGGTCGTGGCGACCGGGCCTCTGGACGCTCAGGGCGCCGTGTGTCTGCTCGTCGATGACGACGCGACCCTGCGACGCGGCAGCGCGCGCGCACTCTCGGACGCGGGCTTCCATGTCGTCGAGGCGGGCACCGCAGAGGCGGCGAGGCGCGAGATCGACGCCCTCGGGGAGGCGCTGCGCCTGGTCATCAGCGACTTGGTACTCGGGGGAGAAGACGGCGCGACCTTGTTGCGCTACGCCCGCCAAACTTCGCCCAAGGTCACGACGCTCGTGGTCTCGGGCTACTACGACACGGGCGCAGTCGACATGACGACGCTTGGGCCCCTGCTGCGCAAGCCCTACACCAGCAAGGTCTTGGCTCGCGCAGCGCTCGACGCGCTCGCTGCGAAGCCATCCGAAGCCCTCGTCGACGATGCGCCCACCCCGCTGACGCTGGCCGCCAGCCCCATCGGGCAGTTCAGCCCGCTGCCCACGCTGCCCGAGACGCGCGCGCGTCTCCTCATCGTCGACCTCAGGGAGTCGACGGCGCACATGGTCGCCGGCATCGCCCGCAAGAGCCTGGTCGAGACCCACGTCGCGGCCACCCTTGAGGAGGCTGCGGCGTACATGTCGAGTGGGTCAGTTGACTTGCTCATGATCGACGCGGATGGCCCCGATACGCTCGACGCCCTGCGACAGCTTGCGCCGAGGACACCGGTCCTGGCGATGACGTCCAACCCGACCATCGCGCACGCGCGGCCGACACTCCGAGAGCGCGGGACGCAGCTCATTGTCAAGCCCGCCATCCCAAGCGAGCTCGCCGCCGCACTGGAGCGCGCGCTCGCGGAGTTCGAGCTCGGCCGACTGCAGCGCGCCCAGGCGATGCTTCAGCCGGGCGTGCGCGCCCTCGCCGGTGGTCAAGCGGACACGCGCGCTGCGCTCGACGCCGCGCTCGCGCACGTGCGGGTGTCGGGTGCACCCATCGTCGACGCACACACGCGGCGTCGACTGGCCTGGGCGATGACGCCTGTCGACGCGCTCGGCGCGCCCATGCCCCCCGCGCTGAGCCAGCTCGCCGAAGGGCTCGGGCGCGAACGCGACCTGGGGCAAACACTCAAGAGCGCGCTGCTGAGCGCGTTCAAGGACAACCCTGGAGTCCGGCTCGTCCCGATGTCGCGGTTCTCTCTGTGCGCAGAGCGCCTGACTGACCCGGCCGACGGCCTCTTCGAGCACCGAACGCACACCATTATCGAGATCGATGAACCGAGCCGCGCCGGGGGCCACCACGACCTGCCCGGGATGGTCCGGCGTGCCCGCGACGCGGGGTATCGCGTCGCGATGGGCGGGATTGGACGTGATGCAACGAGCCTCGGGCTCCTGTTCAAACACCCCGTCGACATCGCTCACCTCGCGACCGAGCTCACCACGGGTTGCGCGCAGTCGCCCGCAACGCTCCAGTTCATCACCGAGCTCGTGGTCGCGTGCCACCGCGCCGGCGCCCGCGTGCTGGCAAGCGAAATCGGGACGGAAACCGACGCCGACGCGCTCGCGGCAACCGGTTGTGACCTGCTCGCCGGTCCGGTCATCGCGCCCCGACCGTCGACACGCGGAGCGACCTCGCAGGCGGACGGTTGAGCTCGGCTGTGGCCGAGTGGGTGCTCGACCTCGCGGTGGATGCCGGCCAAGCGGAGTCCATCGCCGCGCTGGAATATCGGCTCAAGCGTGCGCTTGAGGCTCACTTGGGCGCGACCTCGTGTGTCCTTGTGCCGAGCTCGCCTATGCTCGTCGATGAGCCATCAGCGACCGTTGCCGGTTTTCGACTCGACCTGCCGGGATTTGGCTCACTCGTCGTGGACGCACCGCCGCCCGATGAGACCACGCGGGCTGCGCTCGAACACGTCGCTCGTCGACTCGGTCCGCTCGCGCGCGCGCTGGCGGCACCGACGACGTTGCGCCAGCTTGACACGCTCCTCGAGGCCGTCTCTGACGCCGTGATTGGCGCGCGCGGCGACGGAGTGATTTCGCACTGGAATCATGGCGCTGAGCGCCTGCTCGGGTACACGGCGACTCAGGCAATCGGCCAGCGCCTAGGGCTAATCATTCCAGAGCGCATGCGCGACGCACATGAACGCGGCATGACGCGGCACATGGCCACGGGTGAGGCGCGCGTCATCGGACAGGCCGTCGAGATGCCCGCGGTCCACTCGGGCGGCTACGAAGTGCCCGTCGAGCTGGTGCTGAACAGGGTCGAGGAGCAAGGGCAGGTCGCCTTCCCCCTGTGTCAGCGTAGTTGTCGCCTGATTTCGGCAGGGTGACGGCCGCTTCGGCGGCGGAATCAGGGGGCGAGAAGCGAGGACGAAGTTGAGGCGACATTCCGCGGGCTTCAAGGCACGTATGGTGGAGAGGATGAGCGCGCCGGGTCCGGAGCGGATCTCGGCGTCGCGGCTGTCGAAAGAGGTGGGGATCGGACAGCCGACGCTCTCCCGGTGGCTGCGGGCGGCAGGTAAGGTGCGGGGTATGAAAGAAGCCGACGAGACGCCCGTTCCCAAGCCTGCCCGAAGGCGTCCACAGGAGTGGACGCCTGCTGAAAAGCTCAAAGCCGTGCAGGAGGCCGCTGAGCTGACGGGCGAGGCTCTGGGCGCCTACCTGCGACGCGCCGGTCTGCACGAGGCTCAGCTCGCGGAGTGGCGAGCGGCAGCCCTCTCCGGGCTGTCGGAACGTGGCAGAGCGGCGCCAAGGGTGCCGGAGAGCCGGCGAATTCGGACTCTGGAGCAGGAGTTGCGCCGCAAGGAGAAGGCGCTCGCGGAGACGGCGGCGCTGTTGGTGCTGCGGGGAAAAATGGAGGCCTTCTGGGGGGTCGAGGGCGACGGCACGAAGCCGCGGAGAGACAAGTGACCCTCGACGCGATCGACCGGGCCGTCAACGCTGGCGCCCGGCTGGAGAGCGCCTGCGAAGAGCTGGGATTGAGCGCCCGCACGATTCAGCGTTGGCGTGCACAGGGAGGTGGAGCCGACCTGCGGGTCGGTGGCGTTTCGCCAGCGAACAAGCTCAGCGACGAGGAGCGTGCCTTGGTGCTGGCAACGGCCAACAGCGCCGAATTCCGCGACGTAGGGCCGAAGCAGATCGTGCCTGTGCTCGCCGATAGGGCCGAGTACGTGGCCTCCGAGTCGACGTTCTATCGCATCCTGAAAGGCGCCGGACAGATGACCCACCGCGAGCCGTCCAAGCCTGCTGCGGTGCGGCCGCGCGAACTCACGGCTACGGCGCCGTGCCAGGTCTGGAGCTGGGACATCACCTACCTGCGCAGCCCGATCCTGGGCCAGTTCTTCTACCTCTACCTCATCGTAGACGTGTTCAGTCGCAAGGTCGTGGCCGCGCGAGTCCACGCCGACGAGGACATGGAGTTGTCCGCCGCGCTCATGGCCGACGCCTGCCAGCGCGAGAGGATCGAGGCTCGACAACTGTCTCTGCACTCCGACAACGGCTCGCCGATGAAGGGCGCAACGATGCT
>JBMOFP010000298.1:0-5160 GCA_049318805.1 Bradymonadia bacterium
AGCAGCGCGTCCAGCCGCGCCTGGGCCTCGCGGTTCTCGCGGTGCACACGCCGCCCCAGGATCAGCTCGTTCTTCAGCGCGTGCTCCCAGCCGGCCAGCTCCGTCACCGTGACCTGGTAGCCGTGGGCCTCGAGCCACAGCGCACGCACCACGTTCGTGAGGTGGCTGCCGAACTCGCGGCGATGCCAGGGGTGGCGGTGCAGCGAAGCGATCGGGCCCTCCCCGTGTCGCGCCGCGAGCTGCCGCGCGACCTCGGCCTGGCAGCACGGCACCACGGCGATGTGGTCCGCGCCGCAGGCCACCGCGCGGAGGAGCGCGTCGTCCGTGGCGGTGTCGCACGCGTGCAGCGCCAGGGCCACGTGGATCCGTTCGGGCAGGGGCGCGTCGGCGATGGTGCCGTGGAGCGTCTCCACACGCGCGAGTCCGGCCTCCGTGGCGATCTGACCCACACGTTCGACCAGCTCGGGCCGCGCCTCGACGCAGACCACCCGACCTCGGCCCAGCGCCTCCAGCCGCGCGCTGGCGAGCAACAGGCCCAGGTAGGCCTTGCCCGCCCCGAAGTCGACGAAGACCGGCGCCTCGTGCCGGGCCGCGACGTCGTCGATGGCGGGCCCGATCAGGCCGAGCAAGTGCTCGATTTGCTTGAGTTTTCTGCGCGCGTCCGCGTTCAGGGCGCCGTCGCGGGTCAGCAGATGCAGCGCGTGCAGCAGCGGCTTCGGAAAGCCGACGGGCACCTCGGCCTCGGCGGGCGCGGGCGGGCTCGACCGGCGGCGACGGCTCACTGGGCGGACCCCGAGCGCAGCTCAGGGGGGAGCGAGAGGGGCTGCCCGACCAGGATCAGGTTCGGGTCGATGCCCGGATTGACCTCGTAGATCCGACGCCACGCCCCCGCGCGGCCGTAGTACTTGCGCGCCAGGTCCGAGAGTGTGTCACCGGCCAGGACGGTGTGCACCGGCGCGACGCGGCGCTGAACCTTGACCTCGCGGGTGTCCACCGCGCGGACCCCGAAGGTGCCCCGGGCCGCGGCGGTGACCCGGTCCAGCGTCTCGTGGCTCTCGACCTGGCCGAGCAGGAAGGCGACGTCGTCGTCGACCCGGACCCCGATCTCGGCCTCGGTGCCTTGCGGCGCCTCGTCGAGCGCGCGCTCGATGTTCTGGGTCACGGCCAGGGAGCGGCGCGTGGCGTCGTGGGCGGGGGTCGGCAGGCTGGGGGCGCTGGGCGCGGGGGCGGGCGCGATTTGCGCCACGCTCGGCGCGCTCGGGACCGCAGCGGGCGCGGGTGCGACGGGTGTGTCCACGAGCCGGGCGACCACGACCGCGAGCAAGATCGCGGCGCCTACGAGGCTGGCGACGAGCGCGTTCGGGGAGACGAGCGGCGGCGGGGCGACGGGCGCCGGGTCGCCGGTGTCGGTGTCCTCGGCCGAAAGGTTTTCGCGCCCGGGGGGCGATTCGACCTGCTGCGACGCGTCCGCGTCGGGGGTCGGCAGCGCCGGCAGGAGCGTGAACGCGGGCGCGAGCACGACGGCGCCTGTCGGATCGTGGAAGGCCTCGTCGTCGTCGGCCTCGTCTTCTTCGAGCACGGCGTCGTCGTCCACGAGCGCGTCGTCGGGCAACTCCAGCGGCGCCGCGGCCGCGCGGACGTTCGGCGCGCTCAGCGCAGGCACGGGGCCGGTGTCGCGCTCGTGCCAGGGGCGCTCGGCTTCCCCCTTCGGCAGGGGGAGCACCACCGAGTCGCTCTTCCACTTCGCCGCGGCCTCGGACTCGTCGCTCGCGCCGGGGGCGTGAGACTCGAGCAGGGCCCCCCAATCGCCGCCGCACTCTCCGCAGAACCTACGGCCCTCGGCCTGCGCGTGCGCCCGGTCGACCCCGCGCAGGCAGTACGGGCAGACGTCTTCGTCGGCGAACGTGGGGGCGGTGGACAAATCGGCCTCCGGACGTGGATTCTCCGCGCGACCGCGTGGTCAGGCAAGGAATCGACCCCAGGTGACACGTCCCGCTCTCCCCTTTCCCCTGCCCGAGTCGTTCCGGGTCGTTCAAGCCGACGACCCGGACGCGCCGTTTCTGCGCGACGAGTCCTCCTATTCGGGCAACGCCGACACCGTCGTCGAGCCCTGCGGCGCGCTCGACCTCGACGCGCTCGGGGCGCTCTTTCGCGGCGCCCAGGCCGCCGGGGTGCCCATCACACTGAGCGCGCGGCGAACCAGCCTCACGGGCGCGGCGGTGCCCCAGGGCGGGCTCGTCGTCGTGCTGCCGACCTACGCCGGCAAGGAGAACGTGCACGTCGACCGCGCCGCCCTGCGCGCCACCACCGACGCCCAGGTCTTCATGGTCGATGTCGCCGAGGCCGCCGAGGCCGCCGACGCGTTCTTTCCGCCCGATCCCACGAGCCGCAAGACGTGCAGCCTCGGGGGGGCCATCGCCTGCAACGCGAGCGGCGCGCGCTCCTTCAAGTACGGCCCGACGGGCGCCTTCGTCGAGGCGCTGCGGGTCGTGCTTCCGACAGGCGAGCGGGTCACGCTCGAGCGGGGCGCCCATCCCCCGCGAGACGGGCAGTTCACGCTCGAGCTGCCCGGACGCAGACTCGTCGTGCCGGAGCCGCCGCCGCGCTCGACCACGGTCAAGTCGTCGTTGGGGTACGCGACCTTCAGCCCACCCGACCTGATGGACCTCTTCATCGGCTCCGAGGGCACGCTCGGCTACATCGCCGAGGCGACGATGCGGTTGCTGCCCGGCTGCCGCGTCTTCGCCGCGCTCGCGCTCTTTCGACGCGAGGCCGACGCGCTCGCGCTCGTCGAGCGGCTCCAGGGCGACACCGGCGCGCTGGGCGTGCGGCCCTTGAGCGTCGAGTTTTTCGACCGCAACAGCCTCGCCCTGGCCGCCGCGCGCCACCCGCGCCTCGGAGTGCCGGCCGACGTGGAGGTGGGGCTGCTGCTCGAGGAGGACCACACGCCCGCGGACGAGGATGCCGTCGTCGAGGCCTGGTACACGCTGCTCACCGCGAGCGGCGTGCCCGACGACGCCGCCTACCTGCGGGTCCCGAGCAACCGGGAGCAGCACGAGGCCCTGCGGGACTTCAGACACGCCGTGCCCGAGTCGATCAACGCGCTCGCGCGCTCGAGGGGCCTGCGCAAGCTCGGCACCGACCTCGCCTGGCCGCGCGCCGCGCTGCGTCCGATGGTCGCGCTCTACGCCCGGGTCCTCGACGACCTGCCCGCGGCCCTGGGGCCCGAGGTGTGCGCCGCCTTCGAGGCGGCCCACGGTCGGCCTTTCCCCACACGGCTCGACCACGCCACCTTCGGGCACGTCGGGGACTGTCACCTGCATGTGAACCTACTGCCGCGCGACCCCGCGGAGATGGCTGCGGGCCACATCGTGTACGACTTTCTCTCGCGCGCCTGCGCCGCCGCGGGGGGCTCCATCAGCGGCGAGCACGGCATCGGCAAGTCCAAGAGCGCGATGCTCGCCGAGGTCACGCCCCCCGACGTGATGCGCACGATGCGGGCGATCAAAAACGCCCTCGATCCGGCCCGCGTGCTCGCGCGGGGCAACATCCTCGTTTGAGCGCGTGCGGCGAAGGTCTGCATAGGGCGGTGACCCTCGGCGACGCCCAGTAGGACCTGCGCCGGCGGATGCGCCGTTATGGAATCCGATCCTTGCAATTCGGGACCCGGATTCCCATATTGCGAACGATGGAGATCTACAGGGAAATCTCGGCGCGGCTTCTCCACCTGGTCGAGTCCACGCCGGCCATCGTGCTGACCGGTGCCCGGCAGACGGGCAAAACGACGGCCTTGCGGATGGCCTTCCCCGAGCACGGCTACGTGACCCTCGAACTCCCGAGCATGGCCGATCGCGCCGAGCGTGATCCGGAAGCCTTCTTGAAGGACCACCCGCCCCCGCTCGTCGTCGACGAGGTGCAGTACGCGCCCGGTCTCTTCCGCCACCTGAAGACCGCCATCGACGCCGATCGCCGGGCCTACGGGCGCTTCGTGCTCACCGGATCGCAGAAGTTCACGCTCATGCGCGGTGTCTCCGAGAGCCTGGCCGGCCGCTGCGTGTGGTTGGAGCTCGAGGGCTTCTCGCTGCCCGAGATCCGCAGAACGGAGACCTGGGGCACCCTCGAGACCAGCGCGCTTTTGGACGAGGTGCTCCTGCGCGGGTCGTTTCCCGAGCTCTGGACGAACGCGCGCCTCCGGCCGCCGGACTTCTTCTCCAGCTATGTCGCCACCTACCTCGAGCGGGACGTGCGGCAGCTCATCAACGTGTCCAGCCTGCGCGACTTCGAGCGTTTCATCCGCGCCTGCGCCCACCGCAACGGGCAGCTCCTCGACCGCAGCGACCTCGCCCGGGACGTCGGCATCTCGCCGAAGACCGCGCACGCCTGGCTCGGCGTCCTGGTCGCCTCGAACCAGGTCTTCCTGCTCGAGCCGTGGTTCGCGAACGTGGGCAAGCGCCTCGTCAAGTCACCGAAGCTCTACTTCGCCGATCCGGGCCTGTGCGCGTGGCTGCTGGGCGTCACGCCGCTCACGCTGCGGGGCTCCCCCTACCTCGGCGGCCTGTGGGAGTCCCTCGTCTACGCCGAGCTCCGCAAGGCGCTCGTCGCGCACGCGCTGCCGGCGAGCCTGTGGTTCTACCGCGACGACCGGCAGCTCGAGATCGACTTCCTCCTCACCGCGGGCGGACGCGCCGTCGCCCTCGAGGCCAAGCACACCGAGAGACCCGACGCGCGAGACGCCCGCGGCGTGCAGGCCTTGATGGCGCTCGCCGCGGCGAAGTCGGTCCGTGAGCTGGCCGAGTGCCGGGGCCTGATCGTCTCGCGCACCCTGGAGCCCTACCCCGTCACCGAGACGGGCCCGCGCGTCGACACCCTCGACCTCGAGCGCCTGCCGCTCTGGCTCGCGGCGTTCTTCGGAGGAACCGCGGCGTAGAGCGACTCCGACTACTGGCCGCCTGGAGCGGGTTCCGTGCAGTCCCTGACCACCGGCGCGGCGAGGAAATCCACCTCCGCCCCCGCCGCCCCCTGCTTCGTCAGCGCGAAGGTCGAGCCGATGCCGTCCAGCGGCGCCATGATCGGGTCGAAGATCTCGCCGCCGACACCGCCGCAGGCGAGCGCATCGCTCTGGATCCGGCCGTAGAGCTTCAAGATCGCCGTGATCGGGCG
>JBMOFP010000299.1:0-5155 GCA_049318805.1 Bradymonadia bacterium
ATTCCGCCGGGCCGTCCTGGCCCGGGCAGGCTGCTTTTTCAGCAGCCTGCTAGCGAGCAGGGCGACCCCCGTCAAGGTCCGATCCGTGGCCGACGAGCGACCGGACGACGGCCCCGAGCCGGCCGTCGTTCCAGGAGGCCATCGTTCGGCGACCCGGGTTCCGGGGCGTGATGCGCCGACACCGCGCGCCGCCGCAGAACGGCCTGGCCGCGCCGCGAGCGAACCGCGAGAATGCACTTCATGCGCTGGCTCGCCGCCCTTCTCTTCCTCGTTGCCTTGGCGGCCGCAGTCGTGGTCGGTGTCGAAGCAGCCAACATCTGCTGCACCTGCGGCCACTTTCGCGCCACGGAGTTCGAATGCGCCACGCGCGTTCCCCACCTCCTCTTCAGCGGCGCGAGCGGGCTTTTCGCCCTCTTCTACGGCCACCTGACCTTCCGCCCTCGCTCGGTGCGCTGGCTGCTCGCATCGGCAGGCCTCTACGCACTTCTGGCCGTCATCGTGTTCGAGGGCATCGACCAGCTCTACCTGCTGGACCACCTTCAGCTCAATGATGGCCGCGGCGGCTGAGCGCCCGGCTTTGCCGTCGCTGCGGTCTCTTACTTCCTCACGAAAAGCCGCGCCACGGTGGCGAGCGATCCGAGCAGCATCAGCGTGATCAGGCTGGCGGCGAAGGCCTTCGGTTCGTCGGCCATGACCTTCTGCCAGCTGATGAAAGAACGGACCGAGAACACCACGCAGAGCAACAGCGTGGTGACGAGCGCCGCCCATTTCGCCCAGCCGAAGCCTTTTCCGAGCAGGATTCCCCACACGGCGGATAAGGCGCCGAATGCGGATCCGGAAATCAGCGCGGTTTTCGCGGCCGCCGGGTTGGAGAGGAAACCTGCCAGTCCGCAGAGGAAAAGGAATACGCCGTACCCGATGAGCCATCTGGAGTTCGTCATGCCCCCAGTTTGAGCCGCAACCACGGACGCGCAACTGATTTGCGAAGCGGACTTCGCAAAACATCGATCGCACCTCCCCGCCGACCATCGCCTGAGAGGGGGATGTGCGCCGCCCAATCGCGCTTACGTCGACGGCGCCCTGACCCCATCCTCTCAACTTGCGGGGTCTCCGAAAATGCCGGGGCGGTTCACGAATCACTCACCTCCGATGGCGATGGACCTGCCCGCGTTCCCCGCTATCCCTCGATGGACACCGCCCGCACCCATCGCTCGGCGAGCTGCAGCGCCCACCGCGTCGCGCCGCCGAGGCCGAGCACCCGGTGCACCTCGGCGTAGACCTCGGGCCGCCGCAAAGACGTGGTGTGCAGAAACCGCGTGAAGTCGGCGACACCCATCTCGTCGCGGAGCAGCGCCCCGTAGGGTCCGGGCCCCATGGTGTGCAAGGTGGCGAAGGCCGCGTCGAGCAGCGCGTTGAGCGCGTCGGTCTGGTGCGCACGCACGGGCGGCTTCGCGATCATCCACGCCAGCGCGCCGGTCAGGCCGTGGATGGGCTCCTCGGGTGTCACATCCCCCGGGCCCTCGTCCCGCTCCACCGCGAGCACGAGCCGCTGCGTCGCAGGCTCGAGCGTGCGCAGCATCTTGCCGAAGCCGCAGAACGTGAGCGGCGAGTGGCGCGCGGCGGCGTCCCCGAAGGGCACGATGCGGTCACTGCCGGTGCCGCGCTGAGCCCGCAGCCGCGACCAGCCGGGGATGTGACCGAAGGTCGGCTTCACGAGCCGCGCGTCCCCGCGTTTGTAGGTCGCGCGCGTCTCGAAGAAACGTGCGTAGAGCGCCGTGAGCGCGCCCGGCGGCACACCGTCCGCGGGCGCGTAGTAGAAGAGATACACGGTCGTCTGACCGGGGCGCCCGGGGAAGGCCTCCCAGATGTGCTGGCGACCGTCTCGCAGGCCCTCCGTGGTCGCGAGGATCTCGCCGACGTGGGGGTCGAGGGTGTCCTGGGTCTCGCCCTCCGTGAGGCCCTCGAGCACCCCGCCCACCGTGGGGCACAGCAGGTCTGCCCGCCCGTGGCTCGCCGCGGACCCGCGGGCGTCGAGCACGATGCGCGCCGTGAGGTCGAAGGGGCCGTCGGGCGCGCGGCCTCGGACGGCGACACACGCGGGTCCCGCGGAGAGGCTCGTGACCTCGTGACGCGGCAGCAGCGTGGCCCCGGCATCCACGGCGGCGCGGCGCGCATGGGCGAGCAGCGCGCCCGCGTCGACGGCGTGGTCGAGCACACCCGCGATGTTGTAGGTCCCGCCGCCCGCCCAGCGACAGAAACCGTCGCGGTAGCGGTTGAGCACGAGTCTGTCGAGCACCTCGGGGGTCACGAGGCCGGTGCGGGTCAGCGCCTCGAGCTCGGCCCCGCTCGCGTTCCACTCGCGGTGGGACACGCCAATCTCGCCGCGGTCGAGCACGGCGACCTTGAGCCCCGCTCGGCTCAGCAGGGGCACGAGGAGCAGCGAGAGGCCGCCGCCGGCGAGCACGATATCGAAGTCGGGCCGCGCATCACGGTCCGGGGTCCGACCTTCGGGCGCAGGTCGACTGGGGTGGGCATGGTGCGCATCCAGGTGTTCGAGGCGCTCCGCGAGCTCGTCGCCGCCGCGCTCCCGCACGATCGCGCGCGCGGAGACGAGGGCGGCGGAGGTCACGGACGCTCGGCCGCGGCTACGAGGAACCGGGTCTCCGGCAAGGTGTCGTGGGGCGCCGTGGCCGTGCGAAAGCGCGCGCGCCACGCCGCTTGCAGCAAGCGGAAGACCTTGCGCAGCGTGCTCGTCGACGCCCGCCCGCTCACCGAGTCGAGGCCACGCCGCCGGACGATCAGGCCGATGTCGGCGTAGACCAGCCGCGCGGCCCAGATGGCGGCGCGACAGTCCGGGGGCAACCGCACGATGCCCGCCTCGGCCTGAGCGTAGAGTCGATCGGCCTCGACGAGCAGGCGCTCGACGACCTCGCCCAGGGCCGGCGTGAAGGTCGGCGCGCGGAGGAGGGCGTCGGGGTCCACGCCACGCGCCCGCAGATCCTCCAGGGGCAGGTAAATCCGCCCCATCCGCGCGTCGGTGCCGACGTCTCGCGCGATGTTCGTGAGCTGCATCGCCACACCCAGGTCACAGGCCCGCGCCAGGGTCTCCGCGTCGCGCGGCCCCATGAGCCACGTCATCATCACACCCACGCTGGCGGCCACCCGCGCGCTGTAAGCCCGGACCTCGCCCAGGTCGGCGTAGCGCCTGTTGAGCGCGTCCCACTCGAAGCCCTCGAGCAGCGCCTCGGGCAGGGTGCGCGGCAGCCGCACACGCTCGACGAGACGGGCGAAGGCCCGCTCCACGGGATCGTTCGCGGGTGCGCCGCCGTAGGTTCGGTCGAGCAGCGCGCGCACTTCGGCGACCCCGCGCGCCGTGTCCTCCGCTTCGTCCACGAGGTCGTCGGCCACGCGGCAAAACGCGTAGAGCACGGTCACGTCGGGCTTGATGCGCGCGGGCAGCAGCCGACCCGCCGCATGGAAGCTCTTCGAACCTACGGCGAGCAGGCGCTCACAGTGCTCGAGGTCGGCGTCGGGCAGCGCGCGCGGGGCGTTCATGCGAGGGCGGCGACCAGGTTCTCGGGCGCGGGCACGACGCGGTCGAGCACCTTGGCCGAGCACAGCACGCCGGGCATGCCCGCGCCGGGGTGGGTGCCGGCGCCCACGATGTAGAGGCCGCGCACGTCCTCGCTCTGGTTGTGCGGCCGGAAGTACGCGCTCTGGGTGAGCACCGGCTCGAAGCTGAAGGCCGCGCCCTTGAACGAGAGCAGGTCGTCCTGGAACTGCTGCGGCGTGAGCACGTGCGAGCAGGTCAGGTGACGCGAGAGGCCCGGCATCACGGTGCGCTCCAGGGACTGCTCGATGGCCTTACGGTAGCGCTCGGCCTCGGTCGACCAGTCCGTGCCGCTGTCGAGGTGGGGCACCGGCGAGAGCACGTAGAAGCTGTCGTGACCCTCGGGGGCCATGGAGGGGTCCGTCGCCGTCGGTCGATGTAGGTACAGGCTGAAGTCCTCGGCCAGCAGCTTCTTCTCGAAGATGTCGTCCAGCAGCGCGCGGTAGCGGGGTCCCAGCAAGATGCTGTGGTGCGCCACGTCGTCGTACTTCTTGTTGGTGCCGAAGTACCAGACGAAGAGGCTCATGGAGTACCGGGACTTCTCGAGGCGGTCGTCGGTCCAGGTGCGGCGGTGCTCGGGCGCGATGAGGTGCTTGTAGGTCCAGGCGGCATCACAGTAGCTTACGACCACGTCGGCCGGCAGGCGTTGCCCGCCCCGCAACTGGACCCCGACCGCGCGGCCGTCGCGCACCTCGATGCGCTCCACGTCCGCGTTGAAGCGGACCTCGCCGCCCTGGCCGCGAATCAGGTTCACGAGGCCGTCGATGAGCGCGCCCGTCCCGCCCATCGGGAAGTGCACGCCCCACTTCCGCTCCAGGTACGCGATCAGGGTGTAGATCGAGGTCGTGGAGAACGGATTGCCGCCCACGAGCAGGGGGTGGAAGCTGAAGACCTGGCGCAGACGCTCGTCCTTCACGTACTTCGCCACGAGGCCGTGGACCGTGCGGTAGCTCTCGAGCTTCACCATCTCGGGCACGATGCGGAGCATGTCCCAGAGCTTCGTGAACGGCACGTCGGCGAGCTGTTCGAAGCCGACCTTGAAGATCGCCTCGCTCTTTTTCACGAACGCGTCGTAGCCCGCCACGTCGGACGGCGCGAATCGGGCGACCTCCCGGCGCATGGCCTCAGCGTCGCCCGTGTAGTCGAAGACGCCGCCGTCGTCGAAGCGGACCCGGTAGAACGGTGTCACCGGGCGCAGGTCGACGTCGTCGGCGAGGGTGCGTCCCGCGAGCGCCCAGAGCTCCTCGAAGAGGAACGGCGCGGTGACGACCGTCGGGCCCATGTCGAAGACGTGCCCCTGGTCCCGGAGCACGCGACCGCGCCCGCCGGGCTGGTCGTGACGCTCGAGCACCGTGACGTCGTAGCCGCGCGCACCCAGGCGCACCGCCGCCGCGAGGCCGCCAAAGCCGCTGCCGATGACCACCGCGCGTGGTCGGCCTCCGGTGAGGGTCGTGTTCATCGTGTCGCCTGTCTATGGATCGTCTGGTGTGCGTTCAACGTTTGACCAGATACAGGCGGCGCCCCTCGGGTTGCGTGGAAAGGGTC